>RFNT01000117.1 GCA_009927045.1 bacterium | reverse complement strand
ACTGTTTTTAAATTGGTTGTGGGCCCTGCTTCGAATCAACACGGAAAAGCACCCAGTCGGTTCAGATTCAGTCTGTATACTCCGGGCACCCATGATTTGGGTCCTGATCTCACTTCTTGTCCTCTTCACACTGCACCTTTGAGAAAGCTTCTGAAACTGCTCCATCCCGTTCTCGAAAGTTCGGGATTACAACCCTATGATCAAACTCAGCAAGTGGGTCATCTCAAATATCTCATTGCTCGAAGCAATCAGGAAGGTACGGAGTTGATGATGACTTGGGTAGTCGCTAAGCCCATGGAGAGGGAACTTTCAGAAATCACCCAGCGCTTGCTGGAGAAAGAGCTGCCCATTCAAGTGGTGGCTATGAATATTCACCAGGGAACAAGCAATGCCATTTGGGGTGAGAAGACACTCCTTCTGACGCAGCAACAGAGTATTTCAGAAAAAATCTCCGATATTACGCTAGAGTTGGGGCCTACTAGTTTTTTTCAAGTCAATCCCTGGCAAGCGGAGAATATATATCGAAGAATTCGAGCCATTGGAGAAAAGCAAAGTAAAAGGCAAGTGGCTTGGGATCTTTTCTCCGGTTTGGGACCTATCTCATGTCTTCTGGGGGGAGTTTTTGAGAATGTGCTGAGCGTTGAGGAAAATAGTGAGGCGATCCAATTGGGCAAACTCAATGCAGAAAAAAACGGATTGAATCAAAAAGTATCTATTCAATGTGGTTTAGTAGAGAAGTGTCTGCAAGAAGTTCCAGTGAGGTTCTCTGAGCCTGATGTGATCATTGCCAATCCAAGTCGTCGAGGAATTCATGGCGAGGCTCGTTCTGTTCTGATAAACACTCTCCAACGCATTCAAAAAACAGAACTGGTATACATGTCTTGTAGCTTGGAAAGTTTTGCTCGAGATCTCATTGAATTTAAGTCTAATGGATTAGAACTGTTTGAACTCCAGGCCTTTGATATGTTTGCGCAGACGGATCAGTTAGAATGGTTAGGGCGAATTCGTTTACAGAAAAAACGAGGTGAGTGATGGCTCATCGAACCTTAGAAAAAAAAGTTGTTCTCATCACGGGGGCTTCTTCAGGAATCGGTTATGAGTTAGCTAACAGCTTTTTTCACAAGGGGCCTTCTTGTTTTTGTTGGCTCGGCGTGAAGATAAAATCAAAGAATTGGCAGAGGAACTCGATCCCTCGGGCCAACAGATTTCAATTTTAGCGGGAGATGTCACTCAGCCTCAAGATCTTGTAACCGCTGTTGAGCACTGTCTTCGGTCTTTTGGAAAACTAGATATTGCCATAGCCAATGCGGGATTCGGGGTGGCTGGAAATGTCAGTGACCTCAGTATCGAAGATTATCGTACAATTAGAAACCAATGTCTTTGGGGTTTTGAACACGGTCTATGCAGCCGAAAAAGCCCTTGAAAGTACACAAGGACAGTTAGTCCTGATTGGTAGTGTAGCCGGGTTTGTTCCATTGCCTGGAAATTCCGCCTATACCATGAGCAAATTCTGTATCAGGGCTTTAGCAACAGCGCTACGATACGAGTGGAAATCCCGGGGAATAGCAGTGACGCATATCGCCCCTGGGTTTGTTGATTCTGATATTCGGCGAGTTGATAATCAGGGCATATTAAAAGCTGGGCATCCGGACCCGATTCCGGGCTGGATTCGCATGAGTACTCCCGCAGCTGTGAAAGAAATTCTTAAGGCCATCAGAAAGAGAAAAGCTCAGCAAGTGATCACCATGCATGGGAAGCTCATCCTATGGATTAACCAATACTGGCCCCAATTGATTCCGTGGATTATTGGGATGGCTGGACTAAAAGCTCGAGAGGAGCCCAAATAAAGAAGTACAATTTTGAGTTTGGATGGGTTCGTACTCAACTTCACCATCCGGTCGATTTTTCTGAGTTCTTTTGCTGGGCACTTTGATTTCAAACTCGGCCAGTTCACTATTCTGTTGTCTTTTAATTTTATTTAAAATGGATATCAGATTGGGATCCTCGCTTTGGACGAAGCTTGCAACCACTCCTCGCTTCGCCTGCGAAGTAAACAATTTAGTGAGCCGATTTTCTAGTTTTTCTTTATCGCTCGTATCCATAATGTGGCCCTTAGGTAATTCCACCAACGGATTTTCAATATTCAAACGAGAGCGATTTGAATCCAACCAATCCAATACCTGTGCAAGGGCGTCGGTGGTAATCATTCCATTTGTTAAAACCGTGAGCACCGAAGCATCTTTTTCAGAGCTTAAAGCCTTGATGAGCGTTGGAAAAGCAGGACCTTTCCAGCTTGCATCATTAGAATCTAAAGCTTTTTGAAGTGCTTGTAGTACTTTTTCCTGATGGGGACCCTCAGTCTCAAATGCTTTCATAAATTCCGGAGAAAAAATAGACTCAATCGAAAGCAGTGTCGACTTCATGCCCGACCAAGGATTGATTTCTCCTAAGCCGAGCTGTTTAAAAGCGCCATTGAGAAGAGATTGATGCTGTTGAATGGTTAATTGTGGCCGATCAATTACTTTGCTCAAAATAATCGCTTTCAAATGATCAGCCATTTTGGGTTGAGAAATAACGAGCGCAGTTCCAATGATTCTTTGGGCCCTTACTTCTAACTCGGCTTTGGATGGGGGGATGTGTTTTTCATACCACGTTAGAAAATCTACGAATTGTTTTAAGCGTTCGGTTTTGGAGTCTGGGTCTAGCTTCCAAGAAAGCTGTGTGGAGAGGGAGCCAATTTGGGAAATGTGCTGCCTCATACCTTCAAAGTTACGTTCGT
Source organism: bacterium (assembly GCA_009927045.1). Lineage (GTDB taxonomy): Bacteria > Bdellovibrionota > FAC87 > UBA2466 > UBA2466 > RFNO01. The sequence continues at coordinate 52,614 of RFNT01000117.1, read as the reverse complement.
CTATTGATTTAAGAAGCTTTTGGCTCAGTTCTCTTGAGATTTCTATGTCAGTGAGGCCAAATACCAGCCCCATCGCATTTCGAAGTGAGGCTTCTAAATTTGGAACGGCCCATTGGGGCTCACTCTGAGCTACATGAACGACACTGTGATTGACTGCTTTTCTTAGCCAGGAATCTCTAGGCAAATTCAGTTGAACCTGGAATTCAGAATTGGCGACATTGTTGCTTAAGTTAAAGCTACCAGTGAACACTGCAGTTTGGGGCTTGCCCTGGGAGTCAATGAAATCAATCAGAGTCGTTTTGTCGTGCCAAACATGGCGAGCCGCTGGAGGACCTTCTTCACTGCGCTCTATCCGCAGCTTTCCGGTTTCCGGATCAATTGCAGGGCGTTGATACACGTAGCTCTCAATGCGATTAAATGCTTCGGGCGTTAGGCCCGTTGTTTTTCGATGAAACGGATCCAAAACATCGACGCCAGTGAGCGCCGCTCCCAAGCCCCAACCTCTCAGCGCGGCGAAGCGATCATCCGCCACTGCAAACCCAGTCGCTTTTGGATTTTTTCGCATGGCTTCTCCGAGAGATTCTAAAAAATCTCGGTGGGTGATCACGAAGTGGGAAAGGACTATGTGCTCTAACTGATTATTTTCTAAGATCTCGGAAATTCGTTCATTGGGATTGTGTTTCCCATCGGTAAAAGCTAGTTCCATGCTGGAGCCATCTTGAAACTGAATTAAGGTTCTGGGATTGTCTGCGATTTCCTTAGTTTCCTTGCCCTTTTTGTAAATATCTTCCAGATCAGCGACATGTTTTTGATAGGCATCAAAAAAAGCGGCATCTTCGACCTCAAAAATACGATTATACCGAGGGTTGGGAGCTAAATTGGCGGTACCGAAAAACAGATTCTTTTTAGGACCTGCACGAAGGAGTAGCGCCTTTTCATGCATGATGGGTTTGCGCTCCAATTCTGGATTATAGAGTGGTTGGGAAAGAATATCCTTTTTAAGCTCGAATCCCGCTGCAAGGAGATCACTGATCACTTTTGCCCCGGGGCTTTTTTCAGGGTCTTTCAGTTTTGCTTTAGAGAAAGCTGAGGTGATATTACCCTGGATATTCGAAAAATCTCCCTCCATGACCGGGTTGAGATCTGTGATCAACTTTACTCGAACGCCACTTTCTTTAGCCCGGATCAAAGCTTCTGTGATTTTTGGGTGGCCTAACGTATAGCGAACTAGGGTGACTTCCTTTTCCGAATTGGGAACTGATGGATCCCGGATGAGTCTATCAATGGCTTGAGCCTCTACTTCCACGAGGTTCTCAGTAAAAATAAGCTTGTTGAGTTCGGGGCTGGTATTGCTGGAAGGTGCTGCTACGTAGAGTGTTTTTATGGCTTGATCCGCGCTACCGGCATTTCCTTTGACAACCTCAACTTCCGGAAGCCCTACTAAGAGCCGCACAGGCAGCAAAAAAAGCCCAGCGATTGTCAGCATTCTGTACAGTTTAAACCGATGAGTTTTGAGGCTTCGCATGGTTACCCACATCCTGGCAACCTACGGAGCAAGTACTGGGCCTTAAAAGGGGTGTATTCTAAAGGTGGAATTGGTGGACGGGATGGGGATCGAACCCACGACCCTCAGACTGCCAGCCTGATGCTCTCCCAGCTGAGCTACCCGCCCACAATATTGAAGAGAGTCTTCTATCAGAGGTTGAGGGACGAATCAAGAAACAGGGTTGAGGGGGGTTAGCTGGCCACTTTTTGTGGTTTCTTCATCTCTTCAGGACGGTAGATTTCTACCACATTCCTAGAGCGTTCTTTGGCCGAGTACATCGCGGTATCTGCCAGTTGGAGCAAGGCTTCTTGGGTTTGTGCATGTTCGGGGAACATTGCAATTCCGATACTGACTGTTGTTTGTAACTTCAATTGTTGGATAGAGAAAAGGCGTTTTTCAATTCCCGAACGAATTCTTTCGGCTATAACTTTAGCACCTTCGAGTTCAGTATCACCTAAAATAACGATGAATTCATCTCCCCCGTACCTGAAAACCAGATCGTTTTCTCGAACGCTGTTCCGAACGGACTTACCAATGGCTATCAGAAAATCACTGCCAACGATATGTCCGTGCTTATTGTTGATGGATTTGAAATGATCGACATCGATGAAAAGCACTCCAAAGTTTCGGTTTTTGGATCTGGAACGATTGATCGCGTTGGTCAGAGCATACTTTAAGTAACGAGAGTTGTAGAGGCCTGTTAATTCATCTACAAAAGAGAGGTGTTTAATTTCCTCGAACTTTTCAAGATTAAGCAAAGATAATTCTGCGTGCTCAAGAAGTGTTTTAGCCATCAACAGTTGGTCTTCCGTAACTGCTTTTTCAATACTCCAGAGGTACAGAGCTTGGTTGCCCTCAAAGCAGGATAAAAACACCTGATTTCTGAGGAGCTGAGATGACCAAGTCATAGCTGGAGGGGCTGAAACCTTAAAGTTTTTTGAGGAAAGAGAAGAGAGAATGGCTTTTTCATCAAAGCCTTTAGGAAACGAACACAAAATGGACGGAGTGGGCTTGAGGGAAAGCCAAGCAGCTCCCTTCGAATCAAAATAACCTTTCAAAAATTCGAGAGTGGTGAGACGCACGAGAGAGGGAGTGGAGCAACTCGAAATCTGGGAAAGGGCTCTGACCAAGTGAGTTTCGGGCTCTTCAAACTTCTGAAAAACTTCCAGCCTTTGTATCGATTTTTTGATTGACCACAGGAGCTCTTCCGGACTGATGGGTTTTAGTAAGAAATCAGCAAATCCAGATCGAATCACCAAAAGCGCAGTAGTCGCAGAATCTGTGCTTGAGAGCGCAATCAGTTCTGATTTGGGAAACTGAAATCGCACACTTTCTAAGTGTGGCTCGAGGGGGCGGCTCAGCGGATCAATATCAATAATCACCGCTAAAGGCTGTACTTCGGTGATTGTTGTGAGTTCTTTAAATGAGGAAACCCATTCGGTATGCACTGAAATTTTTTCCAGCAGGGCTTCATAAGGGTGACGCATTTCATCGGTAGGACTCATAAAAATGACGGATTGTTTGAATTTGGAGAATGGGTTCATAACGCCGATCACTTATCTTTTTTTAGCTACTACCCAAACGGTATTGCTCCAAGAGGGCCAATTGATTCTGCAAAGGTAATTAAAGGGGTGCCACTTGCAGTCAGGAACCTTTGCCCAAATAAGCCCAAGAAAATTTAACAAGTGAACTACCGGGCTCCCGGCCTGCTCAGCTTGTATCACTAGATGGTCTTTAGCCAACTTTTTTAAGCCTTCGAATGACCAACGCCAATAATCGCCAGGTCCATGATAGGCTGTCATAAAACAAGTGGTGTGAACGGCTATCCCGCCCACTTTCAAAACCCTCATGCACTCATCAAAAGCTTTTTGAGGATCGCCATCAATGTGTTCAAAAACCTGATCAGATATGACGAAATCAAAAGTGTTATCGGGATATTTTAAATTTAAGATATTAGATTGGGGATAATTAGCCTCTGTGATTTTGAAGTTTTTCAAGCCGATAATTTTAGCTAAATGATTGGAGTGGCTGATGGAGAGAACCTCATTATTTTCAGAAGAAAATAAATTCTCAAGCTTTCGATACATTCCGTAGCGCGGCACCTCATACTTTTTTTGGAAACCAAAGGTGCAAATGTTCCAAATAAAATTTGAAACGGTTGACAAGAATTTTCTCACCATGGGTCTCCAATTAAGATAGCTGATTCAGCCAAACAGAATAGACCTTCAGTATATCAGGCTCAGGTGATTATCGCAGAGTTTCACTTGACCAATAAAGAAGCGGTTGGTCAGAGAGCAGAGCCGGCTTGAGTTCTTTCAAAAGAGGAGTGACGCTTTGTGATACCCCTGACAATGGGTTGAGAGATTCAAAAAAGGGAATCTTTGGATATATGATCTTGATTTCAAAGTCTTTAAGTCCCGCCAGATCTCGAGCTTTTTCAAAAGCTTCAATCGGTCCGCCCAAAGCATCGACGAGCTTGAGTTGCTGAGCTTTGCGTCCTAACCAAACACGACCTTGTGCGAAACGCTCCACTTCAGTAGTTGCTAACTTACGATGAACTGCAACAAAATCTACGAAATTTTTGTAGTAATGATTTACCTGCCGTTCGATCACCGCTCGATCAGTTAAAGACCAACGACGGGCTTCATCATAGAGGCCCGGAAATGGAGCGAGTGTTAGAATCTCTTTCTGCAAATCAATTTTCTTATAGAGCGCCTCAAAACTTGGCTTTCCGGCAAAGACTCCTATCGAACCGGTGAGCGTTAACGGAGAGGCGTAAACACTCGATGCCGGAACAGACAGAAAATAACCGCCACTAGCAGCCACATCCCCCATGCTGATGACGACAGGTTTTTTGGAGTTGAGAACTTTCAACTGATTAGCAATCAATTGGCTCGCAAGAACATCTCCTCCTCCGGAAGAAATACGAAAAACCACTGCTTCGATTAAGGGGTCATTCACGACCTGTTCCAATTGCTCCCGAACCTGCTCCGGAGTGATCTGGGAACTGCCCACTAAACCCAACCACTTGAACTTTTTTTGAATAATATCCCCTTCTGCTATCACCAAAGCAATTTTGGGCTTCAAAGCCAAACGCGATGAGCCCTCTTGAAGGCTGCTTCGCATGTGATGTTCATCAGCAATTTGTCTAAAAGATTCCGGAGCGTCAGCGACTCGATCAATCAGTTTGAGTTCAAGCGCTTCTAAATTGGATAGCACTCCCAGTTCTCTGGCTTTTTTCCATTGCGGAGCAGAGATTCGGCCGCTCCGTTGAATCATTTCAGTGAGTTCCGCTTCAGCCTCTTTCAAAGTAGCAAAAATATTTTCTCGGCTTTTTTCGCTGGCTTTTTTCTGAGTGAACATTTCGGGAGCACTTTTATAAGCCCCCTTTGCGACCATTTCAGCTTCTATTCCCACGCGCTCCAGCGTTCCTTTGAGGTAATATCGTTCAGATTTGGGACCTAAGAGTTCCAAGCTTCCCGAGGGTGCCAAGGCAATCTGATGGGCAACGGAGGCGATGAGGTATTCTTTCAACCGGGCATTTCCCAAGCTGACATGTATTTTTTTTCCAGATTGTCGCGCTTTCCATAAAGCTTCAAAAAGCTCAGAAGCGGCGCCCATTCCTAGTGGAAAAGATTCTAATTCTAAATAAATAGTTTTTACGGAATTATTTTCACGACACTTTTTGATCTTCCATAAAACTTCTGAGAAAGAATCGGTGCCCAAGGAGAAAAAGCTTCGAACCTCTCCTCGTTCTTCCAAATCACCATCGATCTTGAGGTGTAATGCTTGGGCACCTTCGAAAGCAGAAGGTTTTTGATAAAAAGCAAATTGTGCGTGTGAGACCACTGCGCGTTCGGCAGGTTGGGATTGGCCTACAGTAAACAGTGAAGTTCGTCCCAAGTCTAACTGGAAGCCGACATAGGTCTTCTTTTCGTTGGCATATCCCCCCAGAATAGAAAGACCTGTTCGTAATTCCCAAAGCGCTTGCAGTTGAGTGTTCCAACGAGAACCAGGTTTTTCAGTGGGAGTTTCAAAATCCGCTTGAAGCATCAGAGATTCAAGAGGACGGAGAGTGAGTCCCACTGCAGTCTGAGTTTGGTTTGCCAGAATTCCTCCCGCAATCCAAGTATTCGGACGGATTTGCAAACCGAGATCGAGCTGAGGTGACCGATTCCCATTCCAAACGATTCGAGTCCCGCCAAAAAGGTAAGGTCCAAAAGCTAAACTGCTAGCAAGTGAATAACGCTCTCTCTCAAGCCCAAGTCCCCAGTTTCCCCAGGACAAACCAACACCAAATTCATTCGGAGAGCTTTGCCACGCCCAAGAGAAAGAGGACAATAAACCGGTTCCGTTGAGTTGGCTTTGATACGCCAAGGCGGCGGGATTCACAAAAGTGGAGCGAGCTTCGTAGAAATGCGAAACCGAAGTACCCATTTGCAGGGATTCTTGAGCCCAAAGAGGGCAAGCAAAAACAAAAAAACTCAAAAGCCCATTCAAAATTGATTTCATGGGACACATATTAAAGATCTACGAGCGAAAAGTGAATATCTTCCTGAAAAAGTGCTCGAAGGATAGGGAGTGATGTTTTGATTCGATCGGTAGAGAAAAACTGAATTCCCTGGGTATTGGGTTGAGAGGTCAGTAAGTTTTTTTCTCGAAGTAACTGATGCAGTTCTTGGGCGAGAATATGAGCGCCATGAACACTTTGTTTTCCAGATTCAAGAACATGAGAGAAACTTTTTTCTAAAAGTGGATAATGAGTACATCCTAATAAAACGACTCCATAGGAATGTGCTTTGACTTGAGATAAATAAGTTCGGATCACGGACTCCGTAATGGAATGCTCAAACCAGCCTTCTTCAGCTAAAGGTACAAGCAGCGGACAGGCCAGCTGAATCACGTGCCGGGAAGGATTTCTACGAGCAAACGCCTGCAAGTAAGCTTCGCTTTTTACCGTTCCTTCCGTTGCCAAGACTAAAATGGTTTCCTCAGAGGGCACCGATAACGCCGCAGAAACACCGGGTTCAATCACACCCACTACGGGAATCCCTAATTCTTGTTGCAAGAGAGGTAAAGCGAGTGCTGAAGCCGTATTGCAAGCCACTACGAGCGCTTTGATCCCTTGCTGAACCAGGAAATTCCCACAAGATATTGAATATTTAGATACAACTGCTTGGGATTTGGTACCGTAAGGCAGTCGAGCGATGTCACCTAAATAAATGAAACGCTCTTGGGGCATTGCTAAGCTCAACTCTCTCAAAACTGAGAGGCCGCCTAAGCCCGAATCAAAAACACCAATAGGGCGAGAATCAGCCATACCCGCTCCTAACACGAGTCCCCTTTAAACGCCAGTAGGCGAGCAAATACCCTTCAAGTTGATTCAGAACAGACCCTTTGGTACACCTGTAGCCCGTTATGGCTTTGGATCCACTTGAAAAAGAGCGCTTGAGAAGAAAAATGGCAGTGCGCATGCAAGCTTTCATTGAAGGGACACCTTTGGTGACGTGCGTGAGCGGCCATTGTTACGAGGAACCTCATGGCTGTGAATTGTGTGGAGAGCCACATGCCATGGATTTATTTGTCATTAAAAATCGAGCAGGAAAAAAAATGCTCGTGGCATCGAGTTGTTTAAAAGAAATGGTGCGCTTTCAAGTAACGGATGTGGAAGAGTTACCCAAGTGGTTAGAAAAATTAAAAGTACTTCACTCCGAAATGGAAACAAGAAAGCTGGAAGCTGCAAAAGTGCGTGAGGAAGAACGAAAGAAACTTGAAAAGAAAGTGATCGTTCGAAAAAAATCCTAGCTGAAAGGACAGTCCTCTCTTGAATAGTCTGCTCATTGTTGAAACTCTAGCCATCGGAGATGAGTTACTCACTGGAAAAATAGCGGACTCGAACTCTGCTTTTGTTGGAGGGGCGCTTTTTGAAAACGGGTTCCGTCTTTCCCGCCAGAATGTGATTCCCGATGAAAAAAAAGCCATCCAGTCAGCCATTGGCGAGTTGGCTGCTCGCGCCCACGTAGTGGTTTGTTTTGGTGGCTTAGGGCCCACATCCGATGACATTACCGCGGCAGTAGTAGCCGAGTTGATTCAAAAGCCATTGGTAGAAGATCCTGCCTCTCGAGAACGACTCATTGCCTATCTCAATTCGCGCCAAAGATCGCTGACTGAACAGACCTTGAAGCAAGTGCGAGTGCCCGAGGGTAGTGAAGTGATTCCCAACTTTGTGGGAGCAGCGCCAGGGTTCAGAATTTCATTGGGGCAGTGCCAGTTTTTTTTCCTTCCAGGAGTTCCCGATGAAATGAAGCCCATGTTTCATCACAGTGTGATGTCAGTAATTAAAAGAAATTCTCCTGTCTCAGGCGAAGTTGAAAGCTGTGTGTGGCGTTGTATTGGAATTGTAGAATCGGAGGTTCAGCGATTGATGGACCCGATAGAGTCTTCGCTGCCTGACGGTATGTGGTTGGGATACCGGACTCGCTTTCCGGAGAATTATCTCTATTTATATTGTCATGCTCCGGATCCTCAGAAAAGAAAGAGCCTCATTGAGAAGTGGAAACCTGAAATCGAATCTCGGCTGGAGCCGTTCTGTTATGGTCGAGAGGATAGAGATCTTGAAACTTGGGTTCTTGATTTGCTGAAATCAAAAAAGAAAAATATCGTGTGTGCTGAATCGTGCACTGGCGGGCTTGTCGTCCAAAGACTCACTCAAATCTCTGGAGCTTCTGATTGGGTGTGGGGAGGATTTGTGACTTATCAAATCGCTGCTAAACAAGACATGTTAGGCATCAGGCTAAACCAATCCACTGACGCAGTTTCTCAGCAGTGTTCTGTTCAATTAGCCCAAGCGGCCTTGGCAAAAAGTGGGTGTGACATTGCTCTTGGAATTACCGGTTACATGGGTCCCACAGGAGGAACAGCAGATGAGCCTCTCGGGACTGTCTGGATTGCGGTGGCCAATAGGGAAGGAAAACTGCTGACAGAGCGCATTGGACTTCCCCCACGGTCGCGAGCTCTTTTGCAGTGGGGAGCGGCCTCTTTTGCTCTCAATGCCGTTAGAAAGTTTCTCAAATAAAAAAAGGCACTCTTTACAGAGTGCCTTTTAAAAACAATCCACAGGTTTTATTCTTCGAAACCGTTCCCTTGATGGGATTGATAGAGCGAAGAAGCTCCAAATCCTGAAGCTAGGCCAGCCACCGTGGTGACCATGCCTTCTTCCTCTTCAACCACTTCCACTGCAGGTTTTCGAGCTGCAGTTTTTGGTGCGGGGCGTTTTTTAGGAGCGCGTTTTGGAGAAGATCGTTTCGCTGCTTTTTTCTTCACAGCTTTCTTTTTAGCAACTTTCTTCTTCTTAACAGGTCTCTTTTTTGCGACTTTTTTCTTAGTTGTTTTCTTTTTTGCTGCCTTGCGCGATTTCTTTTTCGCTGCTTTTTTCTTGGCCATAGTTCCTCCGAATAAAAAATTTATTGGAAAAAAATGCCTAAACTCGAATGGCTTGTCGAGTTTTAATATTGATTTTAAAGAAAAAACCCATTATCACTGGATCTTAAGTAATCGTCTTTTAAGACTGACATATAACAGTAAAAAAATCTGATCGCAGTACTGGGTCATGGGAGGGGGGCTTATGGCCAGAGCTGTAAAGTCAAAAGTCGGCAGAGGCGTTAAAAAAGCCAAAGTAACAAAAAAGCCACGAACCAAGCTGGCGCCAAAAACAAAACCAGCGGTTCGTATTGCTAAAACAAAAACCATCAAGCCTGTTCAGGTGATGGCGGCTCCGGTAGCCAGTGCTGAGGAGAGCAAGAAGAAAATCTCCGAAAAGTTGCTGGCCACTATTGAGAAAAGAAAAGCAGAGCAAGCAAAGAACCCTGCTTTTTCTAAACCCAGGGGTCGTCGTGGGAGAAGACCAAAAAACATGGTCGACTACCAACCTTATAGCGAAGAACAGCAAGATGATCCTTACGCCTATCCATCGGAGAATGAAAACCTGGAGTACGATACAGGGATTCGTGTTTCTTCGCCTTCTAGCAGTGGAGTTTTTCGGGAAGATGGTGGAGTGAGCTTGGATCGCGTTGAGGATTTTGACGAAGAATTGAATTTCGACTGGTAATGGTCGGCGCCAAAGGCGCCGACTCAATCAAGTCCTCATTCAATCTTATAATTTGCCGTGCCCATGTTAAAATACATGGGCACAAGATCATGCCTTTTTCTAAAACCTATTATTTAAAAAGAACAACACTGGTACTGCTGGCTGTTTTGGCAACTCTTTTACTGGCCATTCCCTATTTAGTTCAAAGGCAGACCGTAATAGATGATTCATTTATTACTGCAAGACATTCTCGGAATTTGGTCCGAGGAATCGGTCTTGTATTTAACCAAGATCAAAACGTTTTGGGTACGACAACACCTTTGTGGGCCCTATTAACGACTTGGATATTTCTGCTCCCAATATCGGATGAAACTCAAGGTAATCTGATCTCCCTTTTTGGGGGCATGATGGGACTTCTAGGACTTTATTGGTGGAGTCGATACTGGTTTCCGGGTTCACGATTTTTATCAGTGCTTCTTTTTTTCGCTTTGATTCTAGCTCCAAGCACCGCTGATTTTTTTACGATGGGCATGGAGACGGGCCCACTCATCCTTTTCTGTGCGTTGTTTTGGATTGCACTTGTGAGCAATGAACAAACGAAAAACAAGTGGTTAATGGTTGTGTTATTAGCCCAAGCAATACTGTTATTAAGATTAGACGCAGTATTTTTTATCGGCTCCTTTGGATTAGCCTACTTATTTCTTAACCAGGAAAGAAAATGGAGGCCTCTTTTCACTGCAGGTGTTGTTGTTAGTTTTTTGACTCTGGGGTGCCTTTGGATTTGCAAAAAGAAATACGGCTATTATTTCCCCCATTCGATGCTGGCTAAGGGAAGTTTCCAAAGTGAAATAAATTTTATCAGTCCAATGTTTTATAAGGTCTGGCTAGAGAAAGTTTATCAGTTACTGAGGTTGAATTTCCCGTGGCCTCAAAAATATAAGTGGGTATTTCAACTGGTCTATCACGCGAGCTTTTTGGGTGCGGTTCTCACTGCTGTATTGCGGTGGCGAGCTATGAGAACCAATCAAAAAACAGCGCTTCTGGGAGCCTTTCTGTATTTACTGACCTACTCTTTATTTCTAACATTGGGTGGAGCGGGAGTGTATCCATGGTACGGCCATATACCGTGCTTCATTTTTTTCGGTGTTATGACACCCATTCTGATTGAACTGGTTCGCAAACCCATATCGAGCGCGATTGTCTTAGGGGTGTACGGCGGGATACTACTGATGCACATTATTGGATATTCGGGGTTTTTCGTTTTAGGAGATCTGAACTCCCCTGGTCTTCATCTCGGACTATTTTTAAAAAAGGCAGGCTGTCGTTCCGTGATGTTAGAACCCATTGGGTACATTGGATTTTTTTCCGACTGCAATCATGTTTATGATTTAGCCGGTTTAGTATCGCCCGAAATCCTCGAAATGAGAAAGTCGGGGAAGTTGAGTTGGTTTTTTGGTGCAGTTGAAAAATTCCAACCACAATATATTGTTCTTCGTAGAGGAGAAGTGGAAAAAAATGTTGGATTTAATGTGGGCGTTCTGTTCTCCTCCGATCAGGAACGAAAAAAATTTCAAGAGCAGTACTCACAAGAGGGACAGATAGAAAATAATTGGAACCAGGTGTATTCACTCTATCTTCGAAAATGATCTGGTTATAATCCCTACGGGCGCTGGTGAACAATGAGGTAAACTTCTTCTATTGATCTATCGGTTGCAGATTGAATGATGTACTCCACCCCATCAATGAGGGTGGAGTCCCATTTCTTGGGAATCTTTTGCATGTGTTTCAGCAAGAATCCACCTAGGGTTTGGTAATCTTCATCACTTGGCAAAGGAAGCCTGAGCAGTTCTCGTAAGTCGTCCATTTCAATTCGAGCGGAAACAATATAAGTATTCTCGCTACTCTTCCGGTAAAGTTGCGGGGGCTCGTCGTATTCATCTTCAATTTCCCCTACGACTTCTTCCATCACATCTTCCATGGTAATGATTCCATCTGCTCCACCAAATTCATTCACTACAATAGCCATGGGACGAGTCTTCAATTCACTCAGTAATTCATCTACAGGCTTACTTTCAGGAACAAACAGCGCTGGCTGCATCGCGCTTTTAACTGGTTGCTGTAAATCAGCAGCTCTTAAACAATCAAATCCTTGAATAACGCCCACAATGTTATCAATACGTTCTTCGTAAACCGGTAATCGAGAATGCCCTGATTCTGTAAAAAGCCTTACAGCTTCAGCAAGTGGCTGATCTTGTTCTACAGCAATAACCTCAATCAAAGGCCTGAACATTTCTTTCACAGTCATTTGATTAAAATTGAGAATTCGAGCAATGAGTTTTCGCTCTGCCTGAGTAACGTCAGAGCCGCGGCTTGACGGAAGCGCTGCCTGAATTTCCTCTCGAGAGAGGAAAAAGCTCTTGTCTGTATTTTCCCCCAACAATGCTTTTAGAAGTTTTGCATAGAACCCAAAAACTTTGGTGAGCGGAGAAAGTACCACGCTTGCAAAACTTAACGGGCGTGCCAAGCGCAGCACTAAATCATCTGCTCGCGACCGTGCAATGTATTTTGGAATAAACTCTCCGAAAATCAGTATGAGAGGAGTGAGAAGGACTGCACTGATCCAACCATTATCAATTCCATATCTTTGAATGGTATAAAGCGTAACCAGTGTGGTGACTAAATTCATACAGAGATTCGTTCCCACCACCGTGGTTGAAAAAAGCCGTTCGGGCTTGGCAATCAAGAATTTTGCGAGAAGAGCATTAGGGATATTTTCTTTGGCTTTTTTGTAAAGTTTAGGACGGCTAGCAGAAATAAAAGCAATTTCAGATCCTGAAAAGAAAGCCTCGAGAAGCAGGGCTACGAGCACGAAAAAACCTAAGCCGAGGAGTGGCATCATGGCATGTTCTCCGTGGTCTTGAGCTGGGTTTTAAAAATAGCATTCAGTATGTCTTCAAGAGTGACTACACCCAAGTGTCTCCCATATTCATCAACTACAATCGCCATGTGTACTTTTTTAGTTCTAAATTCCCTGAAGAGACGGGATACTTTTTTGTGCGTTGAAACATAGTACGGTGGAAAAATGGCACTCGAGAGATATTCTTCCTGAGCTTTTTGTGGTGTTGTAAGAAGCAGGTTGAGAAGTTCTTTTGTGTACAGGACGCCTACTAAGTGTCCATCTTTCTTGGCGACTACGGGAATGCGCGAAAATGTTTTTGTTCTCACCTTGGCGAGCACTTCCTGAACATTGAGTTGATCGGAGAGTTGAAAAACAGATTTCCACGGAGTCATAACGTGAGAAACTGTTTGGTCGCCTAGGTGAAACACATTGTAAATCATTTCCGTTTCAGCGCGTTCTAAGCTTCCTGTCTCAGCACCCACTTCAACGAGTGTTAAAAAATCTTTTTCAGAAAGAGCAGCAGGAGGAGCTGTACTCAGTCCAAACAATTGAATGGTTCTCTTAGCGATCCCCTGCAGTAGTTTTCTGAATGGGGTGAGGAATGCATGGATCCAAGTTGCTGGATGAACCAAAAGAGATGCAGTCAGTACTGGCATTCGAAATGCGAGCACTTTGGGTAAAATTTCTGAAAAAGGAGCAGCAAGAAAGTCGACGTGAGAATCCCAGCAAAGAGGTTGCTGTTTCATTCCATTTTCCAAAATAGAATTCCAAAAGGGAGACTACAAAAGTCCCCACTAAAATACTCAATGCTTCATTACCCACTACGATGGTAGACAAAAGCTCATCTGGTCGTCGAATCAGGGCATTGATGGCGCGGTAAGTGCTTGGGCGTGAGCGTCGTAAGGACTCCAATTGGGTTTGACTCAAAGAAAATAATGCTGCTTCCGCAGCTGCAAACAGAGCTCCCAAGAGAAGAACCAGGGGAATCAGAACAATATAGATATGTATGACCAAATCGGTGCCTATCCGCTAAAGAGTTCTATTTTATTGGATAAAGCCCACAAGGTCAAAAGCCGCCCGGTTGCAATTCCTGGGGACTGGGTTATAACCGCTGGCGCTTGTGAAACTCCAAATTGCACAATTCAACCCCCGAGTAGGCGATGTTCAGCAAAATCTTCAGTTGATTTTGGGACATCTCGAAGCGGCCAAGATCGCAGGCTGCGACGGGATCTTATTTCCTGAACTTGCTGTGATTGGCTATCCCCCTCGGGATCTGCTGGCTTACCCGCGCTTGTATCGAGAAAATCAAACCGCATTAGAAACCATTCGGAAAAATTCTTCTGGGCTGACTGTGATTGTTGGAGCGCTTGCGATGAATCAGTCTGGATTCGGTAAGAAATTTTATAACAGTGCATTCGTCTATCGGGACCAAAAAGAAATCTGCGTTTATCACAAACGCCTTTTGCCCAGTTACGATATTTTCGAAGAGGACAGATTCTTTGAGGCTGGAACACGGCCTGGAAGTTTTGAGTGGAAAGGCCAGCGGTTTGGATTAGCCATTTGTGAGGATATTTGGAATCAGTCCGGTTTTCTCGAAACTCAGTATCTCGAAGACCCGCTCAAAGAATTAAAAGCTCAGGGGTTGAATGGGCTGTTTGTTCTTTCGGCATCTCCGTTTGAACTGGGAAAACCTCAAGTGCGCCAGAAATTAGTGGGCGATGTAGCTAAAGAGTTGAACTGTCCTGTTTTTTTCTGCAATCAAGTGGGGGCAAACGATGAGCTGATTTTTGATGGTTCGAGTTTAATTGCAAACGCTCAAGGTGAAATAGTGGCTCGAGCCCCCGCATTTAAAACTCACACCATCACTTGGGAGTCTGGGGTGAGTTCGGGTATCTCCACGCCCCCCGCTACTTCTGAAGATTGGTTATGGGAAAGTTTAGTTTTAGGCGTGCAAGATTACTTTAAAAAAAACCCATCAGCGCCGAGCTTGCATTGGCTTGAGCGGTGGCATCGACAGTAGCGTGGCCGCTGTCTTAGCAGTGGCGGCTCTTGGAAAAGAAAACGTTTGGGGAGTGAGTTTACCGAGCCGATTCACTTCATCTGCCAGTCGAGAAGATGCGAGAACTTTAGCTCAACGTTTGGGAATTGCTTTTCAAGAAATCTCCATTGAGCCGGTATTTCAAGCTTATGAGACCACTCTCGCAGCTCTTCGTCCCTCTGGACTCACGCTTGAAAATCTTCAGCCACGGATCCGAATGGCCGTATTGATGGCTCTTTGTAATGAAAAGCAGTTGTTGCTTTTAAATACGAGCAACAAGAGTGAAATCGCTACGGGCTATTCCACGCTTTATGGAGACAGCGCTGGGGCTTTGGCCCCGCTGGGAGATCTCACCAAAACGCAAGTGAGGGCCTTAGCGCTAGGGTGCAATCGTTCTGCGGAGGTTTTGCCGCTTCGGGTCATTGAGAGGGCGCCCAGCGCCGAACTCAGGCCGGATCAAAAAGATGAGGACTCTTTGCCCCCCTATGCAGTCTTGGATGTTCTGGTGGATGCCTGCCTAGTGGATAAAAAGGGGCCCGAGGAACTCCTGGCAGCTGGATTTGAGGAAAAGTGGGTCAGTTCCTTTGCTCAACTTCATCGTGTTTCCGAATTTAAACGCCACCAGTTTCCCCCGGTGTTGCGAGTCAGCGCAAAAGCTTTTGGGAGCGGCCGCCGCATCCCCATTACTTGCCGGTCTTACACTGACAAATGACTTGCCGGAGCAAGGCGTTACCCCCTATAGTATCGGGTACTTTATTCAACCTAGAGGAGAACCTATGAAAGTCCTACTTAGCTTAATCTCAGTATTTACCATGGTGAGTTTTGCAGCAGATATTACCGGCTCGGTGACCGCACCGAAAGCCAAAGGGATGCCTGCTGGTGCTCAAATGAACAAAGCAGATCCTAATTGCCCCAAAAACAAAGCTCCAAATGAAGTGGTCCAAGTTCAAGCGACCAAGCTTCAAAATGCTTTTGTATACGTAAAAGGAGCTCCTGCTGGGGGTACTCCGGGTCCCGCAGCCACAATTGATCAAAAAGGCTGTGTTTATGCTCCTCATGCAGTGGGCGTACTCGTTGGACAACCACTTAAAATCATGAACAGTGATCCCACCATGCACAACGTGAATGCAAAAAGTGGAAAAAGCCAAGGATTCAACGCTGGAATGGTCGCTGGTGCTGCCCCAATCGAAAAGAAATTCACCAAAGCTGAATTCATCAAATTCAAATGTGATGTTCACGGTTGGATGAATTCCGTAGTAGGCGTTTTTGACAACGCTTTCTTCGCAGTCACTGACAAAGACGGTAAGTTCACTATCACGGGAGTCCCCGCAGGTGAACACACAGTGGCTGTATGGCATGAGAAATTGGGCGAAAAAGAAATGAAAGTTAAAGTGACCGATAAAGGCACTGCAGACTTTATTCTTTAAAAAACGTCTGGATAATAATTGGTAGTATGAAGTCCCCCCTATCTGACTTTGTAAGTTTTCAAATTCAGAGGGGGGATTTTATTTTTCTGCTCGTCCTGTTTATTGCTGTATTTGCTTTTGTAGCCGTTGAAAGTGTTTGGCTTATCCGCCAAATTAAAAATCCCCAGCATAAACAATCTCTCTTGATTTGGTCTCTCATTCCGGCACTGGTGTTTTTAATTTTGACTCGAGCTTACAAAAGCCCGAGCCCTGAACCCATTGAGTTTAAAAAAGAGGTAACACGCTATGAGTCGCCCTAACGCTCCAACGCATCCTTGGGTTTCTCGAATCACAGCACTGACTGCATTTTGTACTGTGATCTTGTTGGCTGCGGGTGCTTTGGTCACTGGCACAGGATCAGGCCTTGCAGTTCCCGATTGGCCGCTCTCTTTTGGTCAGTTCTTTCCTCCCATGGTGGGTGGAGTGCTCTATGAACACGGGCATCGTTTGATTGCGGGTTTTGTCGCTCTGCTAACGCTCATCCAATGCATCGTGGTTTGGAAGCTGGAACAGCGTCCGTGGGTGAAAAAATTAGCCGTATTTGCTGCGTGTTTAGTTTTGTTCCAAGCGCTTTTAGGAGGGCTGACAGTATTGTTCTTATTGCCCAAGGCAGTTTCCATTGCCCATGCATCGATTGCACAAACTTATTTTTGTACAGCAGTCGTTCTTATGACAGTGACTTCGGATTTTTGGACCGTGTCACTGGCGGCTCCTCGAGACGTTTCCAAATTCCCAGTGCGTTGGTTAGGGGTATCAGTCGTTGCTGGATTTTTTATTCAACTCCTTTTAGGCGCTACGATGAGACATTTCGGAGCAGGACTTGCTATTCCAGATTTTCCACTTTCTTTCGGACGGTGGATGCCTGCTGATTGGACTTTTCCGGTGGCTATTCACTATGCCCATCGGATGGGAGCTTTTGTGATGGTGGGGTTAGTAGCGGCTTTGGTGGCTCGAGTGTATCGACTCTACTGGCGGCAATTTACGCTGATGCTTTACGCGGGTGCCTTGATGGGAGTTGTTTGGGTTCAAGTCATGTTAGGAGCCATGGTGATCTGGTTGAGACGTCCCTTGCCATTAACAACTATCCACTTGGTCGTGGGAGCTTTCTGTTTGGCTAGCTCGGTAGCTTTGACGGTGCAGCTTTTTCGGGCAGCACGAGAGGCGCGTGATGGAGCAGCGGAGCAAGTGGCGCCTGTCGCAACACCGGTATTACCCGTAGTATGACTCTTATATCCAAAAAAATGATTTTGGATTTGGTGGATCTCACCAAACCGCGCATTTGTTTCCTTTCTTTAGTGATGGCGGCTTGGGGGTTTTTATTGGGCACTAACGGCCACCCTTTTTCGATGCCTACTTTTGTATCCTTGCTGCTTGGGCTTGGTTTAGTGGGGGGCGCCTCCGGCGTTTTTAATCAAATCGTAGAAAAGGAAATCGATGCAAAAATGCATCGCACGCATCAGCGTCCACTACCCGCAGGCCGGGTGGAGGAACGCCATGCCCATGTTCTAGGTTTTTTTCTGCTCGTTTTGGGTGAGATCCTTTTGGTGTTTGGGGTAAATCCACTCACAGCCGTTTTGGCCGCATTCACTGTACTTTCATATATAGGGATGTACACGCCCTCAAAGCAAACCACTGCTTTTTCAACTCTCATTGGAGCAGTCCCGGGCGCTCTCCCTCCCTTAATGGGATATACAGCGGCAACGGGACAATTTGGAGTGCTTGGACTTTGGATTTTTACACTCCTGTTTTTGTGGCAAATCCCCCACTTTCTGGCCATTGGTTGGCTCTATCGAGATGATTACGCTCGGGCGAGCTTACCTATTTTATCGGTCACCGATCAACGCGGCGAGGAAGTCACCAAACAAGTGATCACTTATCTTTTGGCTCTAGTGCCTCTCACATTACTTCCATCTGTATGGAAGCTCACTACAGAAACTTATTTGTGGGGAGCGTTGGGGTTGGGATGTCTCTTTTTGTTCGCTGGGATTTTTCTGAGTTGGAAGAAAAATAGAATCGGCGCTCGCTGGTTATTTATTGTTTCTATTCTCTATTTGCCCGCGTTAGGGCTTCTCATGGTAGGAACCCTCCTATGAGTCGGTCATGGATACAAATCGAAGAGATTTCCTATGCGTATCGGGAGAGAGCGGCCCTTCAAAAGGTTTCTTTTAACATTAATCAAGGGGAACTTTTCTGTGTAGTGGGTCCCAATGGTGGGGGAAAAAGCACTACGTTTAAAATCCTTTCGACGCTCTTGAAACCTCAGAGTGGCACAGTGCTGTTTTGGGGGGAAGACGGAGTGACTCATCCTGACCAGATCCGACCGCATCTCGGAGTGGTTTTTCAGTCTCCGGCTTTAGATAAAAAACTCAGTGTGGAAGAAAACATTCTCTACCACGGAAAATTGTATGGGCTTTCGGGCGCTCGATTAAAAAACAAAGTGAGAGATCTGTTACAACGCTTCAATCTCCAGGATCGTGCAGGAGAAAAAACAGAAAAATTATCAGGCGGACTGAAACGTCGCGTGGAGATTGCCAAGAGTTTAGTAGCCGAACCGCGGCTCCTCATTTTGGATGAACCGACAACTGGATTAGATCCAGTTTCTCGTAGAGAAATGTGGACTTATTTGGATCAACTGAGGAAACAGGATGGATTAACGATTCTTTTTACCACCCATCTCATGGATGAAGCGGAGACCTCCAGCCGGACCCTCTTTTTGGATCACGGCAGGGTGGTTACGATGGGAACACCCGCTGAACTGAAGCAGCAGTTGGGTGGAGATGTGATTGCGTTAAAATCAGAAAAGCCGCAAGCCCTGAAGGAAGCTATTGAGAAAAAATTTTCAGTGCCGGTGAAACAAGTAGATGAGGAGTTGCGCATAGAAAAGTCTGCAGGAGCTCAATTCATTCCCTCGCTCATAGAAGCTTTTCCCCATCAAATTTTATCAGTCACTTTGGGAAAGCCCACGCTTGAAGATCTCTTTATCCACTTAACAGGAAGAAGGTTTGGAGCTGAGCAGGGAGGGGCCGCATGAAGCTGCTTCTCACAGGTTCCACCACGCTCTTGCGACGCGAGCTCATTCGATTTTACCGCCAAAGGAGTCGTATTATTGGCAGTCTTGCAATGCCAGTGATTGTATGGGGACTTTTGGGCACTGGATTACAAGCTGCTTTCCCCTCTGGAATGGGTCAGGAAACACGAGAATTTTTAAAATATTTTTTTCCGGGAAATCTCATTCTGACGTTACTGTTCACTGCTATTTTCTCCACTATTTCTGTCATTGAAGACCGTAATGAAGGATTTCTTCAATCGGTTCTTGTTTCGCCACTTTCTCCTCTGGGGCTTGTTCTAGGTAAGGTGGTCGGGGGAGCGCTCATTGCTTTCTTTCAGGGACTCGTATTTCTTAGTTTGGCTCCTTTAGCGGGCTTTGATCTCAGCTGGAATCAACTCGCTTGGGTCTTGCTCAGTATTTTTATGATCTCTTTTTCCATGACGGGACTGGGCTTTTTCTTCGCTTGGAAGTTGGACTCTGTTCAGGGCTTTCATGCAGTGATGAATTTAGTTTTGTTTCCGATGTGGCTCCTGTCAGGCGCCTTTTTTCCTCTGGAATCTGCTTCATGGTTCATCAAACCCTTGATGTGGATAAACCCTCTCACATATGGCATGACAGCCCTGAAATCTGCTCTGGCGGGGGTTTCGGGAGAGCCTGAAGTTCTTCTGCCACTGACCATTCTTTTTGCTTTTGGAATCGTATTTTTAGTCGCTTGTGTTCTCAATATGAATCAGAAGCGAGAGGCAGTTCGATGAAAATTAAAGTAATTCCAGCTATGGTGCTCTCGGTAGTGGCTATGCCGATTGTGGCGGTGATTGTATTAACTGCTCGTGGAAGCTTCAAAGTAAATGAACTCAAAATTTACGGGGAAGTTCCGGAGTTCCAGTTGACCGATCGCTCTGGAAAATCAATCACTCTCGACTCCTTAAAAGGTAAAGTTTGGGTGGGGAATTTCATTTTTACGGCATGCACCAGCCAGTGTCCTTTGATCACGATGGAAGCGAAGAAAATTTCTAAGGCGCTTCTGTTTAAAGACCGTTTTCAAATGGTTTCAGTAACGATTGATCCGATGACGGATACTCCAGAGCGGCTAGCGGAGTATGCTAAAAAGTGGGAAGCAGATCCCTTTAAGTGGTATTTTTTAACCGGGCCTTATGCCGATGTAAAAAAATGGATTCAAGAAGGTCTCAAAGTTCCCTCTGAAGTAGAGGGTGTGGATCTCACGCACAGTCCAAAGCTTGTTTTGGTCGACCATATGGCACGAATTAGAGGCTATTATGATGCCGAGGACAGTCGCCAAATGTCCGCACTTTTAAAGGACGCCAAAACGCTCATTAAGAAAGCCTTTTAACGAGATTAAAGGCCAGTAATCAATCCTTCATGCGAGCAATCGATCTCCTCAGAAGCGGGCTCCTTGGGAAGCCCGGGCATCAATAGAATATCGCCACAGATCATCACAACAAAGCCAGCTCCTGCAGAAAGCCGCACACTTTGGATTTGAAGTTCATGTTCCGAAGGAGCCCCTAGTTTTTTGCTGTCGGAGGAAAAAGAGTATTGGGTTTTTGCCATACAAATGGGCAAGTGACCGTACCCTTGTTGTTCCCATTTCTCTAAAGTTTTCTTAGTTGCTGGAGAGATACTGATTTTTTTCGCTCCGTACAGGCGAGTCGCAACTGCCTCTGCTTTTTGAACTAACGGCATTTGAGAATCATAGAGCGGCTGTGGGACAGGAGCTTGGTTCTGATTAGCTAGTATTCCTCGAACGGCTTCAGCTAAGGGAACGCAACCCGCACCGCCATTTCCGAAAGGATCGGAAACCACGACTTCGGCACCCCATCGCTTTCCTTCTTCCTGAATCCGTGCGAGTTCATTCGAAGTATCCGATGGGAAACGATTGATGGAGATCACCACGGGGAGACCAAACTGTCGCAAATTCTCAACATGGCGCTTGAGATTTGCCAAGCCGTCTTGGACTGCAGTCAAATTTTCAGTGTTTAAATCTGCTACTTTCACACCTCCGTGGTATTTGAGGGCACGAGCAGTTGCTACGACCACTGCAGCATGTGGCCAAAGGCCCGCTTGGCGACACTTGATGTGAAGAAATTTTTCGGCCCCGAGATCAGCCCCAAAACCACATTCCGTAATGACATAGTCAGCTAGTTGGAGTGCCTGTTGAGTGGCGATAACGGAACTGCACCCGTGGGCGATGTTTGCAAAAGGACCGCCGTGGACTAATACAGGGTTACCTTCCAAACTCTGGACTAAGTTAGGTTTCACTGCATGTCTCAGTAAAGCAGTCATTGCACCGA
Source organism: bacterium (assembly GCA_009927045.1). Lineage (GTDB taxonomy): Bacteria > Bdellovibrionota > FAC87 > UBA2466 > UBA2466 > RFNO01. The sequence continues at coordinate 31,221 of RFNT01000117.1, read as the reverse complement.
CGGCTTTTAGATCTTTCGCATGTACTGGCTTTCCCGCAAACGTTTGACCAATAACTATTTGGCCTAAGCGATGTTTCAAATCAGAAAAGTCTACAGAAAGGCATAAGATCGCCATGATTTCCGAGGCAGCAGTGATATCAAAACCCGTTTCCCGAGCACCGCCATTGCCCTTTCCAAGTCCAGAAACAATGGAACGTAAAGCTCGGTCATTCATATCGTAAACACGTCGCCAAGTGACAGAATGCGGATCTAACTGCAACGTATTTCCGTGATAGATATGATTATCAATTAAAGCCGCGAGGAGATTGTGGGCACTTTCAATGGCCGAAAAATCTCCATTGAAGCCAAGGTTAATATCTTCAGTAGGGAATAATTGCGCTTTTCCTCCCCCAGTTGCTCCCCCCTTTTGTCCAAATACAGGCCCTAACGAGGGCTGACGCAGACACGCGATTGCATTTTCTCCCAGCTTCCAAAAACCATCGTTCAAACCAATCGCCGTAGTAGTTTTTCCTTCTCCTGCGGGGGTCGGACTCATCGCTGTGACTAAGATCAGTTTTCCAGGTTGAGTGCGTTTGGATCTCAGCGAAAGCTGCAAGGGTAGCTTTGCAGAAAAATGCCCTCTGGGCTCTAATTGATCAAAAGGAATTCCAGCTTTTTTAGAAAGTTCGGATAAAGATAAATGCATATTGAGAATTCGTATAGCATTGGGGAAGGCGGACTTCAATTCCTCTTCAATAGCTGAACTACGCAGGGAACCACATACAGAGTCAGGAGGGTAGAAACTAAAACGCCCCCAATCACCGTAATAGCCATCGGCACCCGGCTCTCTGCTCCTGGGCCCAAGGCCAGGGCAGGGGGGATAGCTCCAGCAATCGTAGCAATGGAAGTCATCAGGATGGGCCGCAACCGGATAGGACACGCTTCAAGCAGTGCAGAGCGGAGATCGGTTTTCTTCTCAGCGCGGACTTGATTCGTGAAGTCTACCAAGAGAATCGAATTCTTTTTGACGATGCCCATGAGCAGCACAATCCCAATCATGCTGTACATGTTGAGTGATTGCCCAGTGATTAACAGAGCTAACAGAGCTCCAGAAATACTGAAGGGGAGGGCAATCAAGACACTTAAGGGATCCACATAACTATTGAATTGAGAAGCTAAGATCATGTAAGCCACCACAAGCCCAAGTACTAAAGCAAAAATAAGTCCCTGAAACGTCTTCTTCAAATCTTCAGAGCTCCCAGTAGCTTCTAAAATGTATCCATCTGGAAAAAAAGTTTTAGCTTTTTGAACGGCTACTTCAATCGCTTCCTGTTGGGATTTTCCCGATGCGATATTTCCGTAAACAGAAACGGCTCGCTGCCGGTTACGTCTTGCAATACTCAAAAGGCTGGGGCTCTCATCGATATTCACTACAAAGGACAACGGAATCAATTCTCCCCTGTTATTTCGAATCTTCAAACGATTCAATCGTTCTAGGCGTGTTCCTCCCTCATCTAATATTTTTAGTCGGATATCATCCCGATGCCCACCTTCACTGTATTGGCCTACAATAATGCCACCCATGAGCGCACTTACAGTTTGCCCAATAGCTGCCAAACTCACACCATGTTGCGAGGCCTTTTCCCGGTTAGGAATCACTTGGAGTTCGGGCATTCCAACTAAATAATCGGAATCTAAATCCGTCACTAACCCCGACTGATTCATTTCATCGATAAGCCGTTTAGAAAGCTCACCAAGTTGCTTCCAGTCTGCCCCTTGAATACTCACTTCAAATGGAAACCCTCTGCCGGAACCAAAACCGCGCATGGAAAGATCCTGGACTGTCACTTTTAGGTCTGTGATTTGATTCAGATCCGTTCGAACCAGATTCATCAGATCCTGCTGAGTTGGCTCTCGCTTGAGCTGAGGATCGATCCCCCGTTGTCCCTGCGGTTTCATGGTAATAAAAATAATACCCGCATTGACGTCGGTTCCTCCGAAGCCACCGACTGCTACATAGTAGCGTTCAATGTCAGCTCTTTTTTCTAAGTAAGTTTCTACCTCTTTAAATTTGGCATCAGTAAAAGCGATATTGGATCCAATAGGAGTTTGTGCTCGAATCATGAAGCGCCCTTGGTCTTGCGCAGGCGAAAATTCTTTCTTAAGAAACTTAATAGAAACTAAACTGAGAAGGAAAAACAGAATGGAAACTCCACAAGTCGTCCAGGGCTGCTGAATCACTTTTTGGAGAGTGCGCTCGTAAAAAGCTCTCAGGGCACCCAAGGACGATTCAAAGAGCTTCCCGAGCCGAGTGCTTCGCTCGCCTGCTTCCAAAAACTGCGCACATCGCATGGGGGTGAGAGTGAGTGCCTCTAAGAGCGATAAAAGTACAGCAACTGTCATAGTGACGCCAAACTGGAAAAAGAATTTACCAATCACGCCTTTCATGAAGGCTACCGGGAGAAAAATAGCTACAATCGAAAGCGTTGCTGCTAATGCTGCAAACGTAATTTCTTTTGAACCGACTAGGGCTGCTTCTTCTTTGGCCAGACCCTTTTCACGATAGCGAATGATGTTCTCAAGAACCATGATGGCATCATCCACTACGATCCCTATCGCTAAACTCAGTCCCAAAAGTGTGAATGTATTGAGTGTAAACCCAGAGAAGTAGAGAACAATGAATGTTCCAACGACTGAAGTGGGGATGGAGAGCAAAACGTTAACAGTTGAGGACCAGGATCCTAAAAACACCCAGCACACTAAAGCAGTCAGTAAGGCTGAAAGAACCAGGTGAAGTTCAGCTCGTGAACAGCTTCTTCAATGAATTGAGTGCTATCAAAATTGATAGAAAGCTTCATGCCCTCAGGAAGCTTTTTCTCTAACTGAGCAATTTTTCTTCGAACATCTTGAGCTACTTTCACAGCATTCGCACCCCGTTGTTTGCGAATCCCGAGGCCAACTGCAGGTTTTCCGCGTCCTCGACTGATCCTGCGAATATCTGCCAGGCCTTGTTCTATCTTGGCGACTTTGCCCAAAGGGATAGGCATGAAGTTAGGTGCACCACCCCGAGTGATGATGGGAAGCTTCTCAAACTCACTGACCGAAGTGGCTTCCCCCATCGTGCGAATGGTGTATTCCTTACCACCTTCTTCAATCCAGCCTCCGGGGACTTCGCTATGTTCATTTTGAATGGTCGTGATCACATCCATCACAGTGAGTTGATATCGTGCGAGTTCTTGCGCGGATACCCAGACCCTCAAATTGGGATCGACATAGCCCCCGAAATTGATATCTCCTACATCCGGAGTGGTCGCAAAATGTTGTTGCAAGTGGTCGCGAGTATATTGCATGAGCTCTCGCAACGGATGATTCTCGCTTTCAACTGTCAGCCACATGATAGGAGCATCATCCGGGTTTGTTTTTGAGATGGTAGGTGCATCCAGCTCTTTGGGGAGCTTTCTCATGGATTCAGAAATTTTAGCCTGAACATCTTGCATGGCTAAATCGACGTCTCTATCTAAATCCAATTGAATCGTGACATTGGCGGAGCCTTTGCGTGAGGTAGAAGAGATGAGCTGGACCCCTTGAATGGTGCTCAAGGAATTTTCGACCACATCCACGACATCCGTTTCCATCACTTCCGGAGCCGCCCCCAAAAGGCTGAGTCCGACAGAAATGACGGGAAAGTCGACATCGGGCAGTAAACTCATCCCCATGCGATTGAATGAGATGCCTCCAAATACAATGAGCGAAGCCATCAACATCCATGCGAAAACGGGTCTTTTGATAGAAATTTCAGAGAGTGACATAAGAACCGCTCTTTCCTAGGGCTGCGGCAGGTTTCCAGTCGCAGTTTCTAATTTCAAATAATCAATTTTTGTTTGATATTGGGCTCGATCTAAATTTCTTTTGGATTCTTCAAAAGCTGTGAGTGCTTGCAAGACCTCTAAATTGTTTACAAGCCCATTTCTATACTCACGATTCTGTTGCTTGAAGTTGGCCTCGTTGAGGTTTCTAGCTTCAGTGAGGGCACTGAGTTGTTCTAAATCTGCCTGAACTGTCGCATGAAGGGATTGGATTTCCTGAATGGCTGCACGTTTAGCCTTCAACACTTCAAGCTCCGCTTGCATTCTTAAAGAATTGGCTTCTGAGACTCGGGAAGACAAGATCCCGCCATTTAAAATCGGCAACGTAAGAGAAATTCCAAAGTCCCAAGGGATTTGATCAAAAAAGCCAAAGCGTTTGAAGTAATAGTTTCCATTGAGATCAATATTCGGCAGATGAGCTCCTTTAGCAATGCTCACTCCCTGATCAGCTGCTTCATACTGCAGCTGCCGCATTTTGAGTTCCGGACGTTTATTCAAAGTCTCCAAATAAGTTTCAACAGGTGCAACTTTTAGTTTTATGGAAAGACCATCTTGGAGTTTAGAAGAGTCTGGCAGGCCTGTAGTGAAACTGAACGTCTCTCGAGCCACTTTCAATTGCCCCTCGGTTTGTACGAGTTGCGCTTTTAAAGTACTGAGGGACGCTTGAACGGTGAGGGATTCCGTCAATCGGGAGCGTCCAATTTTAATGCGTTGCTTGAGATCCGAAATTCGTTTTTCCAAAGCTGTGATTTGACTTTGAATGTTGAGAATTTCTTGTTCCAGAGAAAGCACTAAATAAAAATGTTGGGTCACATCATTGAAGAGCTGCCTCAGCGCAAACTCTTTCTGTTGTTGAGCGGCTTCTTGTAAAAACCGAGTTTGTTTGAGTGCCGCAAACTCTCTCAAGCCTCTGAATAATGGTTGCTGGGCGGAAACCCGCACCAAAGGTTGTCGATTCGGGGAAAAAGCCCCTCCTCCCGCAGCCGCCTGCCACTGATAAGAGGCTAGCCCCGAGATGGTAGGCAAGATAGAGCCAAAAGCCTGCCGGTATTTCTCCTCAGCTTGCTTAATGGCCTCCTCTTGTTGAGGGACGACTTCTGTTTTTTTTACAGCTTCTGAGTAAGCACTTTGGAGCGAAATGGCCGAGGGGATGGCTTGAGCGGGAACCCCCAGCAAAAGCCCCGCTAAGAATGCATAAAAGGCGTTCATCGAATGACGATTCTAGTATACTCTGTCGCCCTATGACGAAGAAAATCTTCATCGGGCTTGGGCTCGGAGCGTTGACAGGATTGATCCTTCACCAGTGGCTTTTGAACCTTTTTCCTGCAGTGCAAGGATTCCTGGTGGAGGGGATTTTATCCGTGGGAGGAGAGATTTTCCTCCGCCTCCTCCAAATGTTGGTGGTTCCCGTCGTTTTTGTGTCTTTAGTGTGTGGAGTTGCTGGTTTAGGCGATATCAAAAAATTGGGGCGCGTGGGAGGACGAGCGGTTGGGCTATTCATAGGGACCACATTAGTCGCTGTGACGATTGGTTTGATCATGGCTTGGCTCATTCGTCCAGGAGATGGATTCAAACTCCAAACCCAATCCAGTTTTACCCCACAACAGGCCCCCTCTTTAATTGAAACCATCGTTCAAATGTTTCCTAGAAATCCAATAGAAGCCTTTGCGCAAGCCGATATGCTCCCAATCATTCTTTTTTCTCTGTTTTTAGGGGCGGCAATCAGTCTCTCAGGGAAGTCTGGAGAGCGCATCCTTTCGCTGTTTTCAGACTTGAATGAAATTCTTATGAAGCTTGTGGATATTGTGATTAGTTTTTCACCCATAGGTGTTTTTTGCTTAATTGCAAAAGTATTTTCTCAGCAGGGTTTTGAAGTCATTGTTCCGCTGGGGAAATACTTTTTTACCGTGCTTTTTGCACTTTGCATTCATTTTGCTTTTGTATATTCCGCCGTTTTAAAGCTTTTTGGAGGGCTGAGCCCTCTGAGTTTTATCAAAAAATTCAGTCGGGTCATGTTTTTTGCATTCAGTACTTCTAGCAGTAATGCCACTATTCCCGTGAGTTTAGAGACGGTAGAAAAAAAATTGGGCGTGCCCAACTCCATTGCTTCTTTTGTGATTCCATTGGGAGCTACGATCAATATGGACGGGACTGCAATTATGCAAGGCGTGGCCACTGTCTTTGTTGCGCAAGTGTACGGAGTTCCACTGACATTCTACCAAAACATCGTAGTGATTTTTACGGCCACTTTGGCATCGATTGGGACTGCTGGGGTTCCTGGAGTGGGACTCATTATGTTGGCAATGGTGTTTCAGCAAGTGGGACTGCCCGTGGAAGGCATTGGGATCATTATGGCAGTCGACCGGTTTTTGGACATGTCTCGAACTGCAGTCAATGTGACCGGAGATGCGGTGGTGGCTTGTGTAGTTGCAAAAGCAGAACGCCAGTTGGATGAAGGGCAGTACACGAACTAAAAAGTCGTAAATAGGCATTGACACACAGCAGTAAAAAGCCTAAGTTCCTGCTGTGCCCACAAAAAATTATTATATTTTTCAGCTATTTAAGAGTTACTCGCTCGCAGTAGGACTGACGGCTTTAGCACTGTATTTAGGAAGCGCGGCAAACCAAGCTTTCTATGAACACCCTTTCTTTTTTCTTTATCCTGCAGGATTTTTCAGTGTTTGGTTTGGGGGTATAGGAGCCGGTATTTTAAGTGTGGTGTTAGGGTGTTGGTTTACTTTGTATTGGCAAATAATTCCATCCACCCAAGTTTGGGAAGTTCCCCTCTTTGTGTTTTTTGGGATTCTTTTTGGAATATTGATTGGGCGTGAAAAAAATTCGCTACGACTAAAAAACAGGGCGCTCAAAGCACTCCAGATTGCAAATGACGATGCCTTAGAAAGTAAAAAAACGTTGGGTCTTGCGATTCAGGCTCGAGATGATTTTTTTTCCATTGCTTCACACGAGTTGAAAACCCCTATCACGGCTTTGAAACTTCAGCTGCAACTGCTTCAAAGGCAGGATTCCACAAAGTCAGCTGTGTCCTTAAAAACAGCGCTGAAGTCGATGGACACGCAGATCCTACGTCTTACCCGCTTGGTAGAGTCATTATTAGATATCACTCGAGGCGCTCGAGGAGCGTTGCAACTTCAACTTAGAGACTGTGATCTTCAAGAGGTGATTCAACAAGTGATTGAAGAATATAGACCGCTATTAAAATCAGCAGGTTGTACTCTAGTGTGTGAACAGGAGGGGTCTCCATGGCTCAAATGTGATCCCTTTAGAATGGAGCAAGTATTTATTAACCTCATCAGTAATGTGACGAAGTATGCACCAGGTTCCACAGTCCGTGTTGTTTTAAAAGAGGAAAACTCAGTATTGAAAATAGTGTTTTCAGATAATGGACCGGGAATGTCACAGAGCGAACAAGAAAACATCTTTGCTCCATTTCATCGAAGCTCTGAAACCGAAAAAACGGTTTCTGGGTTGGGCCTGGGGCTTTTTATCGTTAAACAAGTGGTTCAAGCTCATGGAGGAACCATTGAGTGCTTATCTAAGGAAGGAGAAGGTACTTCTTTTTCGATGTCGTTTCCAGTCTGAAGCTAGGGTTATGCACTGACTTTTGCAGATTGAACGTGCTGATCCCACAACTGAACTACATCTTCTTCCTCTAACGTTTCTTTTCGAATCAGCTCGAGAGCTCCCTGTTCAATGAAGGTTCTATAGGTATTGAGTTCTTTCAAAGCTAAACGTAATCCCTTTTCTAAAATACTTTTGACTTCGTGATCGATACTTTTTGCGGTTTCTTCACTGTAGGGGGAAATTCGAGGAAGCTGTGGGGAGGCTAAATAAGTTAGTTCTTTTTCTTCAAGAACACTGAGCCCGATGGCTTCACTCATCCCAAATCGAGTGACCATCGCTCGAGCGAGATCGGTTGCTTTGACTAAGTCATCTGCTGCGCCAGTGGACGTTGATTTTAGAAAAAGAACCTCGGCCGCACGTCCACCTAAAAGAACTGCAATTTTTTTGAGCATTTCATGCTCGTCCATCAAGTATCGGTCTTCTGTGGGGCGGCGGATAGTATAGCCCAAGGCCCCGAGTCCCCGAGGGACAATACTGACTTTATGGACTTTCTCAGAAGGTCCGAGAGTGAGGGAAACGGTTGCGTGTCCCATTTCGTGGAAAGCAATCCGTCGCTTTTCTTCCGGATGCATAATTTTTGAGCGTTGCTCTAATCCAGCAACTATCCGCTCAATGGCATGGTCGAAATCACTTTCCGTGACCAAATCCCCGTTGCGTCTAACAGCAAAGAGAGCTGCTTCATTGACCAAATTCGCCAAGTCAGCACCAGAAAATCCAGGAGTGAGGGAAGCAATATGCTCAAGCGAAAGCTGGGGATCTGCTTTAATGTTTTTGCAGTGGACTTGCAAGATCTGCAGTCGGCCTCGCTGATCGGGATTATCAATAAGTACTTGGCGATCAAAACGGCCAGCTCTTAAAAGGGCTGGGTCTAAAATTTCAGGACGGTTGGTAGCTGCCAAAATAATTACGCCCTTAGAACTATCAAAGCCATCCATCTCTGCAAGGAGTTGTCCCAGGGTTTGTTCCTTTTCTTCATTGCCGCCAGTCAGGATTGCTCCCGCGCGCACTTTTCCTACGGCATCAATTTCATCAATAAATAAGATACAAGGGGCCAGGTCGCGAGCTTGTTGGAATAAATCACGAACTCGGGCGGCTCCGAGGCCCACAAACATTTCAATAAATTCCGAGCCATTGATAGAAAGAAAAGGGACTTTAGCTTCTCCCGCAATCGCTCGGGCTAAAAGGGTTTTTCCCGTCCCAGGAGGACCGACTAACAAAACGCCTTTGGGCGCTCGGCCACCCAACCGAGTGAACTGTCGAGGATCTGCCAAGAACTGTACGATTTCTCTCAACTCTTCTTTTGCTTCGGTCACGCCGGCTACATCCTCAAATGTTGTCGTGATATCCTTTTTCTACAAAAAGCTTTGCTCGTGACCGAGTGAGGCCCAAAATGCCCCTGCGGGAATCTCCCAATCCTTGACGGAAGAGGAGGCTACCGAATCGAATCAAAAGAACGAGTGGGATCGACCAAAGCAGGATTTTCATCCAGACCCCCATTTCTGGCTCTGCAGTGAAGCTGATATTTTTTTCTCGCAGTAAGCCTATCAAACTCGGATCGTCAACTCGTTGGGTGGTGAAGAGTCGTTTGCCTGAAGAGTCCGGCTCAAGTCGTTCTCCCAGCAGGGTGTCTTTGGAAATCCTCACTTGCTTCAATTTTCCTGTTTGAACGTGTGTGAGGAACTCGCTGTAGGGGATAGCAGTAGTGACTTGTTTGCTAACCCACACATTTAAAAAAAGAAAGATGCCGAAAATCACCAAAAAAAAGGGGATTGGACTCTTGAGATGCTGGGGTTTTTTCATTTAAGCAGCTTTTTTCTTTTTTGAAGGCACTGGCCAAAAATCCCGAACTTCTTGGCTGAAGCAAGATTTCACATCTTGAATTTCACCAGGACTTACGTACTCATTGAGCAGTGAAAACACCCCTCGAAGCAGTTCGCTGGGGGGCTTCGGATAAAAACGAGGCATTTTCTTTTCAACGGCTTTAAGAAAAGGATCTAAGCTCTTGTCTTTACGGCTCACCTCTTTGGGTCGAAACCCCTCATAATAGAGCCCACGAATGAGCATGGGGAGTTGTGCTCCGAGTTGTGCGGCTTCGTTCACCGGAAGGCGATCTCTCAATTCGTGCAAGACTACTTTAAGCAGCTTATAGGCATCAGTTTTCTTGGGCATGTTGAGTTCGGCTTGGAGAAAATTGAGCCAGATATAGGATTTTTCTAGATTGGATTCGAGACTCGTCATGGAGTGTCCTTTCTCATTCGGTTGCCATCAAGGAAAGCAACTGCTTTTCCTGCTGACGGGAACTTAAGTAATTGGGAAGTGCTGGAGCATGTAAAGTGACTTTTTTAGCTAAACGGGCGCCTAAGAGTTCTTTGAAGGTTCCGTAAACAGCAGGGTTAGCGACGAGAGCGAGATGATCAAATTTTCGCTTTCTATATTCCTGTTTCACAAAATGCGCTCCTGCCGCTAGTAAAGTTTGAGAGGCTCTTTTTTTGGGGGGTGTAGCCGAGGAATAACTGTGGCGGCGATGTCCTGTTTGATGACCTCCTGCACTCCAGGAAAAACTCTCTTGAGTTCGTCCGGCAGACCCTCGCAACCGACGAGCGATGAGGTCGTGAAAGTCTTTTTCTTCTCGTTTCCATAATGGGCAGAGTTGATGCTCAATGGGTGAGAAGGAAAAAATTTGGACCTGATTTTTGTGTAGAACAGCGAGCCACCAGATGGGTTCCTGAAATCTTTTGGCACCTACTAGGCTTCGAATTTCTGCCCCACTTCGAGTTTTTTTTCGTCGAGCCATGTGGGGGACAACGTGCAACCCACATACCAGAGGGGTGCTGGGCTCAGTTGATCCTGTTCCGGATCGCGACATGAAATGGAGAAGTTGCAAAAAGCAGTTTTGTCTCAGCACTTGCGGCGCAATCCCCTCAGGCATAGGGGTTGCACTCTCTTCTTTTGATGGCAAACCACGTAAAAAAAATACTCCTTGGGTTTCTAGCGATCTATCAAATAGAGGGAAGCGCTGCTGCAGTGAGAACCGAGTTTTATAGCGAAGGTGTTCTGGAGGCTCAAGTTCAGCCATTTCACTCCGGTACGTTTGCACGAATGTCATTATTTCCCGAACAAAGTGTTCAACCCTTTCTTCAAGCGGGGGCAGAAATGTCGGTGGGTCCCACAGGAAATTGGGAGCCTTACTTTGCACCCGGAGTTTCCTGGAGCGTGCCACATCTCAGGTGTTTTGCTGAACATCGCATGAAGACAAAATCCCAATGGCGCTTTTTAACGGCCTTCGGCGACACTTTAAGTTGGAAATTAGCACCCCAATCCCTTTGGGCAGTTTTTTTGGAGCCCTATTCCGAAGTGTTGATGGCGGTAGAGGAAGACGCCTTTTGGGGTGTTCAGGCGCTCTCTCGTGTGGGCATCCAAGTTCAGATGCTTGCAAATGGGTCTACGGATCTCTATCTCGAGCCATTTTGGTCGCTCTGGCAAGGAGGCGGCCCATCTAATATCCAATCGGGAATTCGCCCCAGTGTTCGCTTGAGGGTGTGTGAACAGAGTTTTTGTGCTGCTGTCTCAGCTGCTCATGTGATTTCGTTCCAAGATTCGGGTTTTGAAGGATTCCGTCTGCTTGCAACAGTGGGGGGATTTCTATGACTGAGCTTACTGGATTTCAATGGGCCTTCATCAGTTTGTCACTGGTTTACTTGGTCTGGAATTTAGACAGCCTCTGGATTGATTATCTCATTTTCTGGCACAAAATACGCCCTCAGGCTCTCACACAAAAAGACTGGTTTGAAATACAAGCGCAACCAGAACGGAAAATCGCTATTCTCATCCCAACATGGCGTGAGGAGAGTGTTATTACCCAAATGCTGTTGGGGAATAGCCAGCACATTCACTACAAAAACTATCAAATATTTGTGGGATGTTATCCGAATGACTGGCCCACTTTACAAGCAGTCACCCAAGCACAGCTGCAGAACCCCCAAATCCGGATACTGCTGAGTTCTATTCCGGGTCCGACCTCCAAAGGCCATTTACTCAATGAAATGGTGGATCAACTGCGAAAGGAAACCAAGTCTCTTTTTGATATTTTTGTGTTTCAGGATGCCGAAGACATCATCCATCCCCGCTCTTTGGCTTTGATCAATAAATATTCTAATGACTACGACTTCATTCAGCTTCCTGTCTTTTCGCTGCAGGTTCCTCGCTCATTTTCTGTAGGTGCGTCTTATATGGATGAATTTGCAGAAGCGCATACCCGAGAACTTTTGTGTCGGAATCGGCTTTGTGCGTCCGTGCCATCTGCTGGGGTCGGAATGGCAATCACCCGTGCTGCTTTGGAAAAAATGGTTCAAGCCACGGGAGGAAAGCTACTCGAGTCCCAGTGTTTAACGGAGGATTACTTACTCGGTATCAGAGCTTTTAGTCTGGGCCTGCGCCAGGTGTTTGCGTGCCATTTTTACCAGGAACGTTCTGGTGAAAAAAATTGGGTAGCTACCCGTGAGTTTTTTCCCAATTCGGTAGGAATGGCTGTTCGTCAAAAGGCGAGATGGACTGAGGGGATTACACTCCAATCTCCAACACACTTAGGTTGGTTTGGGAATTTGACCAATCGAATCTTCCTGCTCAGAGACAGAAAAGCTCTCCTGGGAAACAGTGCTGGATTTTGCGGATTCCTGCTCTTGCCGACGCTTTTGTTGGGGGTCATTGACTTGGCCCCCAACCCACGGGCTCTGAAGGCGCTACTTTTTTGTAATATCCTGGTGATTCTCAATCGGCTCTTTCACCGTGCCACTTCGGCAGCAAAGATATATGGACGTCGCCAGGCTCTTTGGGTGATTCTTAGGTATCCCATTTCGGTCTGGGTGAATGGTCTTGCAAGCTTTCGCGCACTGAAAAACTACTGGATGAGTCAGTGGATGCAGAAGCCCTCCCTCTGGGTAAAAACCCAGCATGAACTGCCTAAAAACTTTGGGACTGCAATGGCACCATCTCGGGTGAGTCTATGATGAAAGTGGCGTTCATTTTCGGGATGGTTATGCTGACTTCTCAAGTGAGTTACGGACTCAATCCAACCCCTTGCATTCAAATCGTTTATGATGAAGTGGATGGTCAGAGCGGGGGTGTCCCGATTGGAAGAATCCATGCTCTCTTTCTTCAAAACCTGCTCGGGCATTTCCCTCGTTGGCAGCAGATTGTGTTTCCTATTCATAAGTACCGCGCAGGGCAAGTTGAAAAGTGTGAAGCGCTGGTCTACTTGGGCACGCACTTCAATTCCAGTATTCCCCCAGCATTCTTGTCAGACTTTGTGGCCACTCAAAAGCAAGTGCTTTGGATGGGCTATCACATTTGGAAGCTAGCTCCCGAGGTTTTGCTTGGATTGTGGAATGTATCCTATCAAGGACTGTCAAAACTCGATTGGGATCAAAAAGACCCGAAGGGCAAACCCGGATTTTTCAAAAATTTTGAATACAAAGGGGAACGATTCGAAAAATATGGGGAATTTGATCGAAAACATCCGGATCAATTCAAAGCCGCCTTTGAGATGGTTTTGTTGAAAGTAGAACAGGCGGACTCAACAGAAAGCCATGTGCTTGCTTGGGCTGAACATTCTAGCACTGGGCAAAGAGCCCCATATGTGATTGTAAATAAAAACAGGTTTTTCATTGCAGATAGTCCCTTTTCTTTTATGCATGAAAAGGACCGATATCTCATTCTTACGGATCTGCTTTTTGATTTGCTGCAGGAACCTCCGCTCTACCCCCAGGAACGACCCGCAATTGTACGCTTTGAAGACATTCATCCAAATCTCCCGCTGTGGCAACTCAACGCCTATAAAACAACCTTTGAAAAATGTGGAATCCCATTCGGAATCTCGGTGATCCCTATCTTTTCAGACCCTCTTCTATCCAGAGTCGATGATCCAGCAGAAAGTATGGTAACGCTACTTCAAAGGCCATTCTTTCTTGAGTTTCTGAATGACTCAAAAAAGTCGGGAGGCAGTATTATTTTTCATGGGGTCACTCACCAATATGGAAAGCAAAAAAATCCATTTAATGGCATGTCAGGGGATGATTTTGAATTTTGGGATGGTGTCAACAATCGGCCCATTCCGGAAGATTCCATTTCCTATGTAGTAAATCGTTTAACAGATGGCCAAACCCTCTTTGAAAAGGCGGGAGTTCTGCCTTCTGTTTGGTTAACCCCTCATTACCAGGCTTCACCCTTGGACTTTATTCTCTTCGGCCAACTATTTGCTTGGGGAATCGGGCGGGTAACGTACTTCCCGTTCCAAGCAGAGCAAGCACAGCGCCTTCCGCTCAGCTTAACATATAATCAAGCGGGTGCTGCGGGTGCTGCGGGTGCTGCTCAACGGTGGCGATACTTGAATGATCTCCGTGTGAGCTACCCTGAAAATCTCCTACCCAGTGGGCAGATGTTTCCATACGAAATCTGGGGAGATGTGTATGGCCAACGACTCCTTCCAGAGAACTTAGGAAATATTCAGCCGTTTCTGAATGAACAGGTCTATATGACACAAAATCCAACGCAAATGTTGGATTCCGCTCGAAGGAATCGTGTTCTGAGGGATCACTGGGCCTCGTTGTTTGTCCACCCAGTTCTGGTCTTGCCTAACCAAGAGGAGGGGCTGGGTGACTATCCAGGAGATGGAAGACACATCGTTGATCTCATTCAAGGAATTCAGCGATTGGGGTATCGATTTATCAATATGGAAGAATGGACTGCTCAAGCGCCGGCTCTTCTGCGCCTGCCGCCCATCGAAGGGAGTCTGCCATGAAGAGTTTGAAAGTCCTTACACTAGCGGCAGCCATTCTTTCACTTCCTTTGTTCAGTGATGAACTTGCATCACCCCAAGCCCTTCTGGAAAAGGCAAAAATAGGGCGGCCTGATTTTTTGGTCGTGGTGCAAGATATTGAACGATTTGCCCCAACATTCACCGCGAAAGAGCAACTTTTTCCCTATATCCAAATTTTGAATGAGTTGGAAAAGATTGCTGTCAGCCATGGTGTGGATGAAATATCCAATCAGGTTGTGAAAAAACTGGGCTGGGTCCTCACACGGCAAGGCATCAAGTGGCTTCGATTGGATCAGGAACCCACAGAATTCATAAGTCACTTTTTTAGTTGGAGTGAAAACTCAACGCGCTATCAGATTGCGGGCCAACACTTGAAATTACTGGTCCTCGTAACCGACCGAGAGGGATTGCTCCATTGGTATGAGCGGGCATGCTTTAGCTTGGCGGCAATCATCGATCTCAAAAGTGAGGCCTATGTCGTGGAGGCATTTGAGCAATTACAGGCGAGCAGTGTACAGCGTCTGATCAAAATAAAAAATGAAATCAGCTCCGATCAAATGTTAGGAATCATGAAGAGCGTTCGCTCAATGACGGCGATTCAAGCCATTGTGGGATTTCTCAGTGAAGAAGTGTTGAGAGCGACCCAACACACTGAACTTGAAACCTTTCTCCAATGGGGAATTGTTTTATCGACTAACCTAAAAACGCTGAATCAAACCATCCCATTTAATGTGCTGACGGCACCCGGTTATTTGATCATCACGATTGTCTCTAAGATTCTCACGCAGGAAAACGTTTTTGATATTGCGTTGGCCAAAGAGCTGATCCCAGCGCTTTTATCCAGCCAAATAACCGAACTAGGAAGTTTTATAATCACCCTGTATCGAGATAAGCCGATTCCAGAATCTCAGTTGATGTTACTTGGGGAAATATCTGATCGATTAATGGAGGAGTATCAAAAGCTAGGCCTCAATCAACCAGCTGAGGAAATGAAGAAGTTTGTTAGCCGAATTTCTTTGCTGGTTGCTGGCCTGACTGAGGAAATTGAGGGCTCTTATGAGGTGACGGTACGAGATAAACCCGGTTTGATCAATCTAGTGCACATCGGGAACGGTAAGTTCTTTATGGGCCTTTCAGTGCGATACGGGGGAGAAGTGTCCGCTGATTTCAGCTTTTTTCATGTGCTCTACAATAGCAAACAAAAAAAATGGGAGGCCGTCCATTATGAAGTGACCGACCCGAACTTTTCTAATCCCGTGAACGAAGTATTCTTTATGAGATTTGTAATTACCACAGAAGCGGGGGAAAAGCGGATTCAGGGAACCTTCTTTACTTCAAAGCTTACTTCGCCAATTGAAGGAAAAAAAACACGTTCCTATCTTGCCTTTACAGATGAAAACCGCACATCCATTTCCGATATCAGCGGAGTTTATCTCGGCGAAAGCCGAGACGTAAAATTTCGGTTGGTCATTTACCAAACGGCTCAGCGACTGCAGGGGACTCTATTAGTTACCTATAAAGAAAGTATTCCAGTGAGTGTGGACCTGGAATATGGCTATTACGATCCCAAGAGAAATGTTGCCTATTTAAGTTCAGGGATGTTTGAGAGCCAACGTTGGGTGCATGTTCGCGGAGAATTCTTTGATTCCGGGAAGCGGTTTGAGGGTCAGTACATTCAAAGTGTTTATGGAGCAATCTACGCAGTCAATCTTTTTTCAGAACAAGAGAGGTAAACTATGAAAGCAATGTTATTTTTCATCCTGGGTGTGCACGCAATCGGATTCGCACTGGACATACCCCTCGTGAAGGGTGCCACCCTCACAGAGGCAGATGGGTATATTTTCGATGCTTCTGCCGACGGTGGGAGTAAAACAGCAGCTCAAGAAATGGTGGATAGGGCCTTTCAGGCTGGAGTGAGGCACCTGGTGTTGACTCCTAGAGCGATCATGACGCATCCAAAAAACTCCGAATTAAAGCCGATGACTCCTCCAGAAAATCGATCCGACGAACGAAAACGACTCACCCGGCTGATACAGTATATTCATGGCAAGGAAATGACAGTCGGGATGCGTCCTATCTTTTTTGTGGTCGATTCCAATGGACGGACACCTTTTGTGGAAGTGCTACCGGATGGAACTAAAAAGGAGTGGTGGCATGGAAATATTCAGCCAGTGAATCCAAATGCCTGGTTTGAGTCTTTTAAAACCTATTTGGATATCTATCTTTTACTTTCAGCTCAGACAAAAGTTGAAGAGTTTACGCTCGGAGCTGAATTATACTCAATGACCGTAGGCATTGAAGATCAGTGGAAAGAGTACCCCCATGGATTCCCCGCTCAGTGGGTTAAGCTCCTGGCCTATGCCCGTACGAAGCTTCCCCCGACGACAAGGATTATGTATGACATCAACTTCACTGATGACAAGATCATCGCCGCTGAGTCGGGAATCGATGAGTTTGGAGGTGAACTCGCTCGATGGCGCTACCGGATCGTAGATTTAGCCAATCGGACTGATCCTAAAGAAAAAGAAGTTTGGAAAAACTTGGTCGAATTCTGGAAGGGGCTCGATGCTATTGGCATCGATATGTATCGATCGCTTGCCACCGAAGACCAAAAAAAGCCCGAGCGGCTGAGTGACCTCATTGAAGACCTCAAACAGGCATCGGATCGGTATGCTTCTCAGTTGGATAATGCGCTCTTTGAGATAGAAGCAGTCGTGGGGGAGCCACAAGTTGCTATTTTGAAGGAAGTCGGCTTCAGAAGTGTGACGAAAGGCTATGTGAATCCGTTCCGGTATGTCGGGGAGGACAGGGGACCTATCAATATCTCGGATCAAGCAGCTGCCTATGAAGCGCTTCTTCAATCCTTTTGGAAACCCAAGTGGGAATGGTTTCGGGGGGTGGTATTTTGGGATCTTTCAATAGATCCTCATTTGCACGGACCACTGGACACCGGATTCAGCTTCATTGGAAAACCTCAAACCGAAGCAGTCGTGAAACATTATTTTATCGAGGAGAATTAAAAATGCGCACTGCTCGAGTACTGATGGTGATGGGTACCCGTCCCGAGGCCATCAAACTAGCGCCTCTTTATCGCGTTCTTAAAAAGGAGGACTCGATTGAGCTAAAAGTGTGTGTGACGGGTCAACATCGAGATTTGTTGGATCAGCTCTTGAGAAATCTGGAAATGGAGTCCGATTGGGATTTGGGCCTGATGCAGCCCAACCAGAGCCTTTCAGCAATTTCTGCTGAATGCATGCGAGCATTACCGTATGTTTTTCAGGATTTTAATCCGGATTTGCTCTTAGTCCAGGGAGATACCGTCTCTGCCGTAGTTGCAGCCTGGGTCTCCTTTTTTCATAAGGTTCCGATTGGCCATATCGAAGCAGGGCTGCGAACTAGAAAAAACTTTTCACCTTTTCCGGAAGAAATGAATCGGAAAATGCTTTCATGCCTTGCCGATCTCCACTTTTGTCCCACAGAACGCTCCAGAAAAAACCTGATGCGAGAAGGCGTGGAGGAGAAGTTCACTTTCATTACGGGGAATACCAGTATCGATGCACTAAGGTTGGAATGGTTCAAAAACCGATCGTTTCCCCACTTGGATCCTTTATTCAATGGCAAAAAACTGGTGTTAGTCACAGCCCATCGTCGGGAAAATTTTGGCGAGGCGCATGACCGTGTTTTTCAGGCGATTCGATATTTAGCCCGGAATTTTAAGGACTATCGATTTGTGATCCCAGTGCACCCGAATCCTTTAGTCTCTCAAAGTGCGCATCAGAATCTAGAAGGGGAAGCGGGGGTGAGTCTTATTCCGCCCCTGGATTACAGTGAACTGGTGTATCTCCTCCGAAACGCCTCTTGCGTGATGACAGATTCCGGTGGCTTACAAGAAGAAGCGCCCTCACTGGGAATTCGGACGTTTGTTCTGAGAGAAGATACGGAACGACCAGAGGCACTCGAAACACCCTTTGCCTCTCGAGTGGGAACTCAAGCGGATTCTATTATTTCTCAATTTCAAAATGCTGTTCTTCGAGGAGAATTCACTTCAAAACCGTTTTGGACAGGAAATAGCCCATTTGGGGATGGTCACGCAGCCGAGGGAATTGCCACAGTACTGAAATATTGGTGGCATGCAGTTAATGCATGGTCCCCGGATCTGATGAGGGAGTGCCCACCTTGGAGTCATCACCAGGAAATACGGATCTAGCTTGCTCTTCATAGGTCTTTCTTTTTCGCCAGAGGGTTGAGGGATTGATCCCTAACGCTTGTGAAACCTCCTCGATGCTATCCAACCTTGCGAGAGTTGCTTCAATGTGAGCCTTTTCAACTTCTTCTAGTGTATGAGGACCTCCAACCTGAATTGTGGGAGCGCTTTGTGTGGGGAGAAGAGAAGGTTGATAATGAATTTGCAGTGGCTCGCCTTCATTTGAAAAAATCAAGGCCCGCTCCAGAGTGTTATGGAGCTCCCGAATATTTCCACGCCACGGGTGCTGTGAAAGCGATCTCAGTTCAGTTTGAGTAAGGCGAATCGGGGCTCGCCCATGTTTCTTGCACAATTTGAGCAAAATAATCTGTGAAAGCGCTTCGATGTCCTCCGGTCGCTCCCTCAAGGGCGGTAAATGGAGCTCAATCACATTCAACCGATAGAATAAGTCCTCTCGAAAAACTCCCTGTCTGACTAAACTTGCCAAATCCGCATTCGTCGCTGCAATAATACGCACGTCTGCTTTATGAGTTGTGGTATCTCCTACCCGTTCGTAAGAAAAATCCTGTAAGAATCTAAGCAGTTTGGGTTGCAGGCTGAGTGGCAAGGTTCCAATTTCATCTAAAAAAAGCGTTCCGCCCTCACACTTGGCAATACGTCCTTGATGGTGGGCTACTGCACCTGTAAAGGCCCCTTTGACGTGTCCAAACAGTTCACTCTCAAGTAAGTCAGCACTTAATGTAGGGCAGGCTACGGTCGCAAAAGGAAACTGTTGGCGGCAAGACCAACTGTGGATGGCCTTCGCCAGCTCTGTCTTACCAGAACCACTTTCCCCGGTGATGAGCACTACCGATTGACTTTGAGCCGCCTTTTTTGCCAACCTCAACAGTTCCTTCACTTTCGGGTTTTTCGATTCCAGAAGAATTTGATCCGTCCCGTATTCCTCTTCTAAATTCTTGAGACGATTTTTCAGATTTGAAAGCTCGGTGAAGCGTTTCACAATGATTTCTACTTCCTCCAGCGAAAACGGCTTTTTAAGAAAATCTTTAGCTCCTAACTTCATGGCCTCAAGAGCGACTTCAAAACTAGCAAAAGCAGTCATCATGACGATATAGGCAGAAGGATTTTCTTGGAGAATGAGTGGAATGAGTGCCAGGCCACTTTCACTTCCTAGGCGGTAATCCAAGAAGACCAAATCAGGGGGGGTCTCTTTCATTGCTGATAAAACAGTCGCTGTATGATTGAAACAGCTCGTCTGGAGCTTGAAGGGTGCAATAATATGTGCCATAGAGCGGGAAATTTCCGGTTCGTCATCGATAATGAATACTTGCATATCAGGCCTCCCCTAAAACGAGACAAATCATTTGGATCATAATATTGGTTCTTTCAAGTGAGAACTCTAACGAGTCCTTTAACTGATGCTCTGACTCTGAAAGCTTTTCCTGCCCACTCAGTCTTCTCAGCGCGAGTTGAAGCTCAAGCTTCAGACTGGTGAGGGGTGTTTTAAGCGTGTGCGAAAGAATATTGAGGCATACTGGCTTGTCTTTTTTATGTGGTGATGTCATCTCGAAAGAATCCCCCTGCAGTGTTGTTTTTTTTGTTCTGGAGTCAGATGTGCACAAGCCGTGCCCAACCTCAGAGCAGCAGAACCGATCATTTCGTTGTTTGAGATCTTGCAAACTGAAAGGCCATCTTTCATTTTGCAACCAGCGCACTTTAAAAAAAGAATTTGGAATTCGCTTTACTAAAACAAGACGCGAGCTATTTTGAGACCCACAGATGCGAAGCGAGAAATCAAAAAAACTCTTAGTGATTGAGGACGATACCGATATCCGAGAACTACTCAAAGTGGCTTTAAGTTTGGAGGGGTATGATGTGGATACCGCTTGCAACGGTAAAGAAGCTTGGGAGTTATTGGTACACATGAAAAGCCGCCCTTCAGTTCTCGTCCTCGACCTGATGATGCCCATTATGGACGGGTGGCAATTCCTTGATAAAAAAAATAACTCAGATCAATTCAAAGACTTACCCACCTTAATCATCAGTGCAACCTCCGAAAAGAGAATGCCGATTGCGCAAGGAAATACGGTGATCCTAAAGAAGCCCATCGATCTGGATGAGTTTCTTCAAAAGGTTCAAGAATTATCAGAAGAAAGTGCATAATACAGGCCACTTCTCGCTAGCTGAGAATGGCCACAAGAACTCAGCGGAAAAGAGCTGAAAATTTGGTCGTATTCTCAATGTGGTGGAGAATACACGGGAAACTATTGAATAATTTGGGTGAATACAGTTTGAGCATGTCCGTCAGCCCTGATTATTGAGAAATCAGAAGTTTTCGTTCTCGTGTTCTGGCCTTGACTCGGAATTTATCACCAAACCGATTCAGTCGTTCCAAGAGATGTTCGTTCACTTCCGCCAAGGCTGCATACAAACTAGAGGCTTCTTTTTCAAGAATAACCCCATGGTACTTGCCGCCGGAGACTCGCAATTTAACTCGAAACAGATCAGGTCCGGTTTGACGAGGGGAGTTCTCCATTGCAAGAGTGACAAGCAGCTTAGCCTGAGATAAGTCCGGAAAGCGCTCTAAAGCCTCATGCAGACGATCCTGCACTGCCTCTTGAGCAAGTTCAGACCGTTCCAAGTTTTTAAAAGTAATTTGAATCATACCCACAGTATAAAAAAAGCGGGCAAGGCCAATAAAATGGAAAAACTCAATTAAGTGGATTGAAAAAAACTATATTTGAAAAGTCTTCATCAATTGCGCAGCAATGGGATTTTCAATTTTTCGGCCAGCGCTTACCAAGAAAAGTTCTTCAAAAATCCCAGGAAGTTCCCCGAGCTCGACTAATTCACCCGCTAGAACTTGACGGGTCACCGCATGAGCTGCGGCCGGGATGAGGCCGATGCCACTGACAGCCATCAATTTCTTAACAGCAATATCTTGGCTCTCAGCGACTACGTTGAGAGCGATCTTTTGTGTCTGACTCCAGTGTTCTAAATCATAACGGAGCTTGCTGTCGTAGGTTGGGAGAATCATCGGTTGGCCCGTAATGGACTTTGGAAAATCTTTTCTGAGTCGCTTGAATGTGGGAGCCGCGTAAATTCCAATGCTTTTTTTGATCAAACTTCGGTGAAATAACCCTTTGGCATGAATACCAGAAGGTAGAAAATTCGTAACAAGGATATCAATGCGATGAGCGACCAGTTCTCTCAGCAATTCATCGGACTTGCCCTCCACCAGCGAAATCAAACAATCGTTGGTCTTATAGGCGTGCTTGGCCAATTGAACTATCACTTGTTTGGCAACACTATCTAAGGCCCCAACTTGGACAGAAGTTTTGTGAGGGACTAACCGGTCATTCAAAACTTCCATCAATTCGGACCCCATCTTAAAAATATTCCGAGCATAGTCCAAAGCAACTTGGCCTTGCTCAGTCAGGATGAGCTTCTTGTGTTGGCGCTCAAAGAGCTGGATTCCTAGATGGTCCTCGAACTGTTTTAATTGGGCGCTGAGGGTGGGTTGTCCCAAACGAAGTTTTTCAGCGGCTTTGGAGACACTGCCCTCCTCAGCGATCGTTTTAAAGTAATAGAGATGGTGATAATTGAGCCAATTATTCATTGTTTTTTGTGATAGATAACAGGAAATTTATCTATTGTAAATATTCAAGGAAAAAACCGATACTCAATATTTGAGAGAAGGCTGAAAGTGCTTATTTTTCCTTTTTCTGAATATTGGTGGTTTTACTTAGGCTTTACTATTTTTGTTCTTGGGATGCTTGCCCTCGATCTTGGAGTCTTTCATCGAAAAGCCCATGAGGTTACCTTCCGGGAAGCTTCGCTTTGGACGCTGACATGGTTCCTGCTGGCAGGCGTCTTCAATATCGGATTTTACTTTTATTGTATTTCTAAGTTAGGGGATGCCGGAGAGGGGCTGGTTAAAGCGAAGCAACTGGCGCTCGAATTTTTAACTGGATTTGTCGTCGAAAAATCGTTGGCAGTGGATAACATTTTCGTCTTTGCCATTGTCTTCTCCTATTTTGGGATTCCTCGGTTATACCAACACCGAGTACTCTTTTTTGGAATATTAGGAGCACTTTTGTTCCGGGCTCTCTTCATTGCATTGGGCTCTCAACTCATGGCTTACCATGCCGTGGTCGTGTTTTTTGGACTGGTTCTTATAGTTACTGGAATTAAAATGTTTTTCTCGGAATCCCAAATGATGGATCCGGAGCGCGTATGGTTTATGAAGTTTTTGAGAAGGCTCTTTAGAATAGATCCTTCAGCTGCTCCCAGTCGGTTTTTCATCAAAAGAGACGGCGTTCGCTACGCTACCCCCTTATTTTTAGCTCTGCTTTTCATCGAAGTGAGCGATATCCTGTTTGCGATTGATTCAGTGCCAGCCATTTTTGCTCTCACCCGTGAGCCACTCATTGTTTTTACTTCGAATATTTTTGCGATTCTAGGCCTTCGGTCGATGTTCTTTATGCTTTCTGGAGCGCTCGAAAAGTTTCGTTATATTAAGTATGGATTAGCAGCTGTTTTAGTTTTTGTTGGACTCAAAATGGCGTGGCTCAACCCAGCTTTTGATGGCAAGTTTCCAGTGACTTGGTCACTGGGCATCATCGTGTGTCTGATTGGTGGTTCCATCGCTGTTTCTTGGGTAAAAGCGCGAAGTGGCGCGGAGCGCTAAACCGGGAGTTCACCGAGGTCAATATTTCACTCAAAAAAACCGATACTTAAGAAGTAAAAGAGGTTGCTTTGGCAGAGCCTGGACACAAAATATCACCGACCAAATTACTCGTTTCCATGTTGAGCGGGGAGCGGTCTGAAATTGCGGTCATTCTTACGTATGGCATGGGTGTTGGAGTTTTGTCCTTAGCCATCCCTGTGGGCGTTCAGACTCTCGTCAGTACAGTGAACTTTGGTTCTTTGAGCCAACCCGTTCTTTTTCTAGTTTTGGCAGTTTTTGTGGGGCTCTCAGCAGCTGCTTTTTTGAGAGCGATTCAAATCCGTATAGTAGAGCAATTTCAAAAACGATTTTTTACACAAGTGGCTCTGGAACTTGCTTATCGGATTCCGCGTCTGCACTTAGAAGGCGCCTCCAAAAATAGATTTCCGGAATTGGTCAATAGGTTCTTCGATGTTCTTACAGTTCAAAAAAGTGGAGCAACGCTTTTGCTCGATGGCTTTGCATTGTTGCTGCAAATCGTTCTGGGACTCGTTTTACTCGCTTTTTACCATTGGTTCCTGCTGGCCTTTGCGATTGTCTTAGTCGCCACTGTAGGCATTATTCTTTTTGGATTGGGTCGTGGAGCTCTGCTCACGAGTTCTGAGGAATCAGTGCAGAAATATCGCGTTGCTGCTTGGCTAGAGGATCTGGCGGCACGCCCGATTCTATTTAGGTCCCAAGCAGCACGCGGTTTGGCTTTAGAAAAAGCAAATGAAGTAGTTCAAGGTTATTTGGGAGCTAGGAGTGATCACTTCAAAATACTGATGAGACAGGTCTTGGGGTCATTGGCCCTGCAAGCAGTCGCAAGCTCAGCACTTCTGGGGCTGGGTGCCTATTTGGTGATCAAGAGCCAACTGACTCTTGGACAATTAGTAGCAGCAGAAATTGTCGTAACGACTGCTCTGGGGTCTTTAGCCAAATTTCAAAAACATTTAGAAGCCTTTTATGATCTCATTGCCGCGTTAGATAAGTTGGACGGTCTTTTCAATTTACCGCTGGAACAGGGAACGGGAATCCAGTTGAAGGGAGGTCATGGCCCAGCTGGATTGGAAGCTCGTGATTTGGTTTACTCCTATGACTCTCAAGATCCTATTTTCAAACAAGTGTCTTTTAAAATTGAACCAGGCTCTCGAGTTGCTCTCTTAGGTTCCAACTCCTCAGGAAAAACTACCCTCGTGGATTTGCTTTTTGGCATTCGGATGCCAAGAGCGGCGCAGTTCTCATTGACGGCAATGATTACCGAGATGTTTCCAAAGAAAGTTTACGAGATCAAATAGCGCTTGTGAGGGGGCTGGAAGTTCTTTCGGACACCATTTTGGATAATATTCGTATGGGACGCCCTGAAGTCACCCTAGAGAGTGCGCGGGCAGCATTGGCCCAGTTGGGGCTCCTAGATGAAATCACTCAGCTACCTCGAGGCATTCATACCCAGTTGAGTGGAGAGGGGCGTCCTCTCTCTGTGGGGCAAGTCCATCGCATTGTTCTGGCTCGTGCGATTGTTACCAAACCTCGCTTAGTCCTCGTGGATGAAACCCTGGATGATTTGGATGAGAAATCCCGAGAAATAGCCCTCAAGCTATTACTCGATCCCAAAGCCCCTTGGACTTTGGTCTTAGCAACCCACGATATGAATTTGGCTAAACGGTGTGAAGTGATTATTTCATTGGATTCACTGACTCAGCGGAGGTCAGCATAATGGCTGCACCCATTGAAAAATTTCAAATTAAAGGAGTCCAACCGGTTCCCAAGGCGCTCCAGTTAGTGAGTAGTTCCAGAAATTATCAACGCTTTTTTGGCGCCTTCATTGGGCTTTTTGTGTTTTTGGGGATTGCTCTCATTGTTTTGCCTTGGCAACAGACCGCACGAGGTTCTGGAAGAGTGATTGGGTATTCCCCAAACGATCGGATCCAAGACATCAGCGCTCCTGTGGATGGGCGCATTCAAAAATGGCATGTAGTGGAGGGAACTAAAGTAAAAGAAGGGGATCTCATTGTGGAACTTACGGATAATGATCCCGAAATTCTGAAACGCCTTGCAGAGGAGCGAGATGCTTTGGGCAAACGAGTGATGGCAGCAGAAGCAGCGGTTCAAACCTCGCGAATCAATTTAGATCGGCAAAAGGTGCTCGTCGAAAAAGGATTGAGCGCACGCCGAGCTCTGGAACAGGCAAATTTAGAGTACACCAAGTTTTTGGTCGATGAAGCAAATGCTTCTGCTGAACTGGCGCGTATGGATGTTCGTTTGGCACGTCAAATGACCCAATCTGTAAAATCCCCCATCGCAGGAACAATCCAGCGAGTGATTTCCGGGCAGGGGGCTCAAATCGTGAAAGCAGGACAATTCCTAGCCAGTATCGTTCCAGACACGGATTCAAGAGCGGTTGAACTTTGGATCGATGGAAATGACGTTCCTCTGCTCAGAGATGGAGCCGAAGTGCGGCTTCAATTTGAAGGCTGGCCTGCGATCCAATTCAGTGGTTGGCCGGGCGCTGCTTATGGCACTTATGGTGGAAAAATCACACTTATTGATCCGAGCGATAGCGGCAACGGAAAATTTCGAGTGGTCCTCATTCCACTGGAGAATGAACCCTGGCCTGACGGGACTTACCTAAGACAAGGCGTAAGAGCCATCGGTTGGGTGCTCCTCAATCGAGTCACTTTAGGTTACGAACTCTGGCGTCGGTTCAACGGATTTCCGCCCAGTTTTCCAGAGCCTGGAAAAAACATGGTGGTTCCGTTGGGTAAATCTGAAAAGGGAACTTAAGAAGTGATGTTTCGGATAACGATCATTTTATTTGCTGGACTCAGTTCTCTGGCTCATTGTAAGCCTTTGTCACTCTCTGAGGTGCTCCAGTCGGTGCGCGACCGCTATCCCTTATTAGAAGGTGCCCGCAAAGATGTTGAATCCGCACAAGGTGAAGTTCGCGCCTCTGAAGGTGCTTTTGATATTCAATGGCGGACTCGAGCTGGAAGCACTCTGTTAGGGTATTACGAAAATAAAACGGTAGATTCCGTCTTGGAGCAACCGACCACGCTCTGGGGGGCTTCTTTATTTGCGGGGTATCGCTTAGGAATCGGTGATTTTCCTATTTATGATGGAAAAATGGTGACGAACCCAGCAGGTGAATTGCGTGCGGGGCTCGCCATTCCTATTGGCGAGATGGTCCATTGGATCGGCGAAGAGCCAATATTCAAAAAGCAACGTTAGGACTGACTGTGGCGGATCTTCAGGTTCTGCAGCAGCGGATTGAGTCCATACGGACTGCAACACATCGGTATTGGGACTGGGTTTCAGCAAGTCTCAAAGTAAAAATTTATCAGGAGCTGCTGCGGATTGCAGAGGAACGCGACAAAGGGTTGAAAGAACGAGTCAAAGCGGGAGACTTACCTGAGTTTGAGCGACGGGATAACGAAAGAGCTATTCTTCAGAGAAAGTCCCAATTGGTAAGTGCTGAGCGCTCGCTTCAACAAGCAACGATTGATTTATCATTATTTTGGCGAGATGCTCAAGGAAACCCATTGCTTGCGGGCGACGAGCAGATGGGAAGCACGATTCCTGTTCCCGACAGGAACGAAGAGCCTAAAGCAGGAGTGGAAGAAGCTCTACAGAAGCGTCCCGAATTGAAGCGTTTTGAAATGCTGAAAGCGCAGAATGCCATCGAGCGAGATCTAGCCTCGAATCAGGCTGCCCCTCGAATAGACGTTCAGCTACAGGCAGCCAAAAGCATCCAACAAGGTGATCCCACCCGTAATGATCCCCGGCTCGATGCGGGTATCGTGCTAGAAATTCCTCTGCAGGCCAATATCGCTGGAGGTCGCGAAGACAGTGCCATCGCAACTGGAATGCGACTGGAGCTCCAAGAGCGTTTTTTACGAGATAAAATTGCAACTGAACTCTGGGATTCTCGTTCGGCTTTAAATGCGGCTGCTTTAAGATCGGATCTCACTCATCGCGAAACGGAGTTAGCCAGAAAGTTGGAGCAGGGCGAAAGGATCCGGTTCCGACAAGGCGACAGCAACCAACTCTTTGTAAACATTCGCGAACAAGCTACTGCCGACGCAGCTGTCCGGGAAGTAGAGGCTTTGGCTGAGTATCAAAAAAATCTTGCCACACTCAAAGCGGTCCTCGGAGAAAGCTGATTCGTTTTATACGATAACACCAATAATATTTATCTATTTTTACTAAACTAGGGTTCTTCCGTATTATCGATTGCAAGGTTACACGGAGGAGCCCTACATGGATTCACTATTCTCGGTCGCAGCGTTAGCAGTTCTTGGAACGCCCCTTTTTGTCTCGGTATTGGGATTTTTAAAGCTCAAAGAAAATGCTCCCCTGATGCGAAAAATATCTGCTGGCGGAGCAGCCATTGCTTTCTTAGCGGCTATTGGGCTTGGTTACGGCGTGATTACCGAAGGATCGATTGATCGCATCTATGCAATTCTAGGGGACCCTGCTGGGTTTCACTTCTCGATTGGTGTCTGGATTGATCGGCTCTCAGTTCTTTCTGTGTTGCTCATCACTAGTATTGGTCTTATCGTTCAGAGATATTCAGTCAGATATTTAGATGGGGACCCAAACCAAGGAAGGTTCTTTAGCTGGCTGTCTTTCGTTTTGTTTTCAGTCACCCTCTTTGTGGTCAGTAGAAATCTTCTGGGGCTGACTCTTTCTTGGTTCTTAGTGAGTTCGGGGGTGCATCAGCTCTTACTCCATTTCTCCGAACGTGAATCTGCCCAGAAAGCGGCCTGGAGAAAATTCGTAATCAGTCGTTTGGGTGATTTATTTCTCGTTGCTGCTTTGGTTCTCACATATACGGTCTTCGGCACATTCGAATTGAAAGATATTTTCGAAATCGCCCGGAATCATGGAAGCTGGGATCCGATTCAATTCTTGGGAATGTCGTTGAATCCATTTGCTGTGCTCGGCTCCTTTTATGTGTTGGGTGCGATGACGAAATCTGCTCAATTTCCATTCCACATTTGGCTGCCAGATACGATGGAAACTCCCACACCTGTCTCAGCGCTCATGCACGCAGGGATTATTAATGCGGGTGGGTTTCTCATTGTGAGACTGAGTCCCCTGGTCGGACATGCCAGCACTGCGCTTCACTTGCTGTTCATCCTGGGGGCGTTGACTGCTTTGTTCGGTGGTTTGATTTATCTCGTTCAAACCGATGCAAAACGGTCACTTGCATACTCCACCATTGCTCAGATGGGATACATGATGATGCAATGTGGGCTGGGCGCTTTTGCCGCCGCAGTTTTGCACTTGATCATGCACGGGTACTACAAGGCGCATGCATTTTTAAGTGCTGCTGGTCGAGTGGACCTCAAACCCATTATGTACGGAAATCAGCAGCCCGTGACAGAAACCTCACTTGCTTCTCGTTTAATCGCTGGTCTGATTGCTTTTGTAATTCTTGTTACCAGCATTTTGGTGTTGAGTATCGATGTAAACGCGAAACCTGGAGGACTCTTCTTGTGTCTCTTCTTGTGGATCAGTGCTTTGCAGGCACTAGCACCAGTAGTGGGAAGCTCGGGCGGAGTGCGATCGCTCTTGGCGACTTCAGTCATCTCTTTTGGTGGGATGGTACTTTACTGGACTCTTTTAGGAGCCATTACTCAGTGGTTAGGGCCAGTTTTGGGAGCTGATGAAACAGTGGGCTTAGTGGGAGACTTGAATCCTGCTGTGGTCGCTTTAACCGCTGTCGTATTCATTGCTGTCTATGTGATGGTTGAAATGGCACGGCTTTCCCAGGAGCAAGAGTGGTCTAAGAAGCTCTACGTTTTGTGTCTCAATCACTTTTATGTGGAGCAAGCTTGGAGAAAAATCATTTTAAAAGTCCTGGGTAAAACCAAGTTGATGCCGAGTTTCGAAACCTTAGCTCTGGAGAAGGATATCCAGACCTATCATTGAAAATAAAACTTTAAACTGAGGGAGAAACAGAATGTTTACTCAAAACATAACAGCTACAAAAAATACGCTGAGAGTGCTCACTCTAAATGACCGCAGAGAGCAAGAAGATTCAGTTGTCAGTGTAGAGCAAGCCATTTTAGAGGCCTGTGAGCAAGTAGCTCCCATTTGGCCATTAGCGAACTTTATCGCTGTGAACCCCCTTCAGGGATTTGAAAAGCTTCCTTTTTCAGAAGCAGTTGAAGTAGCTCGGAAGACTTTTCATGCTCGTGGTGTTGCGGACTTAAGCTTTTTCCATGAGCAGTTCAAGAAGGGTAGAATCACCACCAAGGACTTAGTGAATACTGTCGAGCAACTCGATCCTTCCATGTCTCCTGCGGAGCTATCTCAGCTCTTGATTGAAGAAGCTAAAAATGAAAAGTCTAGCACTTCAGAACAGCCTCTGCAGGAAGTGTTTTTAATGCTCAGTGAATGGGCGGACCAATTGACGGCGACTAAGCTCTATCCCGCTATGCAGGCGGAAATCAGCAAGTGGTGTGCAGCCTACTTTGATAGGGGAGAAGCGGCTTGGGCAATGCCCGGAAAGCAGCAAGGGTTTTATAACGCTTGGAAGAGCCTGGTTATTTATGATGAGAGTTTTGAACGAGCGGGAGTGGAAGGTTTTCGCGATTACGTGAAAAACCTTCCCGTGGACAGCCTTTTGGCTATAAAAAGAATGATTGCCGACTTGGGGATTCCAGTCCAGTTTCTGAGAGACTATTTGAGTCGGCACTTTGCAGCTTCACCTGGATGGGCGGGTCTGATGGCCAACTTAGGTCGGGATCTGAACTTTTTCTCCAATGAAGAAAAGCTGAAGCCACTTTATGATTTTCTGGCTGTCCGTCTTGCTTATGATGTCGTGGGTGCCCAACAGGTATTTGCCGATGAGTGGGTCAAAAGAAATCCTTGGGAAGGGATGGTTCAAAGAGCGCAGGAACAACTCACTTTTCGAGAATCAGCTGGACCAAGGACGTCTGGAGCTGGCTTCATTTGGCTTGAGGCTTACGAGCGAAACTATAGAGAGAGCTTGTTGAAAAAGCTCGGAGACGCAAAAGAACTCAGCTTGTCTCTGGAAAACTCGAGCCAATTAAGACCTCAGGCCCAGGCGGTATTTTGTATCGATGTTCGTTCTGAAGCGTTCAGAAGAAATCTGGAGCATCAAGGACGATTCGATACTTACGGCTTCGCGGGCTTCTTTGCAGTGCCACTTGCACACCAGGGGTTTGTTGAAACCGAAATCGCTGCTCAGTGCCCGGTTTTGATTCGCCCCAAATACTTGGTACGCGAGTCACTCAAAAATCCCAACCGCTATCAAGCGGCCAAATACTTGAGTCAGAAAGAGGCTGAAGTTGCATTGGAACACGCTCTTCACGAAGTAAAGAACACTTCGGTATCTCCTTTTGCAATGGTGGAAACGTTTGGAGGCCTAGGTTTCTTTTCTATGTTTTTAAAAAGTTGGGCTCCTACTGGCTTAAAGAAAGTAAAGGAGAGTTTTCAGCGGTTGTGGGGTGAGAAACCTCAAACGGTCCCTGTGGTTGAAGTTCGGGAGGCCCAACCAGTGGGCTCTTACCAACTGGGAATCCCGATGCCTGATCAGATCGCAATTGCGGAGAACTCACTGAGAATCATGGGGCTTCTCAAAAACTTTGGGAGACTCGTATTATTGTGTGGCCATGGCAGTAGTACCACCAACAATGCGTATGCATCAGCTTTAGATTGCGGTGCTTGCGGAGGACACCGAGGAGCTCCCAACGCTCGAGTGGCTGTTGAAATCTTTAATGATCAGCGGGTGAGGAATGCTCTAGCGCTGAAAGGAATTTCAATTCCATTGGATACAGTGTTTATTGCGGGAGAACACAACACAGCAACAGATGAAGTGGTTATTTTAGATGAGGAGAATATTCCTAAAAGCCATTTTACTGATTTAGCACAGCTCAAGCTTTCACTGAGCGCAGCTAAGAAGGCTTTGAACTTAGAGCGCACCCAGAGATTTGATGCGCCTGCGGAAAGTGAAGTGGAAGCCACTCGTGAAGTGGCT
>RFNT01000189.1 GCA_009927045.1 bacterium | reverse complement strand
GGTGACGATGTTTTAGCCCGGGATACGCTTCTCTATGATCTAGAAATTGCTCAGTTGGGAGGTCAATGGGTGGTCACAGGGGGAGAATGGCATCAAAATAATCATCCTGATTTTTTATTTGTTCCGCAACGGCAAACCGGTGCCTCAAGCTACTGGGATTTGTATCCTTTTTCTATTGAAACAGCGGCTCGGGCAAGTGCACGGAGTGGCTATCCGCTCTGTCAGGTAGTAAAAAACCTAGTAGAGAACTCCCAGAACAGTAATGAGACTTACCTTTGTCCGTAGCGTATAGCTTACTCTTCAACAATCCCGTAATAGGTCAATCCCAAGTGATTGATCAGCTCTTCTTTGCCTAAAAATCGCAGCGTGTTGTGCAATTTGAGCAATTGAACTTGTAAATCATGCTCAGGTTTCAAACCCTCAGCAGCCAGTGGGCTTTTGAAGTAGAACGACAGCCATTCCTGAATACCGTAGAACTGGCTTCGTTGGGCTAAATCCATGAACAAAGCCAAGTCGAGCACAATCGGTGCAGCCAGAATACTGTCACGACAGAGAAAGTTGATTTTAATTTGCATGGGATATCCAAGCCATCCCACGATATCAATATTGTCCCAGCCTTCTTTATTGTCGCCGCGAGGGGGATAATAGTTGATTTGAACCTGATGGTGAACATTTCCATAGAGTGAAGGATAAGTTTCAGGTTCTAAAATCTGTTCCAACACAGAGAGCTTGGATACTTCTTTAGTTTTAAAGGAACCTGGATCTGCCAACACTTCACCATCGCGATTTCCTAAAATATTTGTGGAGTACCAACCCGATAAACCCAGCAGACGAGACTTCAATCCAGGGGCGATTAAAGTTTTCATGAAAGTTTGGCCTGTTTTGAAATCACTACCAGAAATTGGAACTCGCAACTCACGTGCTAGTTCTTGAAGAGCCGGAATTTCAACGCTTCTATTGGGAGAGCCATTAGCATAAGGCACTCTTTCTTGAAGGGCAGCGTATGCATAAATTTGGCTGGGCGCGATCATGGGATCGTTTTCGAGTAGGCCCTTTTCAAAAGCTTGAACTGATTGGTGGCACGGACTGAGCTCTGTATAGCGTTCCGTGCTTGCACACCACACCATCACGAGGCGGTCGCAGCCGTTGTCTTTCTTGAAGTTTCTGATGTCTTCACGGAGTTGTTCAGCGAGATCTCGCTTGGTTTTTCCTTTTTTTACATACTCTCCAGAAATTTGGGTGATGTAAGCAGGATCAAATACAGCGGGCATCGGTTTGACTCGAGCCAGTTCATTTTTGACTTGTCCGAGAAGTTCAGATTCCAAAACTTTTGCTTTAGAAGCGGCATCGTAGGCGCTGTCCGAGAAAATATCCCAGCCACCGAAACATAAGTCGGGAAGTTGCGCGAGCGGAACAAACTCATTGATCAAAGCGGAGCGATTCTCACTGCGTTTCCCCAACGCAGGCGCCCATTTGAGTGAGGGAACCAATCGGCTCGGAAAGCCCTTTTTTACAGCTTCGACTCCTGCAATGAAAGTGGTTGAAACTGCTCCCATCCCTGGGAGCAAAACCCCAAGTTTTCCTCGGGCTGGGCCAATGTTTACATCTGTTTTTGTCATGGATTTATTCCTCGCGTCAGCTTTTAACCATGTTTTGGGGCAGTTGGAAAGCCGAAACATGGGGGCTCTGCTAAGTTTTTGACCCGAGTTCTTAAAAAAGGGATGAACTATAAAAGATATTTAATTACAATTACTTAATGAATAGTTGGCAGGGTCTCTTTAAAGCTTCCGATGGAACTTCTTTGTACTACGAAGTCAGAGGGGAGGGGCCTGCTCTCATTTTTTGTTATGGATTGACCTGTCGAAAAGAGCATTGGAAGTACCAACTCGACTATTTTTCCAAATCCTATCAAGTCATCACGTTTGATTACCGGGGCCACCACTTTTCATCCCAACCAGCAAATGATCAGCATTTGACGCTCGATTGGTGCGCTCAGGATTTAGTGGATTTATTTAACCATTTGAAAATCGAGCAAGCAGTGGTTTTGGGACACAGTTTTGGTGTGCCGATTTTGACCAAATGTATTCCATTGATTCCTAAAAGGATCAAAGGAGCTGTGTTTATTTGTGGTTCTGTGACCAATCCTTTTGAGAACATGTTCCATTCAAATCGTATGAAGCGTGTTCATCGGTTGACGAGCCTGATTCAAGACCAGGCACCGGAGCTGATGGCCACTCTCTGGCAAAAATTCACGGAAAAGAATCGGTTGAGCTTTTTGATGACTTCTCGGTTGGGATTCAACGCTTCTCGAGCTCAGGAGCAGGATGTTTTGAACTATATCGAAGGTGTCCATCGCACTCCGTTTCAAGTGTTTTTTTCCTTAATATCGGATTACGCGCGCTTTGATGGTCGAAGTGCTCTCAAAGATCTCACGTGTCCCATTCTTTTGGTGGCTGGAGATAATGATCAAATCACTCCCTTTGCGCTTCAAGAAGAGATGGCGGATTTGATACCCCCAATCTCAACTGATCAAAATATCTGGTGGAAGCCACAATGCCCACATGGACTTTCCTGATAAAGTGAATCGCTCCATCGAAACCTTTTTGTTTGAGTTGAATTACCCATGAAATACTTATTGAAGCTCTTTTTTCTGTGTGCATTGATTTCGGGGTGTGCTTCGATCAAAACCACACGCCTCTCTCTCTCTCAGTAGAGAAGTTTGTTTCTCAGCAAAAAAAAAGGGGAAGTGTTCTTGATGGAGTGAGCGGGTTGTTACAAGTGCGATACACTTTGCGCAACCTCTCAATGGCTGGGGGAGCGAAATGGGTGAAGTTCAAGAATCGTTCTCGATTTGAGGTCAGTGATCCCATGGGACGAGTTCGCTATTGGTTACTGAAAGATGCTCAGACTAGCATCGCGTTTTATGAAACAGAGAAACAAGCCTATTTGGCAGAGCAAGATGGCTTTCTTTACTTTAAGAAATTTTTTAATTTGCCCCTTTCTCATGAAGATGTGTTGAAACTTTGGGTGGGGATACTGCCGGATTCTTGGCTGCAAAAGCTTCCCTCTCATTGGGAAAGCGAGCGCAGCGGATATCAGGCACGGATTGAACTTGAATCAGGTTCGGTATCATTCAATGTTTCCGATCAGAACGGACTTTTATCTGAAATTCATTGGAAATCGGGAAGTCGAGAGATTCGAGTTTCCTACTCTGATTTCGATGCATGTTGTGCGACCGATCAAGGAGAGTCCACTCTCGCGCATGTGGTAGTAATTAAATTGCCAGATGCGTCAGAGAAAATTGAGTTAGAATGGGAGGAACTCAATATATTAGACCAGGCCCCGAATCCTTTGGCCTGGAGTCGAAAGCTACCGAAGGGCACTCGCACGATTCGACTGAACTGATTCATAAGGGGGATGCGTGAACAAAAAAGTGACTAGTCGATTAGCTTCTCAGTTACCCAGTTTTCGAGAGTTGATGCTTTCTGAAAACC
This sequence comes from bacterium, assembly GCA_009927045.1. Lineage (GTDB taxonomy): Bacteria > Bdellovibrionota > FAC87 > UBA2466 > UBA2466 > RFNO01. The sequence continues at coordinate 2,183 of RFNT01000189.1, read as the reverse complement.
TCTTAAGTTCTGCCCAAGCATTGGACATTGATAAACTGTGCTCAGAATCAGGAATTAATTTCGCAACTGCATTGATGTTCAAAGGTTATTGCTCGCATCAAAAATTAGCTGAGCTCTTGGAAGCTCGTTTTTCTGTGCATTACTTCCCCATCAAAACAATTCCTAGTTTAGGAAAAGTGAAAAATCTGATCAGCGAAGAGAAAGCCAAAGAGCTTCAGGTGTTTCCCCTAACTTTGATTGAAGAATCAGGACAAAAAGTTTTACTTCTGGGAATGACAGATCCTTTGGATTTGTCTGCAATCAGAAAAATAGAGTTTCTAACGCATCTGAAAGTACAGCCTGCATTTTTACCTTTGGATGATATGCAAGCCTTATACATGAAGTATTTTAGAAGGGGCTTAGAAATATTTCCTGTTGAGGTAACTTTTTATGGTGAAAAAGCATCCGGGAATAGGGCTCGCGCAATCGGCGATTCAGGAATGACAGAAGCGCAAAACTTGGGTGGTGAGAAACTGCGTCTGATTGCTCTCATTAATCTTTTGATCAAAAAAGGTCTCTTAACTGCTCAAGAACTTGAAGTCGAAATGAAGCGAATCAACACACCTGCTTAACACGGTAAATGGAATTTCTTTGAAAGTTTCAAGAGAAAGCTCAGTCTTTCTCTGATTGATTGTTCGTCCTGTTCCATGGAAATCACATCGAGAGCGCCCGCCTGATAGGCGCGTCTCACGCAGATGTCTGTCCCCGAAGTACGACTGGTTTTAAGAATCAGAATCACTGGACAATTGCTGTTTGAAGTCAGGTAACGGATCAACTCAAGAGGATCCATCCATTGCAAATCCGATTCAATAAAAATTAAATACGGTTTGAAACCTGCCAAACTTTTTCTCAGCTCTTCCTCAGAGTCCAAACCTGCGACTACATAGCCTTGAGAAAAAACAGAAAGATCTGTCCAGGGTGAAACGCTATCACCGATTTGAAACCAGTAAGCTGTTTTTTTTGACTGAAACGGGATGACGTTAGGTGCAAATCGGTACCCATTTTCGAAAGAGCTCTCCATAAATCTTTCCCCCGGGGCCTATTTTATTAGGAAAATAAAAAATGTGTCACTGAATAATAAAGAAGATTGGTTCAGAGAGTCAAAAATGGCTTGTGGCGTCAATGCGAAACAACTTAAGTGAAAGCAACAAACTTCCGACACAATTATCAAGAACACCCAGGGAGAAAAACGGATTATGGATAAAATTCTGGTCATTGAAGATAACAAAGATTTTCAATTCCTCATTCAGAGCGCTCTCAGTGCTGATTGCAAAGTGGTTTGCGCGGATAACGGAAAACAGGGAGTTGAATTAGCGCATGAATTTAAACCCGATTTGATTATTTTAGATATTTCCCTAGGAGAAATGGATGGCTTTGAGGTTTGTCATTTATTAAAAAACAATAAAGAGACAGCGCATATTCCAATTATTTTTCTCTCCTCGCGCGTAGATACGCATAGCAAAGTCATGGGGTTTGATTTAGGAGCAGAAGATTTTCTGGAAAAACCTTTTGAAGCGGGTGAACTAAAAGCACGAGTTAAAGTAAGACTCCGTCAAAGCCAAGCTAACAAAGAAAATATTTCAGTCTTTGAAGTGCCTGGATTGCGTATTGATTTTGTTAGGCATCGAGTATTCATCGAAGAAAAACAGACTCTATTTTCGGCTTTAGAGTTCAAACTCCTATCTTTTTTCGTTCGACAGCCTGATCGAGTTTTGTCTCGAGAGCAAATCCTGAACAGCGTTTGGGGTGTGGACACCTTTGTCACAGATCGCGTGGTGGATTCTCATATCCGTAGTATCCGGAAAAAATTGGGAACCTACAAAGATCATATTGAATCGATTTATGGAGAGGGCTATCGATTCAATCCCTCTCCAGCATCGAGTCAAAAAAAGAACAAAATTCAAAAGAAAGCCGCCTAAACAGAATTCGGGTTTTCGCGCTAGCTCTGTTATAATTTGGCCATGCGCAAACGCCCTTTGGCTCTGATTGCTGCCTCTTGCTTATTTCTCTGTTTCCCCTTGTCTCTTTTCTGGAAGTACCTTCAGCAAGAGCCGGTCTCCGCTGCCGATCTTTTTTTAAGTGGTTTCTTACCGGTGTTACTCACTTTCAGTCTCATCCGGGTGGATCGAATAGCTTGGTATACT
>RFNT01000207.1 GCA_009927045.1 bacterium | reverse complement strand
AGGATATCCCAAGCTCCGCAACTGGGTCAACGGATCACAGGCACCAGACAACTTTCGAAAGAAGCTTTTTTATTTTTCGGTGGAGTTGGCCAGGAGCAAAACGAACTCGTTACTCGGGGTGGCCGAGTCTTGGGAGTAGGCGCCATGGCTGAAACGCTAGCGGCAGCCCGAGACAAAGCCTATCAGTATTTGAAGCCCGTTCATTGGCCAGGGATCCATTATCGTTTCGATATTGGGAATCAACTCAAACCAGCTCAACTCCCCAGATCTTCAGCTTGATAAAATGTCTTCCGATGAACGGAATACTCTTGAAGGAGCTTACTGGGCTTGAAGCGCTCCCCATATTTTCTAATGAAAATATCGAGATCGCTGACGATAGCTTCGGCTCCAATACTATCGGCATATTTCAACAGCCCCCCTCTAAACGGAGCAAAGCCCGTTCCAAAGATCATTCCCACATCGATATCGGATACGTGACGCACCAATTTCTCTTCTACACAACGCGAGCCTTCGTTGATCATTAAATAGACCAAGCGTTTCATCACTACTTCATCAGTTAAGTCACTGGGCCGGGCTTGGGGCTTAAACACGGTCAACAAGTCTGCACTCTCTTGTCGTTTTCCATTTTCATAGCGATAAATGCCAACACCCACTTTTTTACCCAAACGCTTCTCCTGAACCACTTGAGTCATTTGCTCGGGACCTTTCATCCGTTCTCCGAACGCACCATAAAGCACATGGGACACTTTACTAGCGACATCCAACCCAACTTCATCTAACAGCGCACAGGGGCCCATAGGCATTCCAAATTTTTCCATAATGCGATCCATCTCTGTGGGGCGCACTCCCTCCATCAACAGATGAATCGCTTCATTGAGGTAAGGACCCAAGATACGGTTCACAACAAAACCTGGGGAATCTTTCACCACGATAGGGGTTTTTCCCAATGCCTTGGAGAACGTCACAATACTCGCAACAGCTTCCGGAGAAGTCTGGTTGCCGGCAATCACCTCTACCAGCGGCATTTTGTCCACCGGATTGAAGAAATGCATCCCCACAACGCGCTCGGGATGCGGAGTTCCTTCAGCCAAAGCCGTAACTGATAAACTTGAAGTGTTCGTTGCTAGTAACGTTTGAGGAGAAACTAAAGCACCCAGCTCTTTGAAAAGATTTTTTTTCACTTCTAGATTCTCAACGATTGCCTCGATGACTAGATCGAGATGCTCAAAGCCGGAGAAATCGACAGTGCCTTCAATTCTCTCCATGGCATTTTTGAGCTCGTTGGGCTTCAGCTTTCTGCGCTCCACACTTTTTTGAAAAATCTTTTTAGCTGCGGCATACCCTTTGGCAATAGCGTCCCAATGAATATCTTTCATTCGAACCCGCACGTTACGAGCTGCAAAGAGCTGCGCGATCCCTCCGCCCATCACCCCGGCTCCAACAACCCCCGCGTGAGCAATCGTCTTCGCCGTCACTTTTCCTTCAGTTCCTTTATCTTTTTTCACTTTTTCGTTCAGGTAAAAGACATGAATAAGGTTTTGGGATTCCGGAGTCACCATCAATTTTGTAAATGCATCAGCTTCTACTTTCAGTCCTTTTTCTAGAGAGCCCCCGTAGGTTTTTCGAATCACACGAATCGCAGCTAACGGAGCCGGATAGTTTCCTTGTGTTTTTTGCATGACTTGTTTTCGAGCTATTTCACAAACCACCCAAGCCGCACCGGGAACCTTAGCCAATGCTTTTTCTTTCAGGTTTTTCTGTTCGAAGTGCCTTTTTTTTCCAGACTGAGCCAACTCCATCGCCCAAGCCATCGCTTTTTCATTCAAGGCTTCAGCCGGAACTACTTTATCGACCAAACCCATTTTTTTGGCTTTAGAAGCATCCACTGTTCTTCCGGTTAAAATCATATCTAAGCCGGCTTCTAAACCCACGAGGCGAGGCATGCGCTGAGTGCCTCCCCAGCCCGGAATGAGTCCCAGCAATACTTCAGGCAATCCAATTTTGGTCTGTGGGGCGTCCGAAGCCATCCGATAGTCACAGGCCAGGGCCAATTCAGTGCCCCCGCCCATCGAGGCTCCATGAATAGCAGCGATTGACGGAATGCTCATTTGCTCCAAGTAAGTGAAAACGGACTGCAGCTTCATCAGCGAGTCTGCCGAAGTTGTTCCTGAAGCCAAAGTTCTGATTTCTCCGATATCAGCTCCGGCAATGAAATACTGGGTTTCTTGCTGGTCACGAGCAGGGCTTTGAGATTGGAATCTTTCTCAACCTCCACCAGAAGCTCAAAAAAGCGCAGCATATTGGCGCTGGAGAGCTTATTGGCTTTCTCTTCATGCTGGTCAAAAATGATGACAGCAACAGGTCCATGCTTTTCTAAGCGCAAAGACTTTTCGGCAACATTCACCATTTCGGGTTTGATCTGACTTCTAAAACTAGTCAGTTCGTTTCTAAAGTTTTCTCGATTGAGCTCCATAAGTTTTCCTCAGTTTCTTTCCAAAATAAAGGCGGCTCCCTGCCCACCACCAATACACAAAGTCGCAAGGCCTGTTTTTAAATTCCGTCGGCGCATTTCCAAAAGCAGGGTCAGGACAAGGCGAGATCCCGTAGCCCCGACTGGATGCCCTAGAGCCACAGCCCCTCCATTCACGTTGAGTTTGGAATCCGAAAGCTCTCCGATGGCTTTGCTCCGTCCTAGTTTTTCGCGGCAGTAACTGTCCGAATTAAACGCAATTTGATTAGCGAGTACTTGAGCTGAAAAAGCTTCGTTGAGTTCAACTAAATCAATATCCGACAACTCCATCCCCAAAGCTGTCAGCAGCTGGGAAGTCGAATAAATGGGACCCATCCCCATGCGTTTGGGTTCACAGCCTGTAAATGTAAATCCTGTAATGGTCCCTAAAATGTTTCGTCCTTCGGCTTTCGCTTTATCCTCATTCATCAACATGAGTACGGCAGCTCCATCCGTAATGGGACAAGAATTTCCGGGCGTGATTGTGCCATTTTCTCTATCAAAAAAAGGTCTGAGTTTTTGAAGAGCTTCCAGTGTTTGACCTTCCCGAGGTCCAATATCTGTTTCCAGAACTTTTTTAAAGTCGGGTTCCAGCACAATAGGCTTGATTTCGTCTTTGAGCTTGCCCTCTTTCTGAGCAGCCACAGCTTTGAGATGACTCCTCAAGGCAAATTCATCCTGAGTTTTCCTGGAAATTTTAAAGTCCCGTGCTAAAAGCTCCGCTGTTTGGCCCATGTTCAACCCCGAAATGGGATCCGTGAGTCCCTCCATGATGGACACCACGGGTTTCAACCATTGGGGGACGAAACTCCAAAAGCTTCTTCAGTTTTTCAGCTGGGGTTTTAGCAAAACTCAAAACAGAAAAAAGCTCCGTCATTAGAGGTCCGTAAATGAGTGGCATATTGCTCATACTCTCCGTGCCACCCACTGCCATGGTTTCGGCTAATCCACTTCCAATTTT
>RFNT01000066.1 GCA_009927045.1 bacterium | reverse complement strand
CGAGCCATTTTTCCCCATTGCGAGACTTCAATGTTCTGTCTCCTCTCGGGACCTCGGTATTCCCGATTATAAGCCGCTACGGCTGCCGAAATGAGCGCCATTCGCAAGTCCTCTTGGTCAGGATTTTGAGGAGCATAATTAAAATTTTCGCCAATTAACTTTGTCGTGTAATTACCTCCCAAGAATTTGGGATTATCTAGAATCTGCAGGTGTACAGGAATATTCGTTTTAACTCCGTTCAGGACAGTATCCATGAGAGCGGCTTTACCACGCTGTATAGCTTCAGCTCTTGTTCTTCCCCACACAGAAAGTTTTGCCACCATGGAATCATAAAACACAGGAATCTCGTATCCGCGATAAAGATGTGAATCGACGCGAACACCAATCCCCACCGGGAAATTCACTCCAGTCACTTTTCCCGCTTGGGGAAGGAACTTTTCCGGATCCTCCGCACAGATTCGGAATTCAATGGAGTGACCATTTTGACGGATTTCCTCTTGTGAAAAACTGAGTTTCTCACCAAAAGCAACACGGAGTTGTTCTTTCACTAAATCTCTTCCCGTAATCCATTCAGTTACTGGATGCTCAACCTGCAACCGAGTATTCATTTCCATGAAATAGAAATTTTGCTGATCGTCCACCAACATTTCAATGGTGCCCGCATTCACATAGCCGATATCTTTTACTGCTCTAACAGCTGCTTCACACAATTTTTTCCTAGTGTCTGCACTGATGAATGGGCTAGGACTTTCCTCGATAATTTTTTGATGTCGACGCTGGACCGAACATTCTCGTTCAAAAAGATGGACCGCATTCCCGTGGGAGTCTGCAATGATCTGCACTTCAATATGGTGAGGCGATGAAACAAATCGCTCCAGATAGACTCGGCCATCTCCGAAAGCTTTTTGTGCCTCTGAAAAAGCCCGTCTAAACAGATTCAAGAATTCACCTTCTGAATTCACAATGCGCATGCCCCGGCCGCCGCCTCCTGCAAGGGCTTTGATCATCAGAGGGAATCCTATTTGTTTCGCTGCTTTGAATGCTTCATTTTCGTCCGTTAGGCCCTCTTTGGTCCCGGGCACGAGAGGCAAATGTCCCAGTTTCTCCATGGTTTTTCGGGCCATCACTTTATCGCCCATTGTAGCGATTGCCTCTGCCGAAGGTCCTACGAAGACTAAACCCGCCTGCGCAACGGCTTTTGCAAAATCTGCTTTTTCCGACAGAAAACCATACCCTGGGTGGATGGCATCCGCTTTCAATACTTTGGCTGCTTTTAACACAGCATCAATATCTAAATAGCTGTGAGTGGAGGGTCCTTCTCCAACACAAATAGCCCCATCCGATTTAGTCACATGAAGTGACGAGCGGTCTGCCTTGGAATAAATCGCCAAGGGCGAGTATCCGAGTTCTCGGCAAGCCCGAATCACTCGTAATGCTATTTCACCCCGATTCGCTATGAGTATTCTTTTCTGTTTCACAGTGGAATATTTCCGTGTTTCTTGGGAGGCATTCTATCCCGTTTGTTTTTTAACATCTCAAGAGCTTGAGATAGTTTGAACCGAGTTTGTTCAGGAAAAATAATTTCATCAACAAAACCCAACTCTGCTGCTTTATAAGGTGTCGCAAAAGTATCCGAATATTCTTGGATCAATCGGTTCTTTTCCGATGCAGAATCCTTGGCTTTCTGGAGTTCGTTTCTAAACACAATAGCGACCGCTCCTTCAGGGCCCATTACGGCAATTTCGCCTGTCGGAAAGGTAAAATTGATATCGGCTCGCAATTGCTTGGACGCCATCACACAATAGGCACCGCCATAAGCTTTCCGAGTGATCACGGTGATTTTGGGAACTGTCGCCTCAGAGTACGCATAGAGAAGCTTAGCGCCATGACGGATAATGCCGCCATACTCTTGCTCGGTACCCGGCAAAAACCCAGGAACATCCACAAAAGTAATCAAGGGGATATTAAAAGCATCACAGAATCGCACAAAACGAGCGGCTTTATCAGAGGCATTTACATCTAAACAACCTGCTAATACCGCGGGCTGATTAGCGACAATGCCTACACTTTTTCCACCCAAGCTTCCAAAACCAATGAGCAAGTTGGGAGCAAAATCTTTTTGTATTTCCAAGAAATAATTATCATCCAAAACCGCTTCAATCACTTCTTTCATGTCATAAGCTTGTTTGGAGTTTTCAGGAATTAACGTTCTCAATTTGGGCTCGGTACGTTGAACCGGATCGCTCGATTTGATTCGAGGAATTTCATCAACATTATTGGATGGAAGAAAAGTTAGCAGTTCTCTAACCAACAACAAACAACTTTTCTCATCGTCGCTTGCCATGTGGCACACGCCACTTTTTGTGGAGTGAGTGACAGCACCCCCCAGTTCTTCCATGGTGACATCTTCATGGGTCACCGTTTTGATCACGTCTGGCCCAGTCAGAAACATATAACTAGATTTTTTTACCATGAAGATAAAATCTGTGAGACCAGGACTGTACACAGCCCCTCCCGCACAGGGCCCCATGATTACGGAAATTTGAGGGACCACACCAGAAGCTAAGGTGTTTCGGTAAAAGATCTCCGCATAACCTGCGAGCGATTCCACGCCTTCTTGAATGCGAGCGCCACCTGAATCACAAAGTCCAATCACCGGCTTACCATTCTTCAAAGCCAAATCCAGCAATTTACAAATTTTTTGTGCGTGAGTTGCAGAGAGAGAACCCCCAAAAACGGTGAAGTCTTGGGCAAATACGTACACGTGTCGCCCTGAAACCGTGCCATATCCGGTGATGACTCCATCCCCAAGAATTTTTTTATCTTCCATCCCGAAATCAGTACACCGATGGGTAACAAACTTATCTAGTTCGACAAAACTGCCCTCATCCAAGAAAAACTGAAGTCTTTCTCGGGCGGTCATTTTCCCTTTTTCGTGTTGTTGCTGAATTCTTTCCACTCCCCCTGCTTGCTCAGCTTGAGAATGGAACTTTTGGAGTTTTTCAAACTTTTGTTCGAGATTCATAAGGCCGAAATCCTACACGGGAGCCTAGGGGTGTCAAGATTTGGAAAAAGTGAATAACGTTTACTTTTTGAGGTGATAACGCGGTAGGCCAGCGCTTTAAAGTTTATCGCGATAAGAGAAATCGCGAAGTTTCCAGCGATCCAGCCTTTGAACCCAGAAGAGATACAATTGGCCCGACGTCTCGTCGAAGTTGCTTTGGAAAAGTTCCTTCAATTGATTTTGTGAAACCTCACCTCGATGGATGAGCTCAAAGAGACCCTGTCCCAATAGTTTGCCCAGGATTTGGATGAGTTGAAACGCTTGGGCTTTATCCGCAGGAGGATTCAATAAACTCTGAGTTGTCTTTTTTCGTTCGTGCTCTAAATGACGAGCCGCAAGTTGCAGAAGCGGAGTTTTAGATGCCCGAAAATCTTGCTCCCCATAGCATTTTCTCCGCGGGTTGATCAATTTTGATCCTAAGAAACCCAGTGCTTCTACCCAAACGAACGGATAGAAATCTTTGAATACATCATTAAATATTTTTTTAAAGCCGCTCATCTCACCATGGATATATTGAGCTGATTGGGTTGCCAGTTGATTCAGTCCAAAGCCCTCAGATAGGAGAAAGGTCTTTTGAGGATAGAGATAGAGTCCCGCTTGCTGCTGTCTATTTTGGGGCCCCACAATCTGTATCGA
>RFNT01000216.1 GCA_009927045.1 bacterium | reverse complement strand
GAGGGGGAGTGTGCCTGCCAATTGCAGCGCTGACACTGTGATTTCTGCCGAGACGGTAGGATACGCGCTCTCTAGGACTTTAACGGAACTAGTTTCTGGTTCTACCTATCATTTTAAGTTGTGTGCAACGAATGGTTCAGGAGAACTGTCAGCACCGGTGCAAGCAAGCGTCGCTACTCCGGTGATTGGCATTGATTTGATAGCTACCAACGGTCAAGTGCTCAATGACTCCACCACTTATTCGAATATCACTGTTCCCAATGGAGTCACTCTCAACATTGGACCTTCTTTTTCCGGTATCATTGGAAATTTAACAGTCAAATCTGGCGGGATCCTCACGGCTTCAAATAGCTTTAGCAACAGTAACCCAAGCGCTGATTTATTCAATTTAGGAAATACTCATGGACGACTGTATTTGAAATTAGCGGGTGATTTGAGGGTAGAGGCTGGCGGACTCATCACGATGGACGGAAAAGGCTATCCGGGCGGCGGCAACGGGCCTGGTCACAATGGCTCAAGAGCCCACGGGCTTTCTCATTCGGGCTACGGAGCTGCGGGAGCCGGTCTTAATTTTGCGCCCACTGGAAATTGCTACCATACTTGGAGAGCTGGGGGAGGAGGGGGATATGGAACTCCAGGAGGTTCTGGAGCTCCCATGGCCCAAGGGGGCCAAGGAGGCGCTAGTTTTGGTGCTTCTGATTTTACAACGAAGCTGTATTTAGGCAGTGGCGGCGCTGGGGGTGCTTGTTGGGATCAAGGAGGAAAAGGCGGTGGCGCTATTTACATTGAAGCCAATACTATGATGATTGCGGGTACCATTTCAGCCAGAGGTACAAAGCCCAGTGTGAATGGTGGCGGCGGCAGCGGTGGCACGGTGGTTTTGAATGCTTCTGGGGATATCACCCACACCGGTGTGATTACCACAGAGGGCGGTACCAATGGAACTTCGTCCAATATTGGTGGAGCGGGTCGGTTAAAACTCAGTGCTGCTGGGTTTGGCTCTATGACAGGAACCCTTACGGGCGTGATCCCTTCTCATGAATCGGTCTTACGGACTGCTCAAGTAGCCCTAAATGACAGCGCCACTACTTTAAGTGGCTCGGCCTATGGAGGCACCTTCTCGGCTAAAACAGGGACGATTCCCAATATGACGGCGCTCAAGCTCGTGATGGGGTCACAAGCGCCTTCTGAAAAGCTCCACTTTGCAGGCCAGGGGCACTTTGACTTCAACGCTTTTATTGACAAGGCCGGATACGACATTGTGGTGGGAGATCAACAGCACTTGTACTTGAACGCCAGTTGGGGTCAGCCTCGCAATGTCACGGTGGAAAGTGGGGGAGTCATTACTGCGAATGCCTATGCAACCACTAACCCCAGTAACGATAGTTTTAATTTAAGTTCCACCGGAAAAAATTACGGGAATGGCCGTTTGATCCTGGATCGCATTCAAGGCACTTTCCACGTTAAAGCGGGTGGCTATGTCATGATGTCCGGAAAAGGCTATTTGGGCGGTGGAAATTTACCCGGAAATAATGGTTCGATGGCTCATGGCCAATCGCCTCAGGGGAATGGGCTAGGCGGTGCTGGGCGGGCTGTAACAGGAATCAATTGTTATCACTCCTACCGATATGGGGGTGGCGGCAGTTACGGTTCTGTGGGAGGTACGCTGAATGGAGGCGCTGCAGGAACTACGTATGGAGCAACAGACTTTGATACGCAACTCTATTTGGGGAGCGGCGGTGGTGGTACTGGTTGCTGGGAACGTGGAGGAACGGGAGGCGGGGCCATTTATGTAGAAGCAGCTCAGATTGTGAACGAAGGCCTCATCGATGCATCGGGTAGGAAAGCGTATCATCGAAACGGTGGAGGTGGCAGTGGTGGGACGGTTGTTCTGAAAGCTTCTGGAAGCATTACGAACTCTGGAAAAGTGAATGCGGAAGGCGGCAGAGGCGTCATGACTTATTCCCTCAGCCAAAGTTCTTTCTACCAATGGAATGGTTGGAATAATGTGCTCTTCACCGATCCTTGGTACCTCTACAATGATAGAAAAGGCGATGGAAGAGGAACTTGGGGCGATTACCAGTCTTGGATTCAAGCGGATATGGGCGCAAATCAAACCGTGGATGTCATTACTATCAGTCCCCACGACTGGTGGCCTCACGATTACCTCAATGATCGATTGCTTCAGTATTACAACGGGTCTACTTGGGTAACGTATAAAACGATGAATGGGACCACATTGGCGCGTAATAACTATTTTATTCCCAATATCAATGCCCGTTATTGGAGAATCATTAACCCAGACCATCGCAGGTACCAGCACATCTTGTTGGGTGAGTTTGTTTTGGATTCTTCTGCTGCTCCCGATTCGGCCTTCCTTTCAAATAAAGGAGGACAAGGCCGAGTGAAGTTTGCAGCTAATTCAATTGATAACTCTGGCAGTATTATTGGCATCGCAATGGATGCTGTGCCGTATATTAGTAATCAGCCTTCAGTTGGGGCTGGTTTTTTTGCGGAAGGTAACCCGGTGAGTTTAGCTGTAGGTGCTGGAGTTTATGACGGCACTGCTCCTCTCTACCAATGGCAACTGAGCACCGATGGCGGTGTAAACTTCAGCAATATCGATGGAGCGACTGGTAGCTCTTACTTCTTAAATGCGGTAAGCCTCAATCAACATAATCATCAGTATCGAGTCGTCGTTAGTGCCAGTGGAGTGCCGTTTTCGGGAGCCCGTTCAGTTCAAAGTAATGCAGTTACTTTAAAAGTGTTCTCGGCGCTAGCTGATGGTTCATCAGCGGAGCGAGCTGCACCTAACGCGCAGTTTATTAAGGCAAATTTCCCCAACGCCACGGATGGTGTGTATTGGATTGATTTACCGGCGTCAGGCCCCACACAAATTTACTGCATCATGAACTCAGCGATGGATGGTGGTGGCTGGATGCTCATGATGAAGGCAACACGTGGCACCACTTTTAACTATTATGCAAGCTACTGGACTACTGATAATGTTCTCAATCCATCTCAGACAAACAATCTTGATGGTGATGCGAAATTTGATGTGATGAATAAGTTTGCGGGCAAGGATCTACTCGCCATTTGGCCCGATATCCAGAATGGAGGGTCAATCACTTCGTCAACTCGAGGATGGACTTGGTTGGAAAATAATTTTAATGG
>RFNT01000122.1 GCA_009927045.1 bacterium | reverse complement strand
CTTGCTCCCCCAAATCCGGCAATAATTCCTTCGGAAGAAGTTGCGTAAGCAACCATGGCGTTCAGCAGTCCCGGAGTCCAGCCGGTGGCAGGAACGGGCTCTGCAGAACTTCCGAAGTAAACGGTTGTGCCGTTGGCTTTGCCATCAAAAGTGCCATCCGGTGCAAAATCTCTTGAGAACCCAACCATCGCAGAAAGACTGTTGGGTAAGACGCCTTGTGAAAATTTAGAAATTCCGGAAATGAAGAGAGCGTACTTCACTTGATTCGATGAAAGGTTGAGACCATTCGCGACGGCATCCGTCGGATATATCGGTGCGACAGTGATGTCTGTTAAGCCAGACGCCATAGCGAGAGCGATGTTGGCCGTTGTGATGCTATCCGAAAGTGAGGCGCCTACTTCATCAATGAGAATTTGAGATCGAGCAGCAGCAATTTCTGTGAGCGGAGTGACCCCTACTTGTTGACCGAAAACAAATTTAGCCAAACGCAAACGCATTTGCTGGCTTTGAAGTTCAACTTTTGCCCCGCCGGCTTCTTCTAAATAATTTCCATTGGTAACTACGATTTCAATGGGCTGCGGGATCAACGAAGTTGAAATCAAAAAATTTCCGCGAGTATCGGTACGCGTTTGAGCCAGGAGTTTTCCCAAAGTGCCGGAGCTCGAGAGAGCATACACAGAAACCGTTGCGCTTTTCACAAGCCCTGCAGCCACCACCCCTTTTAGGGAGTAGGCCCCTTGGTCTTCTTGAATCGCGCATCGAGTGAGGCTCAGAGTAAATCCCACCAAAGCAGCTACGAATAACGCAGCGCGAGCTTGGGACAAAATCTTGCCCTGAAAGGCTTTAAAAAGTGTCATCATAAAGGGCTCTTATCATTATAGCCCAAACACCCTTAGAAAGGATGGCGCACAACGGGAAGACCAGCCGCCGCCCAACATCCAAATTTCCTAATAGAAATAAAGGCTTAAAAGCACCCGAATTGTGAAGGGAAGGGGCTTGCCCTTCGGGGGTGCAGAGGTTAGTTTTCCACCCCATACGGAGACCTCTTATGAACCTCAAATATGTGGTGATCAGTTTTTGTTCGGTTTTGGCTACTTTGAGTGCAGCCAAAGATTTTCCCGGAGTTTTGAGAAAAGTAGATTCGAAAAACGCAGGAGAATTAGCGTTTGAATGTGAGATCCACACGCGCTTGAAAGATGCCCATTTGAAAGTGAGTTTAGATACCCAGAACCACTATTTAAGAGCGGAATTAGATAAAGGCGTCACTGTAAAAGGTTTTGCTTCGGAAATGTTCGATGAAAAAACGGGAACGACTTATTATTTCATTCAAGGTGGTTTCCAGCCGTATTTTCATCAACTCACGCTCGCGATTCGCAACGGCGGCGAATGGGCGGAGTTTAAAAGAACCTATGGCGGTGAATCTTTCATCTGCCACTGAGGCATTAAAATTAAAAGAAGCTGTCTAAATCCCAGACAGTTGGCTTCCATTCAACAGACAAAAAGGGCTGATAGCCCCTGAGAATCACTCAGACTTTTCGTTTTTTTAAGGCCCTCCGCTTGCTTTTTTCTTAGAAGTGGAGCGGTTTTGGTTCATTTTGGTAATCGTGAGTGTATGCGGGTTCTCCTTTGCCCAATCCCGACAAGAGCTCCGGTTTCAACGACCCCTTCGTGATTTACGCCGTTCCCTCAAACAGAAAGACGCTGAAGCAGTTATCGAGGCATTACTTGGAAATACCAATCGCACGGATCTTTTCGAGCTCGAAGCATTATTGATAGTCTACGAAGACGAATACCCCGAGACTTTAGAGGGCTTTCTAAAAGAGGATATCAAACCGTTTGAAGATGAACTGGGCAGAACAGCGGATCTCAAAGAAGCCATTCATTTTTCTGAAGAAGTGGGAGCTCCCCCAGTACTCATCGCTTTTTTAAAAGGAAGAGAGCAAGAGCAACGAGAAAAGCTGAAGCGGTTTTTAGAAGAGCATCGTTTCATTGGAGAAAAAGCGTCTCAATCCCCGTTGATGAAACTTCAAGCAGCCTTAGAAGACACCGAATGGGACGGGAAAAAAGCGGATCGTAAACATGTTTTAAAACAGCTGAGAAAACTCATTAAAGAAGTAGAAGCGACTGATTACGAAATGAAAGAATTGGAATCAGGAATTCATGAGTTCCGACGCGATCTCAGGTGGGTTCCTATTTACTTAAGAAGTTTTCCAGATCTCTTTAAATTAGATCCTCGAAAGTTATGGGCCGAGTACAGTGACCCGAATCATCCGGTTTTGAAAAGTCCGTATTCCAAGTTGCCCGTGGTTAGAAATAAAGTCGGTTTTCCCATTCTGTTTCCTCAACAAGGCTTGTTTGCTCTGAATGAAACCATTGATCAGCTAGGTAAAGCTAAGGACATTGGAAAAATGGAAGAATTGCTCCCTCAGGCGCTATTGGCTTCAGGTGCAGTGACCAAAGCGAGTGAAGCCAAGAAACTCGGCAGGGAATTAGTGAGGCGTCACCCGAATTATGTTCCAGTGTTTAAAAAAGCTGCTGAAATTTACCAAAAGGTTACTGACGAAAAGTCTGGGCTTCTTGCTGTTCTTCATCCCATTCTGAAAGAGCAAAAAGAGTGGGACAAAAGGGATTGCCGAAATTTTTTAAGGACGTTGGGGCACTAGGCAGAATTATTTTACGTAGCGAATGATGACAACGCCGGCGCTGCCGTTGCCGCCGCTCAACAAATTAGAAGTAGCGTTATTGCCACCGGCACCGCCCC
>RFNT01000115.1 GCA_009927045.1 bacterium | reverse complement strand
ATTTTCAGGCTAATTATCACGCCGGCTCTATCGCTCTTTTTGTTGTAGGAGATGTGAATACGCAAAAAGTTCGTGAGTTGGCCCAAAAGAAACTGAGCCGCATTCCCAAAAAACGTTCGGCAGCCATTCCTAAAATGCCGTCTTATTCAAAAAAGAAAGCTCAAGTCATTTTTGCGGAAAAAGATTTAAATGAATGCGCTATTCAGATTGCCTGGCCGACCCCCGCGCTTTCCGATCCGAGCGTTCCAGCCTTAGACGTGCTCTGCACCGCTTTGGGCCAAGGAGAAAGCAGTGCCCTCTATCAGTATTTAGTGAAAGACATGAAGTTAGCGTTGGATGTGAATATGGGACTCGTAGCCACTGCTCGATGCGGGATGGCTGTGGTGGGAATGCAAGTGGTTCCGGCTCAGTTCCAAGCAGCTATCGAAGCAACGCTCTCTTTTCTGTCCAAAATTTCTCAGATAGGTATTGCAGAAACCGAATTAGAACGCGTTAAATCGGGTCTCGAAGCAGAAGTGATTGCAGGCAAGGAAACCGTTGAAGGATATGCGAGACGACTGGGGTATTACACAATTCAGTTTGGGGATCCCAATGCTGAGCAAAAATATTTGAATTCAATATTGGCAGTACAAGCCCCTCAGTGCACGGAGGCTTTGCAATCCCTGTTGAAGTTGAAGCCGGTCCTGAGCGCCGTCCATCCCATGGGCTTTGATCCTCAGGCGAAAACCATTCAAGAAGTCCTCAATCGTTCCTATGCAAAACCAGCTCTGCGCCAAGAAAAAAAGCCAGAAGTCACTTTGGTGAAAAAAAGCTCCGTGCGATTTGTTGAAAAATGGATGGACCATCTGCCGATAGTTTCCATGAGATTGATTTTCCCGGGAGGCTATCGAGAGGAAAAGCCGAATCAACTCGGGGTTGGCAGTCTTTTACAGCGGATTTGGACCAGCGGAACCCGACATTATCATTCAAAGCAGATTGCTTATGCTCTAGATTCTTTAGGGGCTTCCATCAGTGCTTATGTTGGCCGACACACGCTGGGTTTGAGTGTGGAGTTTCTCTCCAAACAATGGCCTCAAGTGAAGCCATTACTGACTGATATCCTTCTGGCCCCCACGTTTCCCGATTCAGAATTTGAACTGGAAAGAGATATTCAACTCCAAGATATTCGCTCTGAAAGAGATCTTCCTGGAGCGCTTTGCCAGATGAACTTTGCAAAGTCTCTTTTTGGAGATCATCCCTACGGCAGATCGCACTTGGGCACCGAAGCAACGGTGAAGCAGCTCACTGCACAAGATGTTCGAGGATTTTATCGAGATCTCGTGCATCAATCGGGCGTGGTCATTTCTACTGTAGGAAATTTTCCCAAAGGCAGTTGGGAAAATGAATTATCCGGCCTCATTCAACAGCTTCCTCAAGGTGGAAAGCAGCTCTCACAGCCGATGCCCATTCGAAAGCATGAGGCTCTCACAATTGCCTTTGAAAAAAAGCAGCCACTCCAGCAATCCCATCTGATGATTGGGTTTCTGGGACCTAATATTTCTCACTCGGACCGATTTGCGCTCAAACTCTTGCATTCCTGTTTAGCCGGACAAGGAGGACGCCTCTTTCTTGAGCTTCGTGACAAACAGAGTTTGGCGTACACAGTAGCGCCGTTACAGTCTGAAAATCCTGAAGCTGGAATGTTTGGAGTTTACATCGGATGCTCTCCAGAAAAAGTTCCCGTCGCGCTTCATGGCATTCGCCGTGAATTGGAACGGGTGATTGAGCGCCCGATGACTCAGAAAGAGCTCCTCAGGGCCAAACAATACTGGCTCGGTCGGATTGCTTTAGATATGCAGCGATTTTCATCCCAAAGCATGCTGTTTGGTCTGGATGAAATGTATGGGCTGGGTTTTGATTTCAGTTTGAAATTGGCAGAACACATCAAAGCACTCAGTGCCGAAGATATTCGAAGGACCGCGGAAAAATATCTCACTTTAGATTCCGCTGTTATTTCCATGGTCCATAATCAGGAATTCGAACAATCTTTCATTGAACATGCCTGGGCGGGAAAAGCGATGTCCCGAAAAGTTCCTTATTCCGAGCCCTCGGAAAGTGTTGACCTGTGAACACAAGGTATACACCTGCCTAAAAAAACAGCGGTTTTTACTGTTTAAGACACTGTATTTATTTGGTTTTTAGGTGGCCCACCGCTTGCAAATCCAGTGTTTCACATATGATGACTTCCAAGATGCACACAGCCAGATTTTTCATCCGAATGGAGGCACGTGGTCCTCACGAGTCCGAACTCATTTATATGGATGAGCAGGGAAAACAGGTCGCGTTAGCTTTACCACCCGAGATTTTAGAAAAACTCATGAAGATCTTTGATGGCGCTCCCAAAGCCGTCCCTAGAAGTTCGGGGGGCCTCATCACGGTGAAGCCCTATCAACTTTTAGTGAATTCATCCGACGACCAACCCCTCTCTGTAAAAATTAAAGTCGTCTTCAAAGATTTGGAAAGAGATCTCAAAAATCAGATTATTTCCAAAAAGATTGTTCACGTTACCAAAACAGTAGGCCTTGAAGATATTGTGGATTGTTCGACACTCACCTCTTCGTTCAATAATAATTTTGTTGTGGATCTGGGGTTGGGAATTATTCCGATTCATGTCCTTCAATACTTCACCGATCCCTCAGGAGTGGAATGGGCTTTTTTTGTTCGTCACGACGAACTTGAAAAATCCGTATTAGATCCATCCATAGAAAGTAATGGCATTTCAATTGGTGAGGTTCCAAAAGACATGCTCCGTTGGATTCCCGCTTACTCAAATACACAAGAGCGGGATTTTCGCTGGGCT
>RFNT01000010.1 GCA_009927045.1 bacterium | reverse complement strand
AAGTATTACCCTCTTTCATCAAACTACTTCAACCTGGCGGCGATGTGGGCCGAGCCGATCTTAAAAACCGAGCTACCTACTGTACGGGTGCGGTTCGAATTGAGAAGTTCGATTTTTTTAATCAAAGCGATGAACCCACTTGGAAATTCTCATCGGATGAGATGGGCTATTGTGAGGTCGAGTACTTCGTTCAAAAACCTATCAAAGGAATGAGCGTTGCGCTTTTTATTTCCAATCCTCTGACTGACGATATGATCACGACCATCAAGGAAAAAATCACTCACGAAACGGTCCTTGAGGGAAAAAAGAATAAAGTGAGAATGGAATTTCCTCGTCTGGCCTTAAGACCTGGAGAATATTCTGTCCAGATTTGTCTCATGAATGAAGAGGGAGATGTCTATTATGATCGAGTGGGACGAGAAGCCGATATTCCTTTTTTAAGCATTACTTCTTCAGAAGTCGATCCCCAAAAACGACTTGGATATTTTACGCTGCCAGCATTCGTTCGGGAGGGTTAAGGGTGGCATACACTTCAACTCAAATAGAAGCACCAGAAATATTTATTCAGCAAGGTCAAAAGCTGCTCCGCTGGAGTGATATTCAAGAGATTTGGGCGTACAGAGAACTGATTTATTTCCTATGTCTTCGAGACATTAAAGTGAAGTATAAACAGGCAGCTCTGGGGGTAGTGTGGGTGATTGTGCAGCCCCTCTTCTGGATGGTTTCATATACGATTCTTTTCGGAAAAATAGCAAAAATGGACTCCCAAGGGATTCCATATTCAGTATTCAGTTTGGCTGCGCTTGTGCCTTGGATGTTTTTTACCGGTGCTTGTAGTCGAGGGAGTTTGAGTTTAGTAGGGAGTGGTACACTCTTCAGTAAAGTCTATTTCCCTCGCTTAATCATTCCGCTCTCCTCGGTTTTATCTGCTCTTTTTGACTATTTAGTGTCAGTCATTTGCCTGGTTTTTGTTTTGGCATTTTACGGACACATGCCTCAATGGTGGTGGTTGCCCGGGCTTGCGGTGAGCACATTGTGGGTAGTTGTTTTCTCTATCGGTTTGAGTTGTTGGTTGGGAGCCTTGAATTTGAAATATCGAGACATCAATCACCTCCTTCCTTTTATCATGCAGGCTTGGATGATCATCACTCCAGTGGTTTATCCTTTGAAAGTCATCTCGGAAAAATATCGATGGGCTTTAAATTTGAATCCTATGGTAGGAATTGTTGAATCCTACAGAGCCTTCTTGTTCGGTGGAGCGGTTGAGACTTCCACTCTCATCTGCTCCTTTGCG
>RFNT01000011.1 GCA_009927045.1 bacterium | reverse complement strand
ATTACCTTGCTCGTGTTCCTGACTGGCATCGTCTACTTCAAAAGTACCGAACGGACTTTTGCCGATATCGTCTAAATTCGTGAAGTCTCCATGAGGACTGTACTCCTACTCACTCTCTCGAATGTGTTTATGACCTTTGCTTGGTATGGACATCTTCGCTATCGAGACGTGTCCCTTTGGAAAGCTGTTTTAGTGAGTTGGTCGATTGCCTTTTTGGAGTATTGTTTTCAGGTTCCAGCCAATCGAATTGGGTACGGGCAATTCTCGGTGGCCCAACTAAAAACGCTTCAAGAAGTCATCACACTGATTGTCTTTTCCGTATTTTCCTATGGGTATTTGGGAGAATCACTCCGTTGGAACGATTGGGTTGGCTTTGGCTTTATAGCACTCGCCGTATTCTTCATTTTCAAGTAACGCACCACGCAAAAAAACCAGCCTTTACTTTTATCAAAGGTAGGTAAAGATTAGGCTTTTTACGGGGTTGTCATGTCTCAGCTGTTTTACCAATTTCTAGATATGATGTTGCATCTAGATGTCCATTTAAACGCGATTTTATTGGAGTACGGAGCTTGGACTTACGTCATTTTGTTTCTCATCGTGTTTTGTGAAACAGGATTAGTAGTGACTCCATTTCTCCCCGGAGATTCCCTCCTGTTTGCTGCGGGGGCCTTTGCGGGTAAGGGCAGTGGAATTGCAGTGGTTGATCCCGCTCCTATGTATCGCGGGCATCTTGGGAGATGCTCTTAACTACTCCATTGGGAAGACTTTAGGCCCCAAGCTTTTAAAGAAAGAGAAATGGTTTTTAAAGCCGGAACATTTAAACAAAACGCAGCAGTTCTATGAACGTTGGGGAGTAAAGACAATAGTACTCGCACGTTTTGTTCCAATCATCAGGACTTTTGCCCCCTTCTTAGCCGGAGTCGGTAAAATGAATTATCGTCAGTTTGGAACGTTCAACGTAATAGGGGCCATTTTGTGGGTAGTTATTTTCTCAGTTGCTGGATTCTGGTTTGGCAATATTCCAGTGGTACGAAAGAATTTCACTCTCGTTATTTTGGGAATTATCGTCGTTTCGGTTTTGCCTGCTGTCTTTGAGGCGCTTCGAAACCGGAATAGTCCCGCCAAGCATTTGGTGTAGCTTTAAATGAAGCCACGTTTGATCATCATTGATGGGAGCTCTTATTTCTTCAGGGCTTTTTTTGCTATCCAACACTTGTCGAATTCCAAGGGATTTCCAACGAATGCCATTTATGGTTTTACCAATATGTTGTTACGGGTACTGGAAGTGGAAAAACCGGAATATTTGGTGATTGCTTTCGATACCCCAAAGCCCTCCTTTCGAAAAGATTTATACTCAGAATACAAAGCAAATCGAGAAAGCCCACCTGAGGACTTGGTGCTGCAAATTCCGGAAATCATGAAGATGGTGGATGCCTTTCAGATTAAGCGCATGCAGTTGGAGGGGGCCGAAGCTGATGATGTGATTGGCACTTTAGCTGATAAAGCTGTGAAAGACGGCTTTAAAGTTGAGATCATCACAGGGGATAAAGATCTCATGCAGTTAGTTACTTCAGACATTTCGCTATATGACACAATGAAGGACAAACGCGTAGGCCCAGAGGGAGTAATAGAAAAGTTCGGAGTACACCCCCATCAAGTAGTCGATTTTTTAGCATTGATGGGCGATGCCTCAGATAACATTCCCGGTGTAACGGG
>RFNT01000030.1 GCA_009927045.1 bacterium | reverse complement strand
AAGGCGATAGCGACTCTTACCGCATCGAGCGGAGCCTTCGGTTCAATTCGGCTGATGACGCATATTTGAATAGGACTCCAGCAAGTGCTGGGAACAGAAAGACTTGGACTTGGAGCGGGTGGGTTAAAAAATGCAAAAACGAGGCATTTCAACAAATTTTTTCTAATTTAACAGCGGCAAATTCAAACGGGTTTATATTTAGATTTGATAATGACGATACTTTGGCATTTGGGAACTTTACATCAGCCTATACTGCGGCAAGGGAAACCAACAGAGTTTTTAGGGATAATTCGTCTTGGTATCATATTGTAGCAACATGGGACACAACAAACGCAACGGCATCTGATAGAATAAAGATTTATATTAACGGCATTGAAGAAACAAGTTTTAAGACAACAACCAATCCATCGTTAAATGCTGACGGATTTATCAACAATACAAATCTTCACGCCATTGGGAGGGCTGGAAGCGTTGCCGGATCATATTTTGACGGCTATCTTGCTGAAATAAACTTCATTGACGGTCAAGCCCTTACACCATCCAGCTTTGGCGAAACCGATGCCATCACAGGCCGCTGGAAGGCCAAGGCGTACAGCGGGACGTATGGGACGAATGGGTTTTATCTTAAATTTGCCGACAACAGCGGAACCACCGCAACCACGCTTGGCAAGGACTCCAGCGGAAACGGCAACAACTGGACTCCGAATAACTTCTCCGTAACCGCAGGTGCAGGCAACGACAGCCTTGTGGATAGCCCGACGAATTATGGGACGGATACTGGATTGGGTGGGGAGGTGAGGGGTAATTATGCGACACTTAATCCATTGACAGGAAATTCTCCGTTAGTCGATGGAAATCTTAGGCCAACTGCGAATACGGCCATTTCCACAATCGGAATGTCATCTAAAAAATGGTACGCAGAAATGAATGTTGTCATAGAGGGAACTATTGCTGAGTTCGGGATTCATACCGGAAAAACATTCAACACTTATGTTGGAACAACGGTTGACGGATATGGATACTCTAGTAGTGGAGACAAGAGAACAAATAATGTTGGATCAGCATACGGGGCATCATACACATCTGGAGATATTATAGGATGTGCCTTTGATGCCGATGCAGGAACACTTGTGTTCTATAAAAACAATGTTTCCCAAGGAACTGCATTTACAGGACTAACAAACGGGCCATATTTCTTTGCGGCTTACGGAAGAAGTGTTTCTGCCGCAAACAATGTTTATGTCAACTTTGGCCAACGCCCATTCGCCTACACAGCACCATCTGGCTTTAAGGCTCTCTGCACAACAAATCTGCCAACCCCAGTAATTAAAAAACCAAGTTCCGCAATGGATGTTGTGACCTATACA
>RFNT01000257.1 GCA_009927045.1 bacterium | reverse complement strand
AGAGAGGGTGCTTAGCTCAGTTGGTTAGAGCGCTGCCTTCACACGGCAGAGGTCATAGGTTCGAGTCCTATAGCACCCACCATTTCAATAAAATTTAATTTCTTCCTGTCCCCTTAAAACCGAATATCTGAGCTGCGCTCAGGGATCAGTTATTACAGCTTTTAAAACAAGTGCTGAGCTGATCGAGTTCCTCAATCCCTATCTTTTAGACCCGCCCAATGAAAAGGCAGTCAGTAAGAAAGGGATTTCTCACCCGAGTTGTATGATCAATGAACTACATCTTTAGTCGCAGCAGTTTTTTTCGGCACCATCTGTTTTCTTTTGGATCAACTTGAAAAATCTTTTCAGTTGTGCAGGTGTCAAGGTTCCCACTTTTTTTCTTATTTTATCATTAAAAAAATTATGAATGTCATAGCTCACTACCTCCAATTGACTTTCTGGTGTTTGGGGCGCCATTACTTTTGATAATAACTGCGGATCTATTTGAATATCCTCTACAGGGTTTTCCAATTTAGCAGTGTTCTGAGATTCAATAAATTCATATTCATATCGCAAAAGCGCAAGATCGTACTTAAACTGTCGGAGATAAAATTCAATGACTGGTTTTAAGTCCTCCGGAGCGTCGGCGAGATCGGTCTGAATAGTTTTCAGAGTTGCTTCCCCCTTTTTTAGGTTCATCGCAGCAATCCTAGCTATATTGGGAAATGTTACTTCTCGTCTGGAGCAATTGGAATAAGCAGGATCTCCCTCGATACACAAAAGCAATTGTGGCAGAAAATCTTTTCTGGCCTCATCGTTGTCAGGATCATATTTTGCAAATCTTTTTAGTTGCTCATTAGATAACCGGCTAGAAGTTAAAGTGGTAAAACCACAGTCTTCGCATGGACCTGTTGGGTATCGGTACTTGGCTTTCAATTTTGCGTCTGCCGCAGGAAACAAAATGAGTAAGATGAAGAGGAAAATTTTCATTTGGTTATTATAGCTAGGTTCGGAAGTTTTTCATTACTGAAACGGTGCTCTCTTGACCTAGGTTACCCCTCCGCCTATTCTTCTTCAGCTGCAATGCATTGGAGAATTTCATCATGAAAACCAACAAGTTTGGAAGTTCCTGTTTCTGATTACTTTCTTTTTGTCGGGACTGATCCTAGCGGCAGATGTGAACGAGCCACCTAAAAATCCCTTTTTAGCGGATTCTCCTTGGCCCATGACGCATCGGAATCCTTATTGCCAAGCTTCTTCTCCTTTGCCGGGACCCAATCGAGGAGATGTTGAACGCGGTCTTTATAAAGCGCGTACGGTTTCAGAAGAAGCAGTGGCAATCACCCTCAATTTTTCGCCCAAAAACTCGAATGGAAACTTCAGTATTTGGGGAAGTGCTCGGAACACAGTTTATAAGCTCAATGGTATTGGAGAGAAATGGCGAAGTGCACAGTCGGTGAGAAAGGGTGGGAAAAGCTCCCAAGCTATTTCCGGGGCTTACACAGTACTCGACTCCAATGGCATTTTGTATGTTCCCAAAGGGACTTCGGTTTTGGTGTATCGAGAAGAGGAACTGGGAGAGCCGCGCTCTTCCATTCGAAAAATTCATGAATTTAAAATACCTTCCAAAGCCCTACTCAATGCTGAAGAAGTGATCGTTGGAATGAATCTCACCTATGATGGTTACTTAGCCATGGTGACGGATCGTTCATTGGTGATTGTGATGAATCGGCTGACAGGAGATTCCGTCTCCTTAAGATTGAATCCAGAGGAGGAAGTTTCCAATTCGTTAGCACTTGATGAAAATGGCGGGATCTATGTCGTGACCCACAAGAAAATGTATGGCCTTCAGTGGGATGGCAAAGCATTGCGTGTGCGTTGGGATGCTTCTTATCCAACGAATGATTTGGTGATGCCAGGACGTCTGGGTCGTGGTTCGGGAACTACTCCCACTCTAATGGGAATAGGAAACCAAGACCGTCTAGTGGTGATTGCCGATGGCGAAAAGAAAATGAGTATTGTTGCTTTTTGGAGAGATGAAATTCCTAAGGACTGGCAAGGAATCCAGGGCTATTCCCGACGGGTGGCCGGAATCCATCCGATTTGGTTTGGAGATCCTGCTCGAGAGCGCTCTATCACAGATCAATCTTTATTAGTCCGTGGTTATGAGGCGGTTGCAGTGAATAATGATTACGGTGAACACCCCTCGGATGTGTGGAGTAACTTTTGGACAATTCTTTGGTCTAACTACAAGGAATATGCTCCTTACGGCATTGAAAAATTTGAATGGATTCCTGGAAAGCGGGTCCTGCGATCGGTATGGGCCAATCCCCATTTGAGTGTTCCTAACGGTATCCCCACCATGAGTGAGGCAACTCAGCTGATTTATTATTTAGGACAACATGATGAAGTTTGGACTATTGAAGCAGCCGATTGGAAAACAGGAGAACTTGCTTTCAGAGTGCCGTTACAAAACGCCATTAAGTACAATAGCTATTATGCAGGAATGGAAATTGGTTATGATGGAGCTTTAGTCAGCGGCACTGTGGGTGGAGCGATTCGTTTTAGTCAGTAATGCGATGATACTTAGGATATTTGGAACCTGCAGCAATGGAGTCGCACCGCAATTGACTCTTTTCCGGAATCGGGCAAAATTTTTATCGGTTTTCAAATCATCTAATTAACCATTAACGGGTGCCCCTATGAAATATTTTCTGGTTGCTTGCGTTGTTTTCCAGACGCTACTTTTTGCTCAAAGAAGGGGCCCAGTTTTAGAGTTTTTAACTAACCCTTTCAAAAGAACACGAGAAAGAAGAGAAGCGGCACATACCTACTATCCAGTTTTTAATAAAAAAGGGGAGCGGATTATCGCTATCAACGGAATTGCAGTTCCCCGGAATGCTCGCGGAATAAAAATTCA
>RFNT01000031.1 GCA_009927045.1 bacterium | reverse complement strand
GTCTCCCCCCTAAATAAACTAAGCTCCTGATTCACTTTGTTTGATTGGGGGCATCATGGAGAGAGACGAAGGAATCTATATGAGCAAACGAGGACAATTTTTTTACAGTACTGTGTCAGACTTTCTAAACAACAAGCTGTGTCGAAAAGATGCGGCTGAACTCCTGGAGGTCACCGAGCGAAGTGTGACGAGAATGGCAAGACGGGTAGAGGAAAAAGGATTGTTTGCGGGTGTTCATGGGAATCGGGGAAAAACACCTTGGAATAAAAAAGATGGGGGGATGAAGAAATCCGTGATGAGTTTGGTCGAAAAACAGTATTTTGACTTTAATGTAACTCATTGCCTTGAGAAGCTAAGGGAAGACCATGGAATCAATATAGGCTACGAGACTTTAAGACGTTGGTGTCATGAGAAAAAGCTCGTAAAAAGGGCCAAGAAAAGAAAAACAAAAGCTCGGTATAAAAGAGTCAGAGCGCAAAGCGAAGGACTCATACTTCAAATGGACGGATCACCCCATAGGTATAACGGAAAAGACGATTGGTGCTTAATTGCGGCTATTGATGATGCCACCAGCGATATTCCTTACGCTGAGTTTTTTCATTCGGAAGATACACTTAACTGCATGACCGTGCTTCAGCGAATTATTGAAAAAAAAGGAATTCCCTATGCTCTTTATGTCGACCAAGCTGGTTGCTTTGGTGGCGGTAAACGAGCGTATTTTAATCAATTTAAAAGAGCTTGTGAGGAGCTTGGAATTAAAATCATTTTTGCATCGTCAGCTCAGGGCAAAGGAAGAATCGAAAGAGCCTGGGATACTTTTCAAGATCGATTAATTCCAGAAATGCGATTACGTAAAATCATAAGCATGCCTGCAGCCAACCATTATCTCCAAGAGCAATTTCTGCCCAATTACTGGAAAACTAACAACACAGTTCCGGCAAAATCTAAAAAATCTTCCTACACACCCCTAGAATCAACTGTCGATTTAAAGGAAACCCTCTGCCTCAAAGAATACCGCACGGTAAATGCTGACCATACGATTAGCTGGGAGGGAATAACATACTCCCTGCAATCACCGGTAAAACACTCTATCTACCGTCAAAAAATCGAAATAAGAACGTATCAAGATCTGACCTGGAAGGCTTTCTATGCCGGAAAATGCATTGACCTACATGAAATTAATTTTCTGAAAAAAGTGTCCTAATTAGCCGATGAGGTTTCACTTGGGGCGACTTTTTCCCTGGGGAATTAAGGCGACCAAATCGCTGCTAAATGACAGAATTTCTTGATTTTTAGTTCAGATTACTTGGTCCCTTCCACCACATCTTTAAAGTCGGGGTATGCATGACCTCGCATTTTGCCTGTATCTAAACGATGCATGTAGTCAGCGTAGGCCTTCATAGCCTTTTTACCGAAGATCCACATAATCGGAATATTTGCCCAAAGCATCACTCCTGTACCCATAGCGCTGATTGCGTCCAGCTCAATATCAGTTTTAAGCAGCCCGCATGTTGATACTAAAATGAGCGCGCAATAAATAATCTTGTAGGGCAACACTCCTTTTGAACCAAACAAAAAGATCACCCCCTGCTCGCCATAATAACTCCAGGAAATCAGCGTAGAGACCGCAAACAACCAACAACAAATGGTTACCAGCCACATCCCAAGTCCTGGAGTCACCCGATCAAAAGCATGGCCTGTCAAAGCAGCCCCCACAAAGTCGTTATAGATTTCGGGTCCTTTCAATCGAGGCGGATTTTCAACCACCGATTCCAAAGGCTTCCAGGCTACTTGTAAGGTTTCTCCCACCGGAACCACAACTCCATATAGGCGACCTAATCGATTTCCGGTGTTCTCATCTACCGCTGCAGTTTCAGCCACCATAAACACGGAGTTGTTCTCTGCCCAGGGCCCAGTGATTCGAGCTGAACTCGAGTCTTTATTAGGAATTGCTTGCGTGTCTGCAACCCACGCTTTGTAATTTTTTTCTTCGGACTTCACTTTATCCAAAGGCCAAGTCTGTAAATAAGCTTCGCCCACTCCTGGATTGCCGTTGAGAAAATCGATGGAAGTCTCATTGCGTGCAACCACTGTTCCCAGCAATGTACGCTCCTTGCTGCCGTCTAAAACCACCAATTGAGTGGCATTCTTCAATTCCGGAGTTCCTTCAAAAGCCGCTTCATGACTTCGATTCCAGGCCCCGCTGAGTAAAATCACCAAAGTGGTGAGCGTACAAACGACCAAGGTATCTACAAAAGGCTCTAAACCGGCGACCACGCCTTCTCGCACTGGCTCATCAGTCTTCGCAGCGGCATGGGCAATCGGAGCTGAACCTTGTCCGGATTCAGATGAAAATAATGCTCGCTTCATTCCCCAGAGAAAAGCATAGCCCGCACTACCGCCCAAAAAAGCCCCTCCTGCTTCTGCGGGATTGAAAGCGCACGTAAAAATCAGTCGGAGCATTTCAGGAACTTGCCCGAAATTCGCAAAGACCACATAGAGGGATGCTAAAAGATACAATCCGCACATGAAAGGAACCAATCTTCCAGTTACCGAACCAATTCGATGGATTCCGCCAATGATCACCATTCCTGTGACAAGTGTCATGATGATGCCCGATAGAATTTTAGGAATGGTCGGAAAATAGGAATGCGTGATCTCAGCGACGTTCCATGCTTGGAACATATTGCCGCCGGTAATACAAGAAATCAAAAGCGTGACACAAAAACGCCTCCAATGAAAGAGCCAAATTTTGCCAGGGTTGGATTGATCTCTTTAAGACCATCCCGAACAACCCACATGGCTCCACCATGGGGATTTTGGGGTCTTTGGTGTTTCGGTAATCATCGCTTGAATGACTTCCGTCATTTTCAAAGCCATCCCAAAAATTCCGACCATCCACATCCAAAACACGGCTCCGGGGCCGCCCAGCGCAATAGCTAAAGCAACACCACCAATATTTCCCAAACCTACAGTGGCAGAGAGTGCGGCCGAGAGCGCTTGAAAGTGATTGATAGCGCCCGGATCGCTTTTGTGATCATACTTACCGCGAATCACTGCTACACCGTGCGTGAGCGCTCTGTACTGTCCAAACTTACTCCAAATCGTGAAGACGATGCCTGTACCCAGAACGATGTACAAAACATAATTATGCCAAAGAACATCGTTCATACTCATAATGAAATTCATAAATGTTTGCATAGGTTATACGGTAGGAGGAAGGTGGGAGGGGGTCAATGATTTTAGTACAGAACCTTTAAAAACCGACAGTGAAGGTGCCGAGCACTTGATGCGCTTTGAGAGGATCATTGACTACGTAGCCATAACTGATTTGAAAACTCTTTAGAAAGCTATTACCACTTCCAAATTGATAGCCAAATCCCGCTTTAGCTACTGGATAAAACTTCCGAGCACTATTACCAGTCCAATACTGAAATCCACCCCCTATTTCTCCGTAGAGCGGTGAGTTCATTTTCGGTTTCTCAATAAAAGTGACTGAAAAATCAGCGACTCTCAATTCATCTCTGGAACCTGCATAGCGCCAAACGATACCGGCGGAGCTTCGAACCATAAATCGATGACTGAAAATATAGGTGGGAGTCCACGCCAGAGCAGCAGCACTCTTCACTCGCTGAGAAGGATCGAGCATGATGCCCCCACTCAGTTGGAAGATGCCCGTGTGCATCCCCTTACGAACTTCCTCAGCGGGCTTGCGAATTTCATTAGCATGCAGTTGCAAGCAGAGGTTCAAGAATAGAAAAATGGAAAATTGTTTCACTGAAGTTCCTCTATCAGCGGGATTGTTCTCTTTTCGACATTTTTCCCCGAACTCCTTAACGCACTTCGCTGAAGGGAACTGGTCCCAATTCCGAAAGTGATCGTATGAAGTTTCTCCTGGTGCTTTGTAGCATTTTGGCCGCCTCGCCCCTCTTGGCCGCTTATCGTGTTTATCAGTTGAAAGTGCGTTCGTTTGATGAAAGAAGCCGACCTCAAAAAACCGCAGTCGTGCTTTCCAACTTAGATCCTCAGCAATATGAAAATTACCATTCTGGCTATGGCCGCATGATCGTAAATTTAGTGGATACTTGGTACTGCCCCGGCGACACCTCTGGAAAAGCCTACTGTAAAAAACCCAAAGTGAAGCAATTACAAAGAGGCCCTGCAGGACTTTTTGCTCCCAAGCGAGAGCTCGATTTTAATCGTCAACCCGTCATCCCCTAACGGGCTATCGCTCCCAGCGTTTCTGCATCACAAATCCCACTGAGCGAGCTAAAGCCGTATTCTCAGAGCTCCTCAGCAGTGTTTGATCAGAAACCGAGACTCCCAAAGAAAGATCAGGACTCACTAAATATCCTATTTGAAAACTGGGTGTCCAAAGTACTGTGGGAGCTCCCAAACCTTCCATCACTCCTGAAGTTGCAACTGCACTCTCAGAGTTTCTAGCGAGAGACACCCCTAACCTCACAGTTCCGCCTCCAGGGCTCCACCCCATAGACAGCATCTGTTGACTCCCCCACCCAGGAGAAATTTTTAAAATACCAAGCTCAGTGATTCTTTCTTTATTAAAAAACCGATGCAGTTCCATTAAAAGGGAAACATCCCAACTGCTCCAGGACTTCAATAAAAAAGTACCGAGAGAGGCGCCCCAAAAGCCACGCCCACGAGCATCAATCGCATAGAGCTCTGACGATTCGTAAACAGACCCTCCGGTGGGAACAATCCCTCCGACAAATAAAAACCCC
>RFNT01000240.1 GCA_009927045.1 bacterium | reverse complement strand
ATAAAGTCGCTCAAGTGTTTCACGGAGAAAAGGCCTGTTTTGTCTTGAAGGCCCTAAACAACCCCAAACCGTCCTTACAGATTGGCAAAAAGATTTGCCAGAAGACACAGGCTTCTGATGAGTCACTCCTCTTTCCGCTCGCAGTAGCTGCAGTAGAAAAAGGACTCATTCAGGACGACAAAACACTTTTTAAGTGGGACGGAATTCAACATCCCAATCCTGCCTGGAACAAGGACCAGTTCGTTACAGACTGGCTTCATCATCAAGTGGCCTGGGTCACCGACAGATTGATCTTACAAATGGGTCGAAACCACTGGGACGCCTCCTTAAAACTATGGAATTGGCAGACCCCTTCTTTGGAGCAATCGCTCACGACTTTTGTTTCTAGCCTTTTTTCTGGAAAACTTCCTGTAAAGCCCGATGCATTAGCGATTGCGCAAAAGCTCTTTTACTTGGGTAAATTTCGCTTCGGCGCGGAAGTGTGGGGGATTCGTGGCCAATCAAAAACCCAAGCCTGGTTTACAGGGCTCATTAGAGTTAAAAATCAGGAGTGGGTTTTCACCACGCTTCTTGTTCCGTCAAAATCCCCGGAACCCTTGAGCGGTGAGCGTGCCCAAGCTTTGAACATGGACGCTCTCACTCAGCTAGAACTCTTCTAGCTCTGCGCATCAAAACTTTCCTTTTACCCCTCCCAAAGAACTGCCTAAAATGAGGTCTTTGTAAGTTCCCTAACAAGGAAATCATCTATGTCCGGCTCCTACTTAGATTCTCACCGCGCTCGTCGTGGCGTCTCACCTTTGGGAATCACCACTCTGACCGCTTTGGGCGTAGTTTTTGGAGATATCGGAACTAGCCCTCTCTATGCGCTTCGAGAATGTTTTCACGGAGCCCACGCAATTGAACTCAACGAGCTCAATGTAATGGGTGTGCTCTCTCTGATTTTGTGGTCACTCGTGATTGTGATCTCCGTTAAATATCTCCTCTTCGTGCTTCGAGCAGACAACAAAGGAGAAGGTGGAATTTTAGCGCTCACAGCTCTAGTAGCCCCGCGAGCTCAGGCTTCTTTTCGAGGACGTCGAGGTGCCCTCATTTTCATAGGCCTCTTTGGAGCGGCTCTCCTTTACGGAGATGGCGTCATTACCCCCGCCATTTCTGTTCTTTCGGCCGTCGAGGGTTTGAAAGTCGCCACCCCGTTTTTCGAACCCTATGTGGTGCTCATTACAGTGGTGATCCTCATTGGGCTTTTTCTCTTTCAAAGCTTTGGGACTGCTAAAATTGGTCGGCTGTTTGGACCTATCATTCTAATTTGGTTTTTCACATTAGGCCTTCTTGGAATCAAAGGTATTTTGGCGGAACCCAAAGTGCTCGTTGCAGTAAATCCGTATTATGCCTTCCAGTTTCTCATCACGAATTCCTGGAGCGGGTTTGTGGTGCTGGGCAGTGTGTTCCTGGTGGTCACTGGAGGTGAAGCGCTCTATGCGGATCTCGGACACTTTGGACGACACGCCATCCAAATAGGTTGGTTCTCAGTGGCGCTTCCTAGTTTAGTGCTTCAATATTTTGGCCAAGGCGCTTT
>RFNT01000108.1 GCA_009927045.1 bacterium | reverse complement strand
TTTTTATTTGCTGTTGCTAACTATCAGGACATGACAACACTCTATCAGCAAGTGAGATCCGCTCCATTTATCCTCACCAGTTTTGAGTTTTTCTCCGAAAAATGTCTCAGCCAAGTAGAGGCGAAGCTCAAATATCGGTGTCCGCTCTCTCAGCGGGCCGGATTTTATGCACTGATCGATGGAGAAGAACCCTCAGGATCTGAAGCGAGTCAAGCTACCGATGCCTGGCTTGAGCAAGTTTTAGAAAGTGGCTGTGTGAAAGACGGCCTTTGTGCTGAATCTTCTTCAGCTCAAAAAGAAATCTGGCAACTGCGGGAGGGAATCACTGAGAGCCTCCAGTTGAGTGGCTTGGTGAGAAAATATGATCTGTGCGTTCCGGTCAGTCGGTGCGGGGATTTCCTTGAAAGTGCTGAGGCTCTCTACCAGCGCTTGAAAACGGGAGCCGATCTTTATGTATTTGGGCACTTTGGCGATGGAAGCCCCCATCTGAATTTTGTGAATTCTCGCGAGTTGCCACCCCAAACTTTTCACGAGGAAATCAATCGATTTGAAAAAGAACTGTATCCGCTTCTCAAGAGCTTCAAGGGAAGTGTTTCTGCCGAGCACGGAGTGGGTATTCTTAAGAAGAACTGGGTAGTTTACAGCCGAACGCCTGCAGAACTCCGAATTTACCATGCCCTCAAAAAAGCCTTTGATCCCCAAGGGCTCTTGAATCCTGGAAAAATTATTGAGGGGTAGGCCGTTTTTTCAAGTTGTCTGAAGCGAGCCGCATGCGCCTTCGAGTCATTTCTTTTCCTAGTACGTGCAGTGTCTCAAAGAGAGGGGGAGAGATGCCAGAGCCAGAAACCACCACTCGCAACGTCATGAACAGATCCTTGGGCTTGAGTCCTTTTTCTTTGCAGTAGTTCTCACACGTTTGCTTGATGCCTTCGACATTCCAGGATGAAAGCTCCTCCAGCTTCTCCAAAAGTTCCAATAACCAAACGGAAGCCTCTTTAGGAACGACACCCTTGGGAGGAAGTGTGTGTTCGTCATAGGGGAGGTCACCGTTGAAAAAGAAAGCCGTATTATCAATAAATTCCTCAAGAGCACAAACGCGCTCTTTTACGAGCGGAATGAGCTGCAACAAATAGTCCTCACTAAAAACATTTTTTCTCAGGAGCTCAACCCATTCAAAGTCTGTTTTCTTTTTTAGGTACTGCCCATTCATCCAAAGGAGTTTGGTCAAATCAAATACGGGTCCGCCCAGTGAGAATCGTTCCCAGCTGAACTTTTCAATCATCTCTTCAGTTGAAAAAATCTCTTGGTCACCCCCTGGATTCCAACCCATCAAGGCCAAAAAGTTTCTCAAGACTTCCGGAAGAATCCCTTTCCGTTTGTAATAGAGAATGCTCGTCGGGTGTTTCCGCTTTGAAATTTTAGATTTATCTGGATTCCGCAGCAGATTCAGGTGCGTGAAATGCGGTGGTTCCCATCCGAACGCCTGATAAAGTAGCATGTGTTTTGGGGTGGAAGATACCCATTCTTCGCCGCGAATCACGTGGGTGATCTCCATTAAGTGATCATCCACTACACTTGCTAGGTGGTAGGTGGGAAAGCCATCCGCTTTCAGAATGACGAGATCATCTAATTTAGTATTTTCAAACTCTACTTTTCCTCGAATGCCGTCTTCAAAAGCAGTGCTTCCCGTGCCTGGAACTTTAAATCGAATGACGTGCTTGGTGCCAGTTGCGATTTTGGCTTGGGCTTCTTCGGGATTTAAATTCCTACAATGGCGGTCGTATCCCGGGGGCAGCTTGGCTTCTGTTTGTTTTTTTCGAAGCTCAGCCAATCGTTCGGAAGTACAAAAACAATAATAAGCATGGCCTTTCTGCACGAGTTCCTTTGCCCATTTTTGGTAATGAGCTAACCGCTCACTCTGCTTGTAAGGACCGTAGGGCCCCCCCTTATCTGGACCCTCATCCCATTCGATGCCAAACCATCGAATGGCATCTAGGATCATGGCTTCGCTTTCAGCGCGATAACGGGTTTGGTCCGTGTCTTCAATGCGAATGACAAACTTGCCACCATGCTTTTTTGCAAAAACATAATTAAAGAGCGCAATGTAGGCAGTACCAATATGGGGATCCCCAGTAGGCGAGGGGGCTATACGTACACGAACTTCTTTCTGATTGGTCATGGAGCCATCCTTGAACTTACATATCCACTACAGTGCCAATTTCAATAGCACGATCTGAGGGGATTTTGAAATAATCTGTCGCTCGTTGAGCATTCTGAGCCATAAAAGCAAATATTTTTTCCTGCCATTTTGGCATTTCAGTGCGATTGCTGGCGATCAGTGTTTCTCTACCCAAGAAAAACGTGGTTTGTTCCAAGTCGACTTGGAGCCCAAATTGCTCACAGGATTTCAGAAGCTGCGGCACGTGCGGGGATTCCATGAACCCGTAGCGAGCAAGTACTCTGAAAAACCCGGGAGCTACTTCTTCGACTGTAACCCGTTCCCGGAAAGGAACATGAGGAACTTCTTCGGTGGTGATTGTCAGCACAATCAGCTTTTCATGAAGGACATGGTTGTGTTCTGTATTTTGGCTGAGCGCAGCTGGAATTCCCCGAGGAGTTGCCGACATGAAAACTGCAGTGCCCGGTACTCGAATTTTAACTTTATGGAAAACCTCTTGAATGAATTCTTCTTGAGAGCTTGCACGGTCCATCAACCGTTGGGCGAGGAGTTTCCGCCCTCGTTTCCAGGTGGTCATGAGCAAGAAAATAACTGCAGCCAAAAGTAAGGGGAACCATCCGCCGTCCAAAATCTTGACGGAGTTGGCGCCGAAGAATGAGAAATCGATGACCAGGAAACCTAGAGTGATTGGTAAAGCTTGCGCTAAGCTCCAATCCCAGCGTCTTCGCATGACCACATAGGTAAGAATAGTAGTAATGAACATT
>RFNT01000098.1 GCA_009927045.1 bacterium | reverse complement strand
ACACGGGATACCCGTAGGCGCAGAAATTGAGTATTTAGACGGAGCAACGTTGGGGAAAGCGTTACAGAACAGGGTTTCGCTATAGCTTATGTCATTCATCAATTACGCAGCTAAAGAAATTAATTGTAAAATTGTTTACTACGGTCCTGGTCTGGGCGGAAAAACCACGAATCTTCAATATATTTACAACACCACTCAGGAGTCGCAGAAGGGGAAAATGATTTCTCTCACTGGAGACACTGAAAGAACTCTTTTTTTTGATTTTCTTCCTCTCAATATTGGGGAAATTCGAGGGTTCAAAACTCGATTCCACTTATACACCGTTCCGGGACAGCATTTTTATGATGCGAGCAGAAAATTAGTGCTCAAAGGGGTGGATGGGATAGTATTCGTAGCTGATTCTCAAGTTGAAAAAATGGAAGAAAATCTTTCGAGCTTAAAAAGTCTCGATCTCAATTTGAAAGAACAAGGCTACGACCTCCATCACATTCCTTTTGTTTTTCAGTTCAATAAAAGAGATACCGATAATCCCATTCCTCTGAAAGTGCTCCATGACGAGCTGAATTCTTTTGGCGCCGAGGAAATTGAAGCGACTGCCCTCAAAGGCATCGGGGTGTTCGACACGCTAAAAGCCATTTCAAAACAAGTACTTAAGTCAATTCGATCCTAGTCTGGCGAAAGCATTTACAAGCACAAACCAATTTGCCACAATGTGCAGCTGTTCCCGGGTAGCTCAGTCGGTAGAGCAGGTGGCTGTTAACCACCCTGTCGGCGGTTCGATTCCGTCCCCGGGAGCCATTTCTTTTTTCGTCAACTCAAGATGCTGAAGCACTTAAAATGGATTTTATTGGTTCCCGTTATCGTCTTAGGAGCGATGTGGGTTTTTATCTTTGTTCAGAAGCCGAAAACATCTGTGCCGGGATTAGCACCTATTGCTCCCATTCCGCATTTTGAGTTTCAAAATCAAGCAGGGAAGCCATTTTCTGATCAAAACCTTCTTGGAAAAGTAACTTTAGTGAACTTTATTTTTACTCATTGCCCCACAGTGTGTCCTCTGCTTACGGAAAAAATGAAAAACATTTCTCAAGCAATGACACAACCTGAAGTTCAGTTTGTATCCATCACGGTAGATCCTGAAAATGATAGTCCGGAACAACTACAAAAATATGCGGAGCGCTTTGGTGCAGATTTGTCTCGCTGGAATTTTCTGACAGGACCCCTTGAAGAAATTTCTAAGACCATTATCAGTGGGTTCAAAATTTCCTTGATCCGAGACAAAAAGAAAAATAAGAAAGCTGCACCTGAAGACCTTTTTGATATCACTCACGGAGAACATTTTGTGTTGGTAGATGCCAAAGGCATGATCCGCGGATATCAAATGATTCAGAATGAGGAAGATCAAGCCCTCCTGATCACCAAGCTTCAGCAATTACTCACTGAAAAAAACGACTAACGAGAAAGCAGGCTTCTCAAATAAGCCAAGTCCATTTTCGGATAGGTCATGGTGATGCAATGGACAGATCCATTCCCATAATCCGAGAGCTGTTCGGAATTCACGGGGACGATCTTTTTTCCGGTGGAATTGAACACCGCTAAAGCTTCTTGGTCATTGCGCTCATTAAAGACAGGAACAAATACAGTATCATTCACCGAAAGCGCATTTACGTAGGTGCGGTATTTGCCTCTTTCGGGTTTAGGAAGCAAACGCACTTCGTATCCCAAAGCGGATAGGGAATTGGTGTAGCTGGGTGTGTCGGTTAGAACAACATGTTCATCAATGAATTTAACGCGTTCATCTGCGTGTCCGATTCCAGCCACATGCTTCAAGCGCAATACTTTCTTGCACCCATAAACCGTTTGAAAAATACTGTCCGGGATTTCAGCGGTTGCAGATTTATTTACGATGACACAATTGCCTTTTGAATCCGCTACAAAATTACCCCCTTCAAATTCGTAAGGATTCTTTTGAAGAGGAATGTGGAACCAATTGGCCAAAGCGGAATCAGGCTCATCACCACCGTAGTAAACAGCATCGACAGCCCCCCAACGCAAGCCGCTGGATTCCCCCCGCAATAAAACAGGGATGGGTGTGTTGTCTCGAGCCCAAATTGCTCGGTCACTTGCAGAGTAAGACAAGCCAAGCACTTCTACATTTCCGGATCCGGCCAGCTTTCCATAGTGATCTTTGAGTTGGGGCAGTTGGTAGCTTTGATCGGTATAAACCACGAGCTTTACGCCGTGGGGTAATTCACGAGCTAAGGTATCTTTAATGCGATTCGACTGATGATAAGTGTCCGCGTGAAAAAGTAAGTAACCCGCTTCTTCTACTTCAGAAAAAGGGCGTAGGGAGGTTCCCCCCAGAGTATTGGGTTCCTGATTCCAGAGTTTTAAACTGTGTTGGCGGCTCAGACTGCGATTCTTTTGAATTGAACGCTGATCTTCCTCGAAGGTTGGCGCCAAGGGCAAGGGTCCAGCGAAACTTTTCAAACTGAGGATACCCACCAGGGCCAAGAGGGACAACTTCATGAGAACTCCTTTACAACTATGACGCTCCATCCAAAACTGGGGCGAGAGCAAAGTCAATGGGGCGAGCTTTCGATTGCCTTTAAACTTCTCCGAGAACTATAATTTAAAATTATTTCTAGCTACTTAGGCCATTTTTAATGATTCAAATTTTTCTTTCTTGCTTTGCTGAGCCTGTCTCTCATCGCCCAAGAACCCTGTGAAACGGAAGGGGGAGAGGTCCTCCAAAATAAACGCAAACGCCAGGCAGTGCTTCAGCAAAAAAGCCAGGAACTAGAAAAACAGTTAAAAGAAGTCCTCCATGATGAAATTTTGGCTCAGGTGGAAAAACGAAGCCCTTCGGAAGAGCCCCAAGCTTCTGGGAAACTTTACTACGAGTTGCGAAGGGTTCGGGAAGAGTTGAGTGCTGAAACACTCAAGCTCCGGGAACTTCAAAAGAAATACTGCCAAGCATGTCCTGAAACTACTTATTGCAAGGAGAGCCCAACCCCATGATACGAATCGGACTTCTCTGGATGATTGTGCTCATTCCGAACTGGGCTTATTCGGAACCACCCAAGCTCAAGAGTGATGTTTCTATGGAACAAAGGATTCGCTCGCTCGAGGAAGCGGTAGAGAAACTGGATCTCCGATTGGGAGTTTTGTCGGAAAAGTCGAATCTCATTGCTGGGCGTACAGTGATTTCCTATCTCGATGCCGTCTATTTACGAACGGGTCTCAATCTCTTATTTCCGAGACGTTCCACCTTTTCATTTCCCACAGACACTGGATTGGGGATGTACGTGGGCGCTGGAAAATATTTTGGACGAAATCATGTCGTTGATGGTGGATTGGACTGGGATTTCTATCCAGCGGCTTCGTTGAGGTACCGTTACGAGTGGAGAAATCAGCAGGGAACAGTGAATGTGGGTCCAGTCGCTGGGCTCAAAGTTCGTCTGGCTCAGCAACGTCCATTGGATAATTACTTGGATTACCGAGAGGAGCTCAAAGCAGTTTATGGGATAGCTGGAATCAGCGCGGGCTTTCCGCTGGGGCTTTCTGTGTTGCAATCGGAAGTCTTGGTCTTCTTTAACCAACAGCTTTTTGTAGTAGCCTCAATGGGTCTCCACTTCTTTTTATAAAAAAGGGTTCTGTGATTCAGCGGATTTTCGTTTTTTATTGGATACTTTGTTTTGCAGTCACTCACGTGCCACTTCGAGGGCAAGAACCTCCCATTCCTGGCTTAGATAAAGTGATTCACTTGGCTTTATATGGAATTCTAGCGGCCCTGTTTTACTTCTCCATCAAAAGTAAAAAAGCACCATTGAGGATTCAACTCAAAACAACCGCTCTTGTTCTGGTGCTTTATTCGTTAGTGGATGAGATCACCCAGCCCTTGGTTGGACGGTCTTGCGATGGATGGGATCTCCTTGCAGACTGGATAGGACTCTCTATAGGATTGTGGGTGGCCGTGAAAATCTCCCATGGCTCGTCAGACGGTCAATCCCAACCCCCACTGTAATATCGCCCAAAACGTTAGTGAAAGAGCGTAGCCGGGCGAGCACCCAGTCTATGGTCAGGAGAAAAGTCAGTGCCTCTGTGGGAAGTCCCACGCTTGAAAGAACCAAAGAGAGTGAAATAATTCCAGCCTCTGGGATTCCAGCAACGCCAATACAGGCAATGACAGAAATGATCGCAATCCATCCTTGAGCGGGCAAAGAAAGCTCGAGGCCACAGGCTTGAGCAATGAAAAGAGCAGCAACCACTTCATATAACAAGATTCCATCATTGTTAAAATTGGTTCCAACGCAAGCGGAGAGCCTGGCGGAAGAAGGACTTACTTTCAGTCGCTCGAGCGCTTTCAAGGTCATGGGTAGAGTGGCCAAACTGCTGTTGATTCCAAACGCGTAGAGTGCAGGCTCCAGAGCTGCTCTCCAAAAAGTCCGCAGCGAAATCTTTCCTGCCCACCGGATCCAAGAACAATACACGATGAGAATGTGGAGCAGCATGCCCCCGGCACACGCTAAGAAATAGGCGGCTAAGCCCCGAGCTAGTGAAAAACCGTGGGCTCCAACCGCTTTGACCACGGAACAGAAAACTGCCACGGGTAGCAGAAGAACAATCCAATCAAGCGCTGTGAAAACATGAGTGAGTCCACGAGTCGTTAGGCGCGATGCCGAACTCAGAGCTTCATCAACAACGGGAGACTTTTTAAAACCTCGAAGTACTAAAACCAAACCCCCGAACACTAAAGCCATCACGATCACTAAAGTCGTGCCAGTCAAAAGACGTACTCCAGATTCCCATGAAAACTGACGTGTGAAATCGCTCCACCAGTGAGCGTGAGATGAACCCTTTAGTTCACCAGAGAAGACAGCGGGCAGGTATTTTCCAGGAGCAAAAAGGTTTGAAATGAGCAGGGCGATTGAAACCGCCAGTGCAGAATTGAGTAGGGCAATCGCCAGAAGCGCCACAAACCCCTTCCGATGAAACTCGGCTTTTAAAAATCCGTCGAGGATGGCCAAGAATATCAGCGGTAGGGAGAGCCATTTAATCACCAAAACAATTCCAGTGCTGAAAACTCCTAAGAAAAGCAAACGATTTCCAGCGATCCAACCCACGCCGATGCCCAAAAGCATCGCTAGAAAAGTGAGAACAGCTAAGGGAGGACGTTTGCTCTGGAATAAGAATGATTGAGGGGTCTGCATGAGTTGCATTCAAGTTAAAGCAACTCGGAGACTCCGGCGAGAATTATTTCTTTGAAGCGAAGAAAGCTCGCAATTTTGCGAGTTCGTCTGCCGAAAACTTTTTTCCGTTGGGAGGCATGTCAGTCCCAGCTCTTTGAGCAGCAAGAGCCCAGTCAACAATGGGGCCCTGAGAGGCGTTGGGAGCGTGACAAGAAGCGCAGTTGGCTTGAAAGAGTTCGGCTCCTGAAGGCCCTGCTGGCGCTTTCGTATCAGCCGAATCTTTATTGGCGTAAGTCTTTCCGAGCTTTTCTTCGCCTTCTCCCTTACCTTCTTTTTTATCTCCGCTGGGTCGCTCCGTTAAACAAGCGCTGAGCTTTTCAGCTAGCGTCGTAGCCTTTTTCTCGGGGGCATTTGGGCGTGTTGAGGTACTTTCCTTTTTTTCCTGGTGAGATTCATCCGCAGAGAATCCGCTTCCGCCTGAAGCGATGATACTCAACAGAATTAATAATCCAAATGTACTACGCATAAAACACCTTCCACTTCCACACTAGGCCAATAGTGCAACCGTGTTGCCAAAAGGGTGAATACAGAGAGTGTGGAAAGTATACGGAGCGTATGCTGAAAAATTCCGCGCAAAAAAAAGGGTTGCTTCTGCCGATCTCAGTAAAATAACTCGCAAAAAACCCGATCGGCGTAACTTGTTGGCGCTTTGCCTAATCGCAATACACCCCCAAAAGGTACGGCCTTACTTTTGGTGGATTACAATGATTCTCGAGTTCGGATGAGTTTTCCTTGAGCCCCCTGCACAAGAACCTCGGCAGGGCGGGGTCTCAGATTGTAATTGGAAGCCATAGAAAATCCATAGGCGCCAGCATATCCAATCCAAATCAGGTCTCCTGATTGGAGTGGGCTCATGGAGCGTTTGAGCCCCAGAAAATCCGCAGTTTCGCAAACAGGGCCCACGACGTCTACTACGCGCTTGGCCCCAGTTCTTTTCAGACAGGGCTCAATCGGATGGTATGCTTCATACAAGGCGGGACGGATGAGTTCAGTCATCGCAGCATCTACAATCACAAATCGCTTGTGAGGATTTTCCTTCGTGAACAGCACTCGAGAGAGCAGAATGCCACACTCCGCAACCAACCATCTCCCGGGTTCTATCATGAGTTGATAAGGTGTCTTCGCCAATGCTTTTTGGATACTTTGGGCGTAAGCTTCTATCTCTGGATTAGCTTCCTGCTTGTAAGCCACACCGAAACCGCCGCCCAAGTCGAGATGACTTAAAACAAAGCCACTTGCTTTGAGTTTTTCCGCAATATGAAGGAGTCGAGTAGTTGCTTGTTGGTAAACCTGAGTACTCCGAATTTGGCTTCCGAGGTGGCAGGAAAGTCCTACGAGCTTCAACCTTGGCCACTTTTTGAGTGTTGCAACGGCATCCGGAATTTGATTCTCAGGAAATCCGAACTTGGTACGGTAGAGGCCGGTAGCAATGTAGGGATTGGTCTTCACGCTGATGTTGGGATTGATTCTAAGCGAAACCGAAACATGTTTTCCCAGGCGTTTTGAGATTTCGCCGATCAGGTCCAATTCCGCCACAGACTCCACATTGAAGGA
Organism: bacterium; assembly: GCA_009927045.1. GTDB lineage: Bacteria > Bdellovibrionota > FAC87 > UBA2466 > UBA2466 > RFNO01. The sequence continues at coordinate 7,770 of RFNT01000098.1, read as the reverse complement.
AAAAATTTCTCGGCCTATTCCCAGTTCAATTTCCGAGGCAGTTTTCCCCACTCCAGAAAAAACAATTTTTTTTGCAGGTGTTCCTACGTGCAGCGCCCTTTTAAGCTCTCCACCAGAAACAACATCCATTCCCAGGCCCTGAGAAACCATCTGTCGAAGCAGTTCCTCGTTGGAATTAGCTTTCATCGCAAAGCAGATGGTCGTGGGATGACTGGAAAATGCTTTCTTAATCCGGTCACATTGACCTAATAAAAAATCAGCTGAATAAACAAAAAGAGGCGTGCCATATTGCTCTGCCAAGTCCGAAAGGGCAACGGATTCGATCAGCGCTTTTCCCTTTTGATAATGAATGACAATCACGAGTGCTTCTTCTGGCAGAAAGAGAGAAAACGAGCGACTAATTCCTGGCCGAAGGAAAAGCGGCTAGGATCCGGAGCTCTACCCTCCCGCATCTGTTGGAACTTTGGACCGGCTTCTGGGTGCGGCTGAAACGTCCAAACAGGATGAGTTTTGTGAGCCATTCCATCGATGGCAATCGATTCACTCGTCGCGGTGATTTCAAAATCAGCGGGGGCAACTACAACGTGTTCATTATGAGAAACATAGAGATCCCCCGAAAGGGCCGAACCCCAGAGCGGGTTCTCTTTTAGGTGGACTTGTCTGAATCCCAAATGCTTTTTTTGATCGGGGAAAACATACTCCACCTTCCCGCCAAAGGTATGAGCGATCAGTTGATGACCAAAGCACAAGCCAAGCAGAGGAGTCTTCTTTTCGAAATGCCGTTGAATGAAAGTGGCCAACTCCTTTTGCCATGGAAGGCCCTCGTTAACGCTGCTTAAGCTGCCTAAAATCACAATTCCCAAAATGGGGGTGTTGTCAGTTTGATGGATGGAGGAAAAACCAAACAGTGCGGGTAAATGGTAACTCAAGGGCACTGGTGAAGTGAGAACTAAGCGATTGTAGGTTTCCAATTCGGGAGTTTTGACTGCAGGATCAATCACCAGGACGTGAGGAGATTTAGACTTAGTCATGTAATATCAAATGGTTACACAGGCGGCCCAACAAGTCTAGCAATCATTTTTCATTTCAGGTATTTTGTGCTGGGCGTCATGAGGCAATTATTTAAAAATTCAAAGGATTTTCTTCCCACTTCTCGTGAAGAAATGGCCGAACGTGGCTGGGATGCAGTGGACATTGTTTTTGTAACTGGGGATGCGTACGTCGATCATCCCAGCTTTGCGATGGCCATTTTAGGTAGAGTTTTGGAACGTGAGGGATTTCGAGTCGGCATTCTCAGTCAACCTGCTTGGCGAGATTGTGAACCTTGGAAAGAATTTGGAAAACCCCGTCTGTTTTTTGCAATCAGTGCAGGAAACATGGATTCTCTCATCAATCACTACACAGCCAATAAGAAAGTCAGAAATGATGATGCCTATTCGCCAGGGGGCCAAATTGGTCTACGTCCGGACCGAGCGACCCTGGCGTATTGTCAGCGATCGCGCGAAGCCTATTCGGGAGTTCCGGTAATTGCAGGCGGCGTGGAAGCTTCGCTCCGTCGGCTCGCTCATTATGATTACTGGAGCGACACCGTCAAACGCTCGATTGTCTTAGATTCGAAAGCGGATTTGGTGGTTTACGGAATGGGGGAGCAACCCATTCTTGAAATTGCTCGTCGAATACAAAAAGGCGAAACCGTAAAAGACCTTCGCCAGATGAGAGGCGTAGCCTACGCGCTAGGAGCTAAAGAAGCCCGTCCGCTTCACTTTGAAAACAAATCGATGATTCAATTGCCCAGTTATGAAGAAGTGAAAACGGATCGCTTTCAGTTTGCTGAAGCGACCAGATTGATTCACCATCATACGAATCCCTTCAATGCGCATCCTCTCATTCAAAATCATGGCGACCAAGCGGTGGTGACCACTCCTCCCGCGCTTCCTATCAGCAAATCCCAGATGGATTCTATTTATGATCTTCCTTATCAAAGAAGGCCACACCCCAAATATCAAGCGCCGATACCTGCTTTTGAAATGATCAAGGATTCCGTCACAATTATGCGCGGCTGTTTTGGAGGATGTACTTTCTGTTCCATCACTGCCCACCAAGGAAGAATTATTCAATCACGCTCTCAGGAATCTATTATTCGGGAAATAAGAAAACTCGGCGCTGATCCGGATTTCAAAGGAACTGTGAGTGATATCGGCGGGCCAACGGCCAACATGTACGAAATGCGATGTACGCGTCCTGATATCGAAGAGAAATGCCGTCGACAGTCCTGCGTGCATCCCACCATTTGTAAATTATTAGGGACCGATCACGGACCCCTCGTAGAACTCATGCGATCCGCGAGAAAGCAACCGGGGATAAAAAAGGTGTTAGTAGCAAGCGGCATTCGAATGGATTTAGCCCAACTGTCTCCTACGTACATGAAAGAACTTGCAAAGCACCACGTGGGAGGCCTTTTAAAAGTGGCTCCAGAGCATTCTGATCCTGAAGTGTTACGTCTGATGAAAAAGCCAGATGCAGAGAACTTCGAAAATTTTTCGAGAGAGTTCAAAAAAGCCACTCGGGAAGTAGGAAAGCCTAAGCAGTACCTAGTACCCTATTTTATTTCGGGTCATCCGGGCTCTTCCACCGAGAGCATGATAGAGCTCGCATTGTTTCTTAAGAGAAACGGCTACAAGCCGGATCAAGTCCAAGACTTCATCCCTGCCCCGTTTGATGTCGCAACCTGCATGTACCACACAGGCCTCGACCCATTCACAAAAAAGGAAGTGCACATCGCCAAGCATTTGAGAGATAGAAAAGTACAACGGGCGCTTTTGCAGTTTTTTAAGCCAGAAAATTATTTTGAAGTGAGAAAGGCTTTAGAAGAAGCCGGCCGCTATGATCTGATTGGTTCTGGTTGTGATGCGCTCATTCCCGATCGTGCGCCTCGCGAAGCACTTGCGCATCGAAGAGCACAGGCTCAGGGAGCCCTCAGGGAACGTTTTGTTCACCAGCCCGAACTCTCCCAAGGCTATCGCCCGCGAAGAGCGACAGCCTTGAGACGAGACAGAAAGTTAAGAAAGGTGGTCGTTGGAGCGCCTGTTGCGTCTGACCGCAAAGAACGCAGTAATCACGCCGCCCACAATCGCAAACGCTATCCAAAGCAAATTCCTCTCAATAACGGCATTGAGACTCGCTGAAGCCAATTCCTTTTCAGGCACAGCTCCATCTTCAACCTGAGTAGTCACTGTTCCGTTCGTTACACCAGCATCAGCGGTATTATCCTTTGGTTTTTTAGAGCGACCTTGTTTCTTTTTGGGAGATGCGGGAGACCGCTGGTTTGCGGCATCTTTCGAGTTGTTGTTACCAGGGGTGCTTCCAGTCACAGCCCCTGCTTTTAATTCGGAATCAAAGAGTGTGGAACCAGGAGCCTCTTGATTGCTGGCCACTGTTGAGCTTTCGGGCTGAACAGGATTTTCGGAAACTGTTTTAAGGTCTTCAGATACCACAGAGCTAGTGACCGCATTAGCTACTGTTTCTGTTGAAGGGGCAACTACTGAATCACTAGAAGGAGCATTCGTAGATGAAGCATCTGTTGCTTCCTCTCCAGGCACTGAAAAATCGCTTTCGGTTCGTGCCACTGTCATTGCGGGGGCAGCTTCTTCAGGTGCGGCTTCAGCGGCGGCGTCAGAGGCTTTCGATTCGGCCGCAACTTCTGTGTTGTTTGCGTCCGCTTGCTCATTCGCAGCTTCAGTCACTGCATCTTCTGAGCTCAAACCATCTAATTGAGAGGTGTTGCGCTTAGTGTGTGAGCAGCTCACTGTTAGAAAGAGCATCGAAATTGCTACAAAGCTTAAAAACCCTTCTAGGTTTCTTTTAAACATGGACTTCTCTCCTGAAAAAAGTTGCACTCAAAGCCCTATCGACAAACCAGAAAAAATCTTTAAGACAAAAACGCTGAATATCCAATGTGGACAAGGGTTTCGGGGAGAGTACTCACTCAAGTGGCTTGGGTAGTCACGGGGGGATTCGGTCGTACTTTAATACTGCTCACCATTTTTTGAATAGCCACCAATGCTTCTTCAGGACTGTCAGTAATAGTGATGTATTTGAGATCCTCTCGGGAAATAGCGCCTTGGGTAACCAGTGTATTTTCCATCCAGTCGGTAAGACCCTTCCAATAATCCTTACCCATCAACACGACAGGAAACTGATAGAGCTTGCCGGTCTGTATCAAAGTGAGTGCTTCAAAGAATTCATCCAAAGTTCCAAAACCCCCAGGAAGAACTACAAAAGCCAACGAATATTTCACCAAAATCACTTTTCGAACAAAAAAGTAGTAAAACGTAACGACCTTACTCAGATAAGGATTCGGCTTTTGTTCGTGGGGAAGCACAATATTGGCCCCCACTGAAAGACGCTTCCCCTCAAGCCCCCCTCGACTAGCGGCCTCCATAATTCCCGGCCCTCCACCCGTAATGATGTTATATCCCGCTTCAGCTAGTAGCTTTGCTGTCTTTCTCGCCAGATCATAATATGGATGTCCTTCGGGAAAGCGAGCGGATCCAAACACAGTGATAGAGGGACCAATAAAATGGAAGCCTTGAAACCCCTTAATGAATTCAAGTGAAATTCTGAGCACCCGGAGGGCTTCGTTGATACGGGAATGGGCGCCGGCCAAAAAGTTAGCTTCACCCAACAAATACGGCTGGTCCCCAATTTTATGAGGGATGGGCCGTAACCATTTGGAGAAAAACTTTTTAATTGCTGACCACATGGGATGCCTGCGCATTCATTGCTCTGAAGTGGGGTGCAACGCTCTCTAGTTTCAGCTCTCCAAAGGCTTCAAATTCCAATTTCTCATTGATGCGCCAAGGTTGTTCAATATAGCCGGCATTGATTTTCAAGTCTTTGCCGCGCTCGATGATGGCTTGTGCCCAAGGTTTCTTGATCTCATCTAAAGGAGCGTGTTTTTCGAAAAGCTCTTGGAGCTTCTTTTCCTCTCGATTGGCTTTGATGCTTTGTAATTCAGACAGCACATCGACTGCCACTTGATGAAACTTTTTATAATCTGTCACCCGAAGAATTTGATTGTTTACGTTAAGCTTTTGTTTGGGGTTCTTAGCAGACCAAGTGACGGCACCACGTTCTAAAAGCTTGTGGACGAACAACCAGTGTCCCCGTTGATGGGCCTCTGTGAATGTCCGTTGGCCGGACGTTCGTCGCATAAAGTCGACCAAATAAAGATCGTACTGCGCCTTCTGAATTTCTTGGGCCTCATTCTCATTTTCATAAATTCCCACTTTTACTAAAATGGGGTCTCCACCAAAAACAAGGGCGGTTAAATCAGCTCGTTGTTCTTCCAAAGCGCTTGCTAAGCTACCAAGTGCGGAAATGGGATCTTCGTTCTTTTTAAATTTAGATTCGTCGTAAGTTCCTGAGCCATGCCCAATGATTTCATGTAACAGAACCAGAACCCGCCAGGCCTTCTCACGGTGTTTTAATAAAAGTTCCTTTTTTTCTGGGGGACCAAAAGCATCCAGAACTTCTCCCCAAAGCGATTTGATGTCCTGTGATTCGGACTCACCTGGCAGCGGGAGACGGATCACATTCTTGGCCCCCACATCACGGCGAATATCATCAAAGTTGGGGAGGTTGTAGCCACCCGTTCGATAGGATGAAATTTCCTGGAAGTAGTACACCATGATTGCCGGAGGTGAATAATCCTTTGGAAATGTTTTCTTAAACTTCCCGTAAGGCATCTGATTCTCAAAATCTTGAGCATGGCGAGCTAGGTTTTGCGCCGTCTTACTCACTTCGGGATCAATCACTTGAACATAGGTTTCCCAGGAACCAATTTTGGCAAGAAAATCTTCGTAAACCTCCACCCACCCCATCATAAAATCTACTGCAGAATCTGCCCGGTCCTTCACCCAGGCAATATTTGCCTCTCGAAATTTTTGAACATTTCCTTTTTCAAAATATTCAATCGTTGCAGCGATTTGATTTTTCTGATTCCGGGTGAGGGCATGTCCCTGAGCTTCCTTCAGGTGAGCAACAATCTGTTTTAAAGTCTCACCCACAAAGCCGAGAAGGGCCACTGTCTGCTGCTCGCATTGCAGACCTCCCGCGGGTTTTTTTACTATACGACAATTCAAATTAGACTCTAGGCCGGTTTTCAATGCGGCCTGTACTGCTTCTCCTGAAATGCCCTTTTCGTAAAGATTGCCACCCGTGGTTTCTAATCCTTTTCCAGTCGGATCTTCCGGTTGGCGCTCAACTTCAAAGGCCGGATCTAGGAGCAGCTTCACAATTTCCTTTTGTGTATCCACTGGAGTGGAGTTGAGATGCTGACCGATCAAAGTCTTAAGGTGTTTTTCAGAGACCTTTTTGAGCAAGTATTTTCTATTGGAGCTTGCGTAGGGTCCTGATTGATCCAGAAACTTTGCAGAAAAGACTAAGTATTCTTGGAAGGCCTCTTTTCCCAAGAGCTTCTGGGTGCCTTTGATTTGTTCTGACGATAAAGACTGCTCGATCAGTCGTTTGATATCCCGTGCATGCCGATGGTTCTGATGGAACAAAAGTTCTTTGCCTAAACGGCCTGCTTCAATCAAATGATACGCGAGTCGCTTCTGGTCCGGCTTGAGCATGTCCCAAACGGCTTTTCGGCGCTCTGCACTCTCGATGCGTACCGTCTTCGGTACGGGAAGGGGGGTGGCTGATACAGTTGATGCCATGATAAAAAAAAGTATTCCACAACTGATTCCACTTAACAAACGCATGAAGAGCTCCTTACTGATTTTTCGAAAGAGAGTATTAAAACCCTCTTATTTTGGGGGGTCAATAGAGTACACTAGTCCGCATGGATAAGATTGTCTGCCTGGGAAAGAACTATTCAGAGCATGCGCAGGAGCTTGGGGAAGCACTCCCTGAAAAACCAGTTCTCTTTATTAAACCCCCCAGCGTTCTGAGAGTGTGTCAATCTGTGAGTGAACCGATTCTTTTAAAGCTGCCAAAAAGCAGAGGCAGTGTTCATCATGAGTGCGAGATTGTCTTACGCGTTGGAAGCGAACGCAAAATAGATGCGGTTACTTTAGGACTAGACATGACACTTCGCGATGTTCAGTCCGAACTCAAAAAAAAGGGGTATCCCTGGACCACCAGCAAGGTATTTACGGATTCAGCAGTCATTGGGCCTTGGATTTCGATTTCAGAGTTTCCAAATTGGGAACGAGAGCTCTTTGAATTTAAATTGAACGGATACCTGAAGCAAAAGGGGCGCGCTGAGGAGATGATCCTCAAAGTATCCAACGTGATCCAATACATTTCAGAGTTTTTTGAAATCCAATCTGGCGATTTGATTTTTACTGGAACGCCCGCTGGTGTGGGTCCCGTCAACTCAGGCGCAACGGGCTCTCTTCGCTGGGGTCCCATCCATTATGAAGTGAAGTGGCAATGATTTCTGATCAATTAATTGAAAAACTCAAATTGCTTGTCGGTTCACAGTATGTTCTTCTCTCAGATTCCGAAAGAAAAGAATACGGACAAGATTGGACCCGAACGCCTGGGCAAGCAGGGGTTGTTGTTTTGCCTAAATCGACTGATGAAGTTTCGAAGGTTTTAAAATTGGCCTCTGAACACCACGTGTCTGTTATTCCCTCAGGGGGGAGAACTGGACTGGCTGGGGGGATTACCGCAACTCGTGAAGAGTTGGCCCTGAACCTTTCTCGAATGAATCGAGTTGAGCCAGTTGATGAGTTGGGACGAACGGTAAAAGTACAAGCC
>RFNT01000201.1 GCA_009927045.1 bacterium | reverse complement strand
TCTGCAGAAACTAATTGTCCCGTTAAAGGTGAGGGATAAAGCTGACCATTATTGGCGGAATTATTACCGCTTGCAGGAACTGAAACAGGTTCAGGAGTTTTAAAATTAAAGCCTGGGTTGGCAGCCATAAAACTTTTTGCCGCTGCTTCATCAGGGAAAGTTTGAGCTTTTGGAGCTCCGCCCTCTTCCCAAACCACCACAAAATCTGCGATCCCCAATTGAGGGATTATAAAGGCCAATATCAGGAGGCCCAGCTGGAGTGTGTATTTGTGAGTGTGCACGGTTTTCCCCCGAAATCCTAATTCCCTAACTGTCCATATTGCAGTTCTTTCGCCAAAAACCTTCCGTAGAACTGAGGCTGGGAGATTGTGAAAAATGAATAAACTTTGTACTGAGAAATTCGCCCACGCTCTCGAGCCCGCATTAAGTGTTTGTTTTTATTGTGTATTCAAGAAACTGTCTAAGCGAATACGGGGCTTTTGGTGCGTCAAGCAGGGCAACATCTCCCAGGGAGGAACTTTTGCGATTGCTGGAGACCCCAATCTCCACTACAACTGATTCCAGTATCATTAAATCGTGGCTCGGCCCTGCGCGAATAACTCTTGTGAACCCCGTCAGGTCCGGAAGGAAGCAGCGGTAGCAGGATCATTATTGCGACGCAGGTTCCCCGAGCCTCCTGATGAAGTGTCCCTGTGTATGGCATATTTGGCGATTGCAAGAAAATGGCGGCCCAGTCAGTTTGAAGATTTAGTGGGCCAAGAACACGTCGTCCAAACTCTCAAAAACGCAATCCAGTTCAATCGAGTTTCTCATGCTTATTTGTTCAGCGGATCCCGAGGCATTGGAAAAACCTCGGTAGCTCGGATTTTTGCAAAAGCACTTCGATGTCCTCAGGCGAAGAACGCAACGCCATGTAATCAATGTACGGAATGTACTGCAATTGCTGAAAGTCGTTCTGTCGATGTGGTGGAAATAGATGGGGCTTCCAACAACGGAGTAGAAGCAGTCCGAGGTATCCGAGATAACGTGGCCTATGGTGCTTCCTCAGGAAAGCACAAGATCTACATTATCGATGAAGTCCACATGTTGAGTATCAGTGCCTTCAATGCACTTCTCAAAACATTAGAAGAGCCTCCTGCGCATACTGTTTTTGTTTTTGCCACTACCGAAGTTCAAAAAATACCTCTGACCATTTTAGGAAGGTGTCAGCGATTTGAATTCAGACGGCTGACACAGCAGCAAGTCATTGAACGCCTCAAGTATGTTTTGAAAGCGGAGCAAGTGAGCATTGAGGAAGAAGGGCTGCGGCTGATTGCAAGCTATAGTGATGGCAGCTTGAGAGATGCACTTTCGTTGTTGGATCAGGTGCTGTCTTTCTATGGACAGGAAAATAAGAAAGGACCGCAACTTTCTGAGAAGCAAGTGGTTGAGGCGCTGGGCGTGACCGATACCCATTCCGCATGGCAGTTGGTACAAGAACTCGTTCGTCGAAATACTCAAGCAACGCTTCAGGTGATTGGTGATGTCTATCGTTCGGGTGCAGATTTAAAAGCATTTGCTGAAAGAGTGTTAGAACAACTGCGTCTGTTGTATTTGAGCGCGGTAGCTCGAGAAGCCGGGATCTCCTTAACAGCCGATGAGCTAGACATTTCCTCTGGGCACTTCAACCGAGTTCAGGAGTGTGCAGCACAGACAACAGTTGTTCAGGTTGAGAGAATGTCACAGATTTTAGGTAAAACCATCCAGCAATTGGCCTGGACGAGTTTGCCTCAATTTAATTTAGAAATGGCCGCAGTGAGAATTTGCAAACTGGATGACTTAGCGCAAATTGAAAATAGGCTCAAAGGGTCTGCGGAACCCGCACCGCCACAGCTCTCTGATGCAGCTGAAATCGAAGAGGCAACTCCAAAAACGGCTCCTGTTCCTAATCCAGCTCCGATCGCAGCACCTCCTGCCGAGAAAAATTGGAAAGGGTTTGTGGAGTTTGTGATGAAAAAACGTCCACTGCTCGGGGCGTTGTTGACGCATGCACAATTCACAGTTGAGAACGAAACGCAGTATGTGCTGTCTTTTTCAGAGGGAAGTTTTTATGACAAGCAATCCCAGGATCCAAAAAACATGAAGGATATTGGGGAGGCCCTCAAGGCTTTTTTTGGAAGCCAAGCCAGCTTCAAAATGGCCAATGGAGCTCAGCTACCACAAAAGAGTTTAGTGCAACAAGAAGAGGAACAAATTCAGGCGCTCAAGAAAAACACCCTGGAAAACAAAGTGGTTCAGGAAATGAAACAGGTTTTGGGAGCTGATATTGTGGACGTAGAAGTGAATTTGAACCCGCGAGGATCGTGAGAACACCGTGAGACAAGAAAAGCCAGATCATCCCTTAGAACGACTTATTCACGAGCTGAAGCGCTTGCCTGGCATCGGTGAGAAAACAGCCACACGGTTGAGCTATTATATTTTAAGGCAACCTAATACCTTTGCTGCCGATATCGCTGAGGCTCTCAAAAACGCCCGTGAGAAACTCCACAGCTGTGCTCAGTGCTGTACTTTTAGTGAAGCCCCCTTGTGTCACATTTGTGCCAACCCAGACAGGACTGACGAAATTATCTGTGTGGTTGAAGAACCGTCAGATGTGTTGGCTTTTGAAAAGTCGAGGCAGTTTCAAGGGAAATACCACGTGCTCCATGGGGCCATTTCGCCTTTGGATGGTGTGGATGAAAGCAAACTCAAGATTAAGCAATTGCAGGATCGGATTCGT
>RFNT01000178.1 GCA_009927045.1 bacterium | reverse complement strand
CAGGTTCACTCTAGAGCCCCTCTATAGCAATTACTTGCCGTTCTATGAGGAAGAGTTGAAGCAGCAGGACAAAGTAGCAATTATCAAAGCTAAAAATAAAAAAAATAGTGAGCCATTGCTACAGCCCCAATCTACTGCCTGTGCGTTTAAGAACGTCGAATATCGAGTTTTGAAGTACCAAGATCTGTTAGATTGGGAATTGTGGATCTTGAGCCGTTAAAAAAGAAGTTCGCTCAGCACGGTAGAGTGGGTTTCTCTGAGTCTGCTGTTAAGATGTTGGGGAAAGAGCTTTCAGGACTTGCTTTTTCTTGCAGAGCTGGGCTTCGGCCAGCTACTCCAAATAAGGTTTCTTTGATCAGCTTTTCATCTTGATACAAAATTCCTGCTCGGAGATGATTGATCCACTGATGCAGCTCGTGTTCCTGTAAGTGCGGTTCCTGAGCTTTCATGATCTTTGGATGGGTCGTTCCCTGTGCTCCTTCGGCACCAATCAAAAGCTCTTCATAGAGTTTTTCTCCGGGTCGAAGACCAACGAATGAAATTTCCATATCACCATCTGGATTTTCAGGCGTTTTTTCTTTGAAGCCCGCAAGCCGAATCATGTTTCTTGCTAAGTCCACGATCTTTACTGGCTCACCCATATCGAGCAGAAAAATATCGCCACCTTCAGCGAGGCTTCCTGCTTGAATGACCAGCTCAACAGCTTCGTGGATGGACATAAAGTATCGAGTGACTTCTGGATGTGTCACGGTGATTGGGCCACCATTGGCAATCTGCTCTTTGAAAATGGGGACAACAGAGCCCGAGGAGCCCAGCACATTGCCGAACCGGACAGCACAAAAAACTTGTGCCCGACCCTTTTTCTGGCTCATTTGGGCAAGGTTTTGGACCACGAGTTCTGAAAATCTCTTTGTAGCTCCCATAATGCTGGTCGGCCGAACCGCTTTATCGGTTGAAATCAGTACGAAAGTTTTTACATCTGAATTGTAAGCAGCTTGAGCAAGGGTCAGCGTGCCCAGCACATTGTTTCTCACCCCTTCAAAAAGATTAGTTTCAATTAAGGGAACATGTTTGTGAGCAGCAGCGTGGTAAATGGTGTCGACTTGGTAACGGTTTAAAAGCGTTGTTACAAGACGGCGATTAGTTACGGAACCCAACCAAGGAATCACTTCGGGTCCCGATATTGAGGTTAGGGACCGGTGGATCTGAAAAAGTGCGCTCTCGTTTGATTCTAAAAGAATTAAGCGAGCAGGATTCAGAGCTACTATTTGTCTACAAAGTTCGGAGCCAATAGAACCCCCAGCTCCCGAAACTAGAACAGTCTTACTCGTGATGCATTTGGTTAGGAGAATCGGATCTGCGGAAACGGGATCCCTTCCGAGGAGGTCGCCAATATCCACTTCACGGACCATGTTTACTAAGTGACGGCCCTGCGCAATGGAGGAAACCGAGGGGAGGATTCTCACTCGCAAAGAAAATTTTTCAAGAAAAGACACCAATTCGCGCTTCCGGGACCTAGAAGCGGAATCTAAAGTGACAATCACGGTTTGAACTCCAAACCTCGTAATCACCTGGCCCAGGGCTTCCGCGGAGTAGATACGAAGTCCATCGATTTCTTTTCCTTTTAAATAAGGATCATCATCGAGAAAACCCACGGGCGAGAGCTCGTTTCCCTTTCGTAAAGAGGCTGCCAGCTGCCGGCCAGAGTTTCCTGCCCCATAAATGAGCACCGGTTTTTTTGATTTGGCGGGATGTGACGACAAGGAAAAAACAAATCGAACCAGGAATCGCAAACCCGCTATTAGAGCAATTCCCACGAACCAAAAAATTAACGGAACCGTTCTTGGAACCCCACCAGCTCCAGTCAGTTGGGTCATAAAAGCTATCGAAGCCCACGCTAAAGCGGTTAAAGACATCCCTTTCAGGACAACCCAAAGCGCTTGGTCGCCCGAGTATCTAATCACAGTGCGGTAGAGGCCCTGTTGAACAAAAATGGGAATAGCTAACAAGGGCGATAGGCAGATGAGGAGCCACTGGTTTGAGTTCGGCAAGAACCAGCCACCGAGTCTTAAGACGTAGGCGACTCCAACAGACGCAATCAAAAGGACACTGTCGGCCAAAATGATAATGAGAAGCTTTTGTTTTCTTGAGAGAAAAAAGAGAGATTGAACAAAACGTTTTGGACACGAATAAAACACAGGGCCTCGTTGTAATATTGAAGACCAAAAAAGACCAGTAGTTTGCTGAAGTTTTGTCGTTATGGATCATTTCAACCAGGAGCAAAGTTAAAAGTACGGTCTTGGGCCTTTCTGGCCACAGCTAACAAACTGAAATTTTTGTGAAAATTAGCCATCAAATTTGGCTGAGACCAAGCATTTTGATTGCCAACCCCCCCATTCTTCATTACCTGTGAAATCCTCACAAAACGTTGCGAGGGACAGGCAAGGGAACAGGGTATGGGATTAGATAACCCAGGTCTAAACCTTAAAAACATTTTTAAGAAACTGGAATATAATGATCTGGCTTTTTCACTGGCTTTCAGTGCTTACGCTTTTTTTCTTTTAATCCCCGCACCTCAAAGAGAAGAAAAACTTATTCTTTGGCATATAGTTTTGTGGGGTGTTGTTGCTCTCAGTTCGGGACGGCCTAAAAAGCATCTGATTGGATTGTTACCGGCCATGGCCATTCTGATTGCCATGTCACTGACCCATTCTCGTACATTATTTGGTTTTTATAGTCTTTTGTTTTTTTTCTCCTTGGGCTTTTCTTGCATCAAAAAAAACAAATCGCTCAGCCTGTTTCTTTCGGCCGTGCTGTTTATTCATTTGATTGTTTTTTTTGTGGATGCAGCTCAAGTTTTTTTTAGGAATGGCACCCTCTTGGGACGCGGACATCTCATATCTCGTTTTGGTCGTCAGTATTCCTCCATTGCGATGGCCCTTTTTGTGATTGTTTCTCTTCTTCTTTCGGCACAACGAGAGGCCCTATCAACTGTCGCGTCCAAAACAGGCAAGTATTTGGCGTCTTTTGGAGCGCTGCTTTTGTTTTATGTTGATAGCAGGGCCAGTCTGTTGGCTCTGGGATTAACTGTGCTTTTAATGCTGAAGGTGTACCCCACAGATTTTGATTGGCTGATTGAGAGATTCAGAAGACTTAAAACAAACAGGTTGGCATTTTTATTGCTTCTCTGTTTCTTGGCATTGATGATTCGTTTTAACGATAGGTACTTAAGGCTGTGGCCCACTGTACACGCGAGTCTTTTTTCAAAAGACAACCTTTCGTGGATTGATTCGAGCCGATTTCATGGTTCATTTTGTAATCAAATCGAATGTACTGTGGATGAGTCGATCTTTTTAAGGTTGTCCTGGCTGAGATTTGGTGTTTCTCAAGCCATGGCCAATCCATGGGGGATTGGAGAAAATGAAAGGGCATTAGAGTATTTGTTAAAAAAAACCTACGCTGATCAGGTCGTGCCCCAACTGGTTTATGATAACTTTCACAATCAGTTTCTAAATCTTACCATCCAGTACGGCGTTTATTTGATTGGCCCCATTGCGGTTGCATTGATCTTCTTATTCATCCGCACCCGGCAGATAATTCAGCAAAGTGAGCCCCAAGGCATCTTAGCCACAACCTATTTTATCAGCCTTTTCTTTACGCTCCGGTGCTTTATAGATGCCTGTTCTGAGGGCCTGTGGTTTGTCTACATGGGCTTTTTTGGGCTTCTTCTAAGTCTTTTACTTCAAAGGGCTTTTTTCACGGGTCGCACCCAACGCCTGCGTTCTTTTTAGTTGCGGCGTTTCTACTGTCAGGATAGTAATTTGGCATTCGTTATGCCGCTCATGAACAAAAAAGTTTTAGCCTTGATTCCGGCTCGCAGAGGCTCCAAGGGATTGCCAGGAAAAAATCTGAGGAAAGTGGGCGCTAACAATCTGGTTGAGCTTGCTATTAGGGCCGCACAAGGAGTGTCCGAAATCGATCAAGTGTTTTTATCTTCCGATTGCGATCAAGTACTTTCGATCGGCAAAAACTTTGGAGTGACCTGCATCGAAAGACCCTCTCATTTAGCTAGCGACGACGCCCTTGCTTCCGATGTAGTTGGACACTTTATTTCTCTTTTAGATGACGCGACACTTTCTGAGGATCCTTTTATAGTCTATTTACAACCCACTTCCCCACTACGGACCGCCTCTCATATTTTACAAGCATTAGAGAGCCTCGAGCAAAGGAAGGGGAACAGTCTCATCAGCGTGTGCGAGTTAGATTACTCTCCTTTCAAATCATTTACTCTTGATGCAGAGGGAAAACTTTTATCACTTTTTGACGAAAATCTATCGAACCATTCCCGACAAGCACTACCAACGGTATACCTACCCAACGGGGCTATTTATGTTTTTAAGGTGTCTGATTTCCAAAGGAAAAAAGGTTTCCCTAACAACGGGAGCATACCTTTTGTGATGAGTGCCAAGGACAGTTTAGATATTGATTCCGAAGAAGATTTAAAAGCAGCAGAGCAATTATGGGTGAAGAGATATGGCAGAGTTTAAAATAGGCAAAAGATGGGTTGGGGATGAACATCCACCGATAGTGATTGCTGAAATCGGTATTAATCATGAGGGCTCTTTGGAGACCGCAATAGAAATGGTGGATGCTGCTCTGGGTGCTGGTGCCGAAATTATTAAACATCAAACCCATATCGTTGAAGATGAAATGTCGGATGAGGCAAAAACCGTAGTGCCCGGCAATGCGGATGTCTCTATTTACGAGATCATCGCTCGATGTGCGCTCAACGAAGATAACGAATTCAAGCTAATGAAGTATGTCGAGAGCAAAGGCGCCATCTTTGTAAGCACCCCGTTTTCTCGAGCTGCAGCAGATAGACTGCAAAAGTTTGACCTTCCGGCTTACAAGATAGGCTCAGGCGAATGCAATAACTATCCACTGATAAGACACATTGCCCGTTTTGGAAAACCCATCATTTTAAGCACGGGGATGAACACGATCGATTCCGTCCGCCCCTCGGTAGAAATAATGCGAAATGCGGGAGTGCCTTTTGCTCTTCTTCACTGCACTAACGTTTATCCCACTCCGCCAGAACTTGTTAGATTGAATGCAATCACGAAACTCAAAGAGGCGTTTCCCGATGCTGTCGTTGGATTGTCAGACCATACAACGTCTAACTATCCGTGTTTGGGTGCTGTGGCCCTCGGAGCCCGTGTTTTAGAACGCCACTTTACAGATAAAATGGATCGCCCTGGGCCGGACATTGTGTGCTCAATGGACCCGCTGGCTTTATCGGAACTCATTAAGGGTTCGAAAACTATTTTTCAGGCCAGAGGAGATTATAAAGGCCCAGTGGACCAAGAGAGTCCTACAGTTGCGTTTGCTTTTGCTTCCATTGTGGCGATAGCGGATATTCAGCCAGGAGAAGTCTTAACCGAGAGTAACATTTGGGTTAAGAGACCAGGGGGAGGCGATTTTTCCGCAGGGGATTTTGAAAGCCTTTTGGGTAAACAAGCTTTAGTGCCTATACCTAAAGGATTTCAGATAAGACGAAACGCTATTCGATGATGAGTATTGCACCAAATTTTAAGATAGTTGTAACGGGAGCCTCGGGCTTTCTCGGACAGGTGCTTGGCAGACTTCTCTTGGAAAAAAAGATTCCTCACATTTTAGTTTCGAGGAGGGTGATTCCTGGAGGGCATCAAGTTTCTGACTATACGGAAACACCCGTTGGTGCTGTCCTGGTTCATTTAGCCGAAGATAGTCATATCGCTAGAGTTAACGATCAGGGCGTGAACTATGAAATGAGAGCGCTGCAAACCCTTAATGAACTCATTAAAAAAGGGTATAAAAAAATTATATATGCTTCTTCCGGCGCTTTGTACGGAGACTTAACCTCGGTTCCCCATTCAGTGGGCGATGAGGTTGTTACCAACACCACCTACCTAAGAGTGAAGAGAGGCGCTGAAAAGCTTGTATTGGAAAACAATCAAAATGTTGTGGTTCGGCTAGGAAATATTTATGGGCCTGGAATGTCTCAGGAAAATGTAATCAGTACCATTTTCGAACAATTAAGAGACCATGGGGAGATTCGGGTAAGAGATGATAGACCCAGGCGCGACTTTTTATGGGTTGAAGATGCTGCCGAAGCGATAGTGAAATTTGCGCTTAGTAGTTTTTCAGGAGTTTTTAATTTGGGTTCTGGTATTGGCTTTTCAGTTCGGGATGTTGCTCAGATGGCGTCTGAAATCGTTGGACGGAATTCCCCACAAATTATTGCCTATGAGCCCGCCCAAAGAGAATCCAATCTCATCTTAGATATTAGTCAAACTTCAGCGGAAACCGGGTGGTCTCCTAAGACGTCGCTCAGGGAGGGCCTAGAAAGAATGTTGAAGGAGAAAATGTGCAAATGAAAAAAAGAACC
>RFNT01000226.1 GCA_009927045.1 bacterium | reverse complement strand
AGAAGAAGCAGAGCGAATTGCGAAAGAAGAAGCGGCTAAAAAAGCTGCTGAAGAAGCCGCCAAGGCGGCAGCAGCTAAAGCCGCTGCGGCGGCAAAGCCTGCAGCAACGGCGGCAGCCGGAGCCGCGGCTCCAGTGGATAGAAGTCAGCCTACGTTGGCTCCTGGAAAAGTATTGGTGGTCTACGGCAGCTCGACAGGAAACACTAAGAATGTGGCTGAAGCTATCAAGGGCGAAATGGGTGAAGCCGTTGATCATGTGAAGAACATCACTGAAATCCACCCCGCTGATTTAGCACAATTTGAAAAGGTGATTGTAGGCGTTCCCACGTGGCATATTGGAGAAATCCAAGAAGATTGGGGTGCCGTGCTTTCTGAAATTGAAGCGCTCAATTTCCAAGGCAAAAAAGTCGCTGTATTTGGGTTAGGAGATGGTAAAGGCTATCCAGAGACGTATGTGGATGCGATGGCAGAGCTCGTAGAAAAATTTGAGAAAAAAGGCGCAAAGCTCGTGGGAATGTGGCCGACCGATGGTTACGACTTTAAAAAATCCAAAGCCATTCGCGATGGAAAATTCTTAGGACTTGTGATTGATGTCGAAAATCAAGATCACCTTTCTGACAAACGCGTGAAAGCTTGGGTCGCCCAACTTCAGAAAGAACTCTGAGATCTGTGGCACGGATTCAACCTTATATCGTGGGCAGCGGAGCGGCTTCTCGAGCGCTTCAAAATAGTATTGGGATTGTGAGTACACTCCACCCAGAGTGGAATATTCAAAAACCCATACACGTAAAACGCGATCAATCCCTTAAAACCCTTCAGCCGGGTAAAGAAAGCGTATTGTTTTTAGCCAATCCGCATGCGCTTCATACGAGGTACTTATTAGAAGCCCAGGCTGCTGGTTTTTCTTGGGTGGTGTGTGAGAAGCCTGCAGCCGTGAATGCAGAGCAAGTGAAAGAGCTTTCTCAAGTGAAAATTCCAGTAGCGGTTTGCCATGGCTATCGTCAAACGTGGGGAATCCAAACGCTTAAAAAAATGCTGGAGCAAGGAGAGTTGGGCGCCTGGATTACGATTGAGGGGTGCTATTGGCAATCCAGTGCTGCTGAAAAGAAACTGAGTGGAGATCGAGCCACTACGTGGAAAGATGATACGGCTCTGAGTGGAAACTACGACGTGCTTTTAGATTTAGGCACGCATTGGACGGATTTAGTGTTTTTCCTAGCAGGAGAACTGCCTCTGAAAACTTCAGTGTGGAAATCGTTTGCGAATACCACCAGCTCGCATCGGGATACGCACAATTTAATTGCTATGGAGTTTAAAGGCGAGCGCCGAGCTTTCGGTTCTGTTTCTAAAACCGTGCATGGGTGTGGGAACGATCTTGAGATTCATGTCATCGGTGAAAAGAAAACCGTCTCCTGGGCATTTATGAATCCGGATCAACTGGTGATAGGGGAAGGTGGGGATCGTCGAACCGTGCATCGCCCTGGGAATTCTCTTTTCGGCAGCCAGCAGTATCCGTTTCACAGCACCGGATGGCTCGAAGGCTACGTGGAGATCATCAAACAATACTTCCGCCAGATGCGAGGCGAATCGTACGAACCCTATCCTACTTTGGCTGAGCAGAGAGCGGTGTTGGGGGCGATACTAGGGCACTAGCACGCCATTGACGTAATTTTTGTATGGTTCCCACCACCAATCTCTGCAGTAGCCATTTCCTTCGGCATCTACAGAACCTGTATTGATTCCATTGTCATAGCAACCCCAAGCTGAGCCATTGAATGCAATGCCTCATTTTCTATAGTAGTTAACAAAATAGACGCTGTGGCAGGTTCCGGAACCGCCTACGATTTCGCCGGTGTTGATGCCTTCTGTGTAACAAGCAAGAGGGTATTGATCCCACCACCAGCCGCCAAATGCTCCAGTGGCTGGAAGCCCTTCGGAATAGTAGATGCCATCATTGATACCATTTCCAGGATACCCTGAGTTGTACCACACTCCACTTACGAAACCCGTTCCAACTGGGAAACTATCAATGTAGTAGACATTATCATAAACACCGGTCGCAGCCGTACCGTTTACATAATACTGAAGTAAGTGATTTTGTCCTGTAAATGGAATACCACCTTGGTAGTAAATCCCTTCCGATAATCCAGAGAAAGGAAATCCGTTAAGATAATAAAGTTGTTCACTTTCCTCCAAGCCGGTGAACAAAGTGCCTTCATTAGAGAGCTGAGCTATTTCTCGGACAATTTCACCATTCACTAAATAGTAGTGATTAGATGCAGAATCAGAGGCAAACTTTTCAGACCCGTTATGTAAAATGTGCTGAATGAGTTCTCCCTGGGAGGTGAATATAGAAACACCTGACGAGCTCAAACCATAGTAGCCAGGTGGATTCATCCACGGAAGGGAAAAGTTTCCTTGGGAATCTGTGTTAATATTTAATCGAAGATCTCGAGTGGTGTCATATCTTCCTTGATTATCATCGTAATAAGTAACTGAGGAAATGAGTGTGCCTAAGGCATTGAAAAAAATTGCATGTGTTGAGGAGCCATTCCAGTTGGTAGAACCCACAACAAATTCTCCATTAGAATTCATTGCAACGATGTGGCTATCATACCAACTTGTTTGATAGGTTGCCGGTGTAAAATCACTTGTCCAGTTGCCAGAAGAGTCAAAGAGTCGAAAATTAATTGCCCCCCCAGAATGATTTTGGCAGGTGAAAACACCGGAGCCGTTTGTTGGATTAAGAGCGACTTGGGTTCCATACCCGCAGTCTGCCGCTATTCCAATCACGCCACTATCAAAGCTATCATGGGCGTTAAATAATCTCAGGCGATAGTTGTTTCCATCCTCTCCACCAGACTGCCATGATGCTGCTATCCGGCCAGTATCTGATATCGCTTGACCAAACCAGCTATCGTTCTTGGGGTGGTTTTCATTTAACAAAAAACGCTTTAATTCCGTTCCAGCACCATCCATTACATATACATAAATATCTCCGCCATTTAAGATAAAAGCCGCAGTATAATTTCCATTTCGAGATCGAACTATAGAGGTTCTATTGCCGCCGTTACCGAAAAGGGCTGTGTCAATCACTTTCACCTTTGGACTATTTATAGGCCCGTACTGAATCACAATACTTTCACCATCTCTTTTAATCGCTGAGATATTGCCTGCTAAATCAACTGAAAAATCTGCAAAGCCAGATTGCCAGGAGGGAACTCCTTCAACAAAATACCTATCTCCCACAACACCGTTTACCTTGGATCCGTTTTCATAGGTAATGCCAGAAGTTTCCCCTGAAAACGGAGTTCCATTTTGAAACAGCTTACCATCGTGAACCCCTGAAAACGTAGTGCTAGATTCATAGTAAATCCCAGCATAGTCGCCGGTTCCGAATTCATTCAAAGTGGTGGCAACGTTTTCCAAGTAAAAGATTTGATCTCCCGAGCAGAAACCTTTTCCAGAAATAATTGCTAAAGTATCAGCACCATTGAGGTAACAACTTCCCTCGAAAAAGCCCGACCCAATCTCTCCAGCGCTGTAGAAAACACCGTTCCAGAGTCCCATTCCACTTTCTGGCAGCGAAGTCTTTACTCCCCCTAAGTAGTAAACTCCGTCTTGGTAAACTTTATTGAGTGGAGATTCTCCTTCGAAAGAGACTCCAGCCACTTGGTTGAAATCGATATTCTTAAACCCTAAACGAGGGTTGAGTTTAGCAGCAGCGAGTGCAGCTTCTTTTGAAGTATTCCATTTAAAGGCAAGTGTTTGAGCAAACACATTTTGTAAGTCGCCAGCCTGGTTGTCTCCATTGATGCTGCCATCGGTTGTGAAGTCGGCCACTAAAGCAGCCATGACCTCCTCAATAGTCTTGTTCGGGAAGTGTGCTTTCATGAACTCAGACAGGGTGGCTAACGCCAAAGCTGATTTCATCGAATCAGGGTCAGTGGTGGCATCCACTTCGTTGGAAGCAGCAGGCAGCTTATCCAGTGCTTCTGCGCTTAGGCCAAAAACTTGGGCGACTTGTTGTTTAGCGGAAGCTTGAGCAGCTTCTAAATCCGTCCCGCCTTCCACTAAGGAAAGGATTCTTTCTTTTGCTAAAGTAGTCATAGGGGTAAGGGGAGCTTCCGTTTTTTGAGAAGGGTCAATAATATTTGAAAGTTCAGAAGAGTCGGTTTCCACACCATCGGCTTCGTTGTCATACTTTCCTCCTGAAGATCTCAGGACAACGGGGCCCGTTCCCTTGGGTAAGTTCATTTGAAACTCGCCTTTTTCATTTGTGGTAGCTTCGCCTTTTACTTCAGTACCTATTTGGCCATTTAGAGAAAGAGAATAGGCTTTTACGCTCGCATTTCGGACGCGGTCCAATTGGACTACTCCGTTGATAGAGGTCACATTTGAAGGAGTCACTATCGCAGCATTGTCTGCAGGAGAAGGAATTTTAGCTTTGGTACAACTGCTGAGAAGGATGAGTGGAAGCAGTAAGCTTGTAAGCCAATAGAAGGACTTGTTTTCCATACACGTACCGCCTTAATTAGTTCATGTTAACATGTGGAGAGCCATGAATTATGAAGGTGAAAAACTCTTCACAATTCAGCCTGAACTAGCGGCTAAGTGATTGATTTTTGGTAGCGCGGACAATGAGTTCGTAGCAGGGCTGGCCTGAGGCTAGAAAGCTGCGTTCGAATTTGGTACGGCCTTCGGGGAAAAGCTCGAGAGCATTCAGTGGATGCGGCGAAATTTCTCCGTACTTAATCACTTCAAGTCCATAGCGTTGAGTCCACACGTAGTGGCTTTCATCCACATAAAATTTTTGATCCGACGCCAAAATTAAAAGCCCCCCGGGCTCAAGCGCTTCGACAAGTTTTGGCATTGTAGGATGAAAGTGCCATCGGTGTTTTCGTTGAGAGTTCTTCGGCCACGGGCATGGATAAAGAATATAAATCCGCTCCAAACTATTCGGACGCAATCCCGTCATGGCAGCGGCAATGGCGTTGCCTCGGATCCCTATAAAATTTTTAAGGCCAGCCTCTTCACTTCTTCGAGCCAGTCGTTTTCCCCGCATCCGGTCGCGTTCAATAGCCACTAAGTTTTTTTCAGGATGCAATCGCGCCAGAGCTTCAAAAAATTGGCCGGTACCAGCACCAATTTCTAGCCAGAGCGACTGTGGTTTTAAAAAGGATTCGGGAATTTGAGGGGCTTTTCTCTCCTCAAAAAAATCGGCGTACTTTTGGTGACGTTGATGGTGCTTGAGATCCCAAGCAGCGCGAGTGGCATTAAATTCTGGAGGCAACGATTTGGGTAACATGGAGCCTTTAGCTACCAGGTTCGTAACACCTTCGGCAACGGGCTTCGTAAAACTCGCCGGCCCCTACAAGAATTTGGCCGCTTTCTTTTTTCTTATCTTCCATTGCCCGGCGTTGAGTACGAGAAGCCGTGTTCCCGCAAACTGTGCAAATTGCTGACATTTTCGTGACAAACTCAGCAGTTGCCATGAGCTGAGGCATGGGTCCAAACGGAACTCCCCGATAGTCCATATCGAGTCCGGCTACAATCACCCGTAAGCCACGATTTGCAAGCCTGTGGGCAATTTCCACTACACTGGTTGCTAAGAACTGGGCTTCATCAATACCAACCACGCGGGTATTGTCCTCCACGAGGCTCAATATTTCTTCGGGATTTTCAATGTTTATCGCGTTGAAGGCGAGCGAAGAGTGGCTGACGACGTGGTCGTTAGAAAATCGATTGTCGAG
>RFNT01000100.1 GCA_009927045.1 bacterium | reverse complement strand
GCCCATCGCGCCCAACACCGGCATTTGAACAGTCACTCCCATCCCCCTTGTTATATTCCCGGAATATAATAAACGTGATTTCACTCGACAAGGAAAAGACCTAAAAAACTTCGTTGCGAAAAGGTCACTCCCTGTGGGACAGTGTGCTCATGCATCAAGAGCTTGTAATTCAACCTTTTTCAACAGTCGCAAAAATTGGTCGGGCTTGGTTCAAAGTGAGAAGTTTTTCTCCCATTCCGCTTTTTTTGTTGTTGGTGATTTTAACTCCTAAATTTCAACCGAGTCTCCTTCAATACAGTATTGCGTTGAGTGCGATTGTCCTCGCTGAAATGTTACGGATTTGGTCGGTTGGGTTTGCTGGGAGTGCTACTCGAACTCGAGGAGAAACAGTGCCTCAGCTCGTGCATGCGGGGCCTTATCGCTATGTTCGAAACCCGCTCTACATCGCTAATATTGTCATGTACACAGCCGCTGGGGTTTTATTTGGATTTTCAGGGCTCAGTGTCTTGATCTTCTTAATGAGTTCCGTGGAATACATTTTCATTGTTGCTTTCGAAGAGGAAACACTTCTAAAAACCTTTGAAACTGCCTATGAAAATTATTGTGAGAAAGTGCCGCGATGGTCGCCAAGTTTTACGCCGTTGATTGAAGCTACACAGCACAGCTTTTCACTTCAGAGAGCTTTAAGAAGTGAACGGAGTACTTTTTTCTCCATGGCAATGATGGCGCTTTTATTCATCCTCAAAAAAGCTTTTTCATAAAGAGAAAGTAAAGTTTCCACCAAATCCCAGAACGAGCTTGCTGAGCATGAGGGCTCGCATTTCCGCTCCCATCCGAAAGCCTCGGGCCAATGGAAAAATAAGCCCCCACCCTACATGAGGACCCCAGCTTCTGAAATCTCCAAGCTCTGAAAAATAGCGGCTATACTGTCCGCCCGCAGTTAGAAATCCGGTGAAAAACCGAATTTTGTAATCTATTCGATATCCCAATTCTCCAATGAAGATTTGACTCAGTCGGGGATAATCTCCCGTATCCGTTCCATAGGAAGCACCGATCTGAAGATGTCCAGGGCCCCAGGGCATGTAAAGTCTGGGACAAAAAACCATCTGGGGAGATTCAAAACCAGTCAGCTGATTGGGCACTAGGAATTGAATCCCCAAGCCGAGAAGCACTCGGTTTTCCTCTGTGGTTTCAATTTTACTCAAATCAATGGCTGAAAAGCTGAGGGAAGCAAAACAATAAAAAAGTGAAATCAATCTCCACATGACTTCGAAAAGATACCCTAGCCTCACCAAACAAGCTAGCAGTATACTGGCGTGGCATGAAACTCAGTCCACAAGCTCAAGAGGTCTTGAAAGCACGTTATTTGTTAAAAAACCCGCACTCAGGTCGCATGATAGAAACTCCTGAACAGCTCTTCCAGCGAGTCGCTCAGGCAGTGGCACGGGCTGAAAAGCTGTGGGGTGGAAAATCAGCAGAAGCTCATTGGCGGAATCAGTTTTTTGAAATGTTATCGCAACTGAAGTTTCTTCCCAATTCACCTACGCTGATGAATGCCGGAACTCCTCAAGGACAGCTCAGTGCCTGTTTTGTTATCCCGATTGAGGATAGCCTGACTGAAATTTTCGATGCATTAAAGCTCATGGCACTCATTCAGCAGTCTGGGGGAGGCACAGGATTTTCATTTTCGAAACTGAGAATGAAGGGAGATCCCGTATCTCAATCCCTGGGGGTTGCCAGTGGCCCTGTTTCATTTATGCGGATTTTTGATGTCGCTACTGAAAATATTCGCCAGGGAGGAAAGCGGCGTGGGGCTAATATGGGGATACTCAGAGTGGATCACCCTGATATTGAAGAATTCATTCAAGCAAAGCTAGATCCACAGGCTTTTACCAATTTTAATCTTTCCGTAGGAATCACGGATCGGTTTATGAAAGCCGTGGAAAACGGTCAGTCATTTCCTCTTCTGGATCCCTATGACGGCAAAAAAAAGAAAGAAGTTTCGGCCCGAGAACTCTTTCACTTGATGGCAGAGTGTGCATGGAAGACAGGAGATCCCGGCCTGGTATTTTTAGATCGAATCAACCGACTTCAGCCCACCCCGGAGCTAGGACGTATTGAAGCCACTAATCCGTGTGGAGAAGTTCCTTTACTTCCATTTGAGGCTTGTAATCTAGGCTCAATCAATCTCACTCGGTTTTTGTCCGATCATTCTCCCGACGGTATCAATTGGCAGGGTTTGAAGGAAACAGTCTCCGATGCGATTCGATTTTTAGATGATGTGATTGAAATCGGGTACTGGCCGAGCGAAGCTATCCAAAAACAGGTTCTGGGAAATCGAAAAGTGGGACTCGGTGTGATGGGCCTTGCAGAACTGCTCATCCATTTAGGAATCCCTTATGATAGCGCTGAAGCTGTGGATTTAGCTGAGAAGATCATGGCGTTTATTTCAAAACAGGCGTGGGCAACTTCTGAAATGCTGGCTGGAGAGCGAGGTGTTTTTCCAAACTGGAAAAAGAGCGTTTTTTATAACAAGAAAAAGAAGGTGAGAAATGCAACGGTCACTTCAATCGCTCCTACAGGGACCATCAGCATGATTGCAGGAACATCCTCGGGAATTGAACCGCTCTTTGGCTTATCTTATACCCAGTCTAACATCTTGGGCGGCAAAACGTTCAAGTTATTGAACCCCGTTTTTGAAAAATGGGCCCAGGAAAAAAAGGGATTAACTCAGAACGAAATAAATGCGGTGAAGGAGTCAGGTGTATGGAAAGAAAACCCATTATTTAAGACTGCATTAGAGATGAGTGCAGAGGCCCATTTGAATATTCAGGAGGCTTTTCAAAAGTTCACCGACAATGCTGTTTCCAAAACCATCAATCTACCGGAAGAAATAAACGCCGAGACCATTCAGAATATTTACATGGAGGCTTGGAGCAGAAAGCTGAAAGGGATTACGGTTTTTCGATATGGATGTCGGGGAGAGCAGGTTTTTCAATTGGGGCAGAGCTGCCACTCAACGGATTGTCGCCTTTAAAAAACTCAATCACTAAAGCCTTTGAGCTGAATACCTACTGCAGTGTTTTCATGAATGACGGCTCCAGGTTCTGGATTTTGTGTAGTGACGTAGCCATTTCCGGAAACTTCTACTTTGTTCACGTACCGATTCAGAAGTGTCATTGCCTCATTGAGTGTGAGGCCTTTTAAACTTGGCATCACCCACTGTCCTTCAGAGTTCTTTGCAAGTTCCTTTGGAGCAATGATATCTTTACGACGACCCGCTGTATTCTGTGGAACTGTCTGTGCCGGGCCCTTCTCTAAGAGCTGTAAGGAGTGCTCCGCAATCCGTTTAAAAAGAGGAGTGGCCACTAAAGATGCATAATAATTTTGTTTGGGTTCATCTACCATCACCCCAATTAAAAACTGGGGATCCTCCGCAGGCAAAAAGCCCACGAATGAGGAGTAGTATTTTCCGCTTTTATATCCCCCGCCCTGAGAGTCATACTTCTGTGCGGTTCCCGTTTTCCCGGCCACGCGCACACCGGCAATTTTTGCCAAGTAACCAGTGCCCTTTTGGTCTTCCGTCGCTGCCACTAATATGGATCGCATCGTTTCCGCTGTTTCTTCAGAAATCACACGTTCCCCGAAAGGAACGTGGGTGTCATCCTTTTCCGTCGAGTCCTTTATGAGCGTTGGAGTCACTAAGTAGCCACCATTAGCAAAAGGAGTGAAAGCGGTGACTAACTGAATCGGTGTGGTCGAAAGTCCCTGTCCGAAACCCATGGTGGCTAGCAGAAGGGGTGTGATCGCCTCTTTAGAACGAAGGGCTCCAGTAGTTTCTCCGGAAAGCTCGATACCGGTTTTCTGAGTGAGGCCATATTTTTGAAGCAATTCAACGGCAGCTTGAGTTCCCAATTTCTGGGCTACACGCACAGCACCTACGTTGCTTGAGTAGGCAATCACTTGAGTGAGCGGAAGAGCTGAGTGCTGATGTTTCTTATCGGATTCTGAAATAGTGGTTTGACCTACTTTGATCTTACCGTTCCCGCAATCAATGACAGTATCAGCCTTCAGTAACTGTCTCTCGATCGCTTCAGCAGCGAACAGCACCTTGAGTGTTGAACCGGGTTCATAAAGAGATTGAGTGATGAGATTTTGTCGCGCCTCCGGTTGGCTTTGCGAAGGATTGTTAGGATCGAAGGAAGGTCGCTGGGCTAATGCGAGTACTTCTCCATTTCTCGGGTTCATCACAATAGCCATGACATTCTTGGCTTTGCTTTCGGTTTTTACTTGCTCCAGTTCCTGTTCCACCATGGCTTGGAGTCGTCGATCGATAGTGAGATGAATTCCATTTGTACTAGATTCCGAGGACTCTCTGCCTCGTTCGATGTAACTTTTATTTCCTTTGCCATCTTTAGCATATTTGATGCGTTGTTTGTCTTGTAAGAGGGTTGCATTGAGACTGAGTTCTATCCCGGCTAAACCATTGCCATCGATATCTGTATATCCCAAAACCTGAGAAGCGAGAGGTCCATTGGGATAAACTCGTTTATTTTCCGACTCCACCCCAAGCCCTGCCAAGTTCAGATTCTTAATCTGTTGAGCCTTCTCTTCGCTCAATTGTCTTTGGAGCCAAACAAAATTCTTTTTAGGATCCAGTTTTTGTAGCCACTTGGCGGGAGAACCTCCTAATTGTTTCGTTAACAGAGCAGCTGTCTTTCGGCGCGAGATGAGTTTCTTCGGGTGCGCATAAATTGAGCTTACGGGAATGCTGACCGCCAGCTCTTGATGATTGCGATCATACACAGGTACACGAAAGGGCGCTTTGCGGTCCGTTTTTGTAAATTGTCTTTGAGAAAGCTCACTGAGAGCTTGGTTGGGAAGTACCTGAAGTTGGACTAAGCGGAAGCCAACGAGTGAAAAAAAGCAAAAGAAGCAAAAAAAGACTAAACCCAGTCGTACCTTTAGCCATTGGCTCATTGGGGTTTTCCTGCGGGCTGATGCCGAAAGACCTGACTCAATCGAGGAGCATCTAACCCTAATTGGCTCGCAAGCAGTTTCAATCTTTGAGGTGTTGTGAGTTGAGCCCAGCGAATACGAAGTCCTTGAGAATTCTGCTTAAGCTTTTCTAATTCTTTTTCTTTGGCGACAAACTCATAAGTAGCACGCACATTCGCAGTACGGATCCAGATCACTCCGGCACTGAGCAAAAATAGGATCGCAGCCATCATTACGAACTGATTTTTTGTTGGAGTCATAGAGAATTGGAGAGAAACCAGGATTACTTCTCTTAGTTTAAATTCTTTACGCTAATTTTTCAATGCATCGAAGTTTAGCACTGCGTGATCGGGGATTATGAGAGAGCTCTTCAGTCGAAGGTTCAACGGGCTTTTTAGTCAATATTTTGACATGAGCCGTTTTGGAACAGAGACAAACCAGTTCTCGACAGATGCATAATCCGGCCCATGTTTTCATCATGCGCTTCACCAATCGGTCCTCAGTGGAATGAAACGTTATTACGACTAGCCGTCCATGCGGTTTTAGGAGGGTCAATAATTGAGGCAAAGCTGTTTGGATTTGTTCCAACTCCTGATTGATGGCCATTCGGAGTGCCATAAATGGCACCGTTGCGGGATGGGCTTTTCCAGTGCGCGGACCCAAAAGCGTCGCTAAATCTTGAGTCGTTTCCAACTTTCCTTCCTGAGCTGCCTTTTTGATTTTTCTGGCTAGACTTCTCGAGTTTTTGAGATCTGCATTCCAGTAAAGTGCATCGGCAATTGCTTCCTCTGAGACCGCTTCCAGCCACTCTTTCAGCGTGGGGCCTTCGCTTTGATCCATCCGCATATCTAAAGGACCAGCCGTTTGAAAAGTAAAACCGCGAGGAGGGGCAGTGAGTTGTCGAGTGCTGACTCCCAAATCGAGCAGGATACCGTCAAATTGGGTTGAGGCCGCTTGAGCTTTAAAATCGGTGAAACGGCACTGAATCAGTTTGAGTCGGGGATCTTGTCTGTAAGTGCCCTCTTTGCGGTACTGTTCAATTGCTGAGAGGTCCCGATCGCTGCCCCAAACGCACCCAGCCCCACCTTTGAGGAGTGCCTCCGTGTGTCCCCCCTCTCCAAAAGTCATGTCTGCGTAAACACCACCTGATTTTAAATCAATAAAATCAATCACTTCATTGACTAATACTGATTTGTGTACCCATTCCATAAAAAATAATTAACGCACAGCAAAAAAGTTCTCAAGATAAATAACGCACCGCCGATAAACTTGGCAAGGGGTGTTGCGCGAAGCGTTAATCACTCCTGTTTGGGTGGTATCTACCACCTTTTGAAGGAGAGAACCATGGCTATTACGTTGTTGAGCAATCTGCCCGTAATCAATGCGCGCAGACATATGGAAGAGACGGGGCGGATGTACGGAGATGCGATTGAGCGAATTGCTTCCGGAAAGCGGATCAATAAGTCTGGCGATGATGCTGCCGGTTTAGCAATTTCCACCGCCATGGAAGGAAAAATTCGAAGTATTGCGCAAGCTCGTCGAAATGCCAAAGAAGCGTTATCGCTGATGCAAGTAGCTGAAGGCGGAATGAATGAAGTCAGTAATTTATTAGTCAGAATGCGGGAATTGGCGATTCAAGGTGCGAGCGACACTATTGGTGATTCTGAGCGGAGCATGTTGGAACTCGAGAATCAACAATTAAAAAAGGAAATTGATCGATTGGCCAATGCAACGGAATATTTCGGTACTTCCTTATTGAACGGGGAGGGCAAGGAATTCACTTTTCAAATAGGACCCGATAATAATGAAAACAACCGGGTCACTTACTCAACGGACAAGTTGGATCTGAGAGCATCCACATTAGGAGTGGATGGGGTGAGTTTATCTGATGAAGATTCTGCTCTAGATGCCTTGGGTTCTGTGGATGAGGCAATCACCAAGTTGAATGTGCCCCGTTCAGAAGCTGGAGCTATGCAGACGCGATTTAATTCCATCATCAATAATTTGTCGATATACGAGGAAAACATGATTCAAGCGCGTTCACGTATTATTGATGCGGATCTCGCAGCGGAAACCGCCAAGGCGACGCAGGCTGCAGTGCTTCAGAAAGCAGGTGCGGCAGTCATTGCACAAGCTAATTTGATGCCCCATCTGGCGTTGAAACTTTTGGAATAAGGATTCTCATCAGTTGTTCCGAAAAGAGGGATGAGGAAGACTCATGCCGCTCATCAATCCCATTTTCGGATTACCAACCTCCACTGTGGAGCGTCTGAATGAGGCCGATAAAAAAAACGGCCAAAGAGAACGTTCCCGTGGAAAAAGTGCGCCCTCAGAAAAAAAAGAAGATGTTGGCACTTCTGAGGTTAACGCGAATGAACAATCTTCACTCGAGATTCTGGAGTTGAGTCAACCCATTGACAGTGAAACGGTGGTAGAACTTCTCGAAGAGCTTGTAAAAACTGAAGATCTCCCAGAGACGCAAGCTGCAGCTGTTTCAAGTGTGTATGAACATGTCAAAAAACCAACAGGTCCCGTGAAAGTAGTTCGGGAAATCTAGACACCAAATCTTTGAAACGTTCCTCTTTTGGTTTATACTGAAGTCTGTAGTTATTCCTCGCTCAAACATTCATCACTCAATTAATCGGATTAATATTCCTCGTGTGGGGGGAACTCTTGGCTGATCTTACGGTCGATCAAAATCAAACGGCTAATTTAAGCCCTGAGTTTGCGCGTGCCTACCAGGCCTCCGTTCAAGCTGAGCGGAAGCCTATTCAGGTCATGGAGAACCGCAAAGAAAAGTTGCAGGAAAAAGTAAATCTTTTGTCTGATTTGGTTTCAAAAGCAGATGGCTTGCGACAGATCCTGCCAGGGTTAGGAACCCCTTTTGCGATGAGGGAAATTGCTTTCAATTCGGATGATCCCAAAGTGATTACTGGGTCAGCTGATAAAAGCCTCGCTGAGCCCGGCAAACATGATATTGAAGTGTTGCAGCTGGCCAGTGGCCCCAGTGCATTTTCTAACCGATTTCCCGATCCTGACGATACTCGCATTGGAACTGGATATTTAACATTTTCTACTCGAAATGGTGAATCCAAAGAAGTTTTTATTGATTACGACAATTCCACTTTGGATGGTATCGCCCGCTCCATCAATGATGCGAAGATGGGCATCACTGCCTCGGTGGTGAACGATGTCAGTGATCCAGAGAATGGTTATCGACTACTGCTCACTTCTTCGCAGGTGGGAGCTCAGAACGATGTCGACTACCCAGAATTCTACTTTACTGGCGGAGATGAGGATCTCTTTATTGAAGAGAAAAAAGATGCTGGTAATGCGATCCTCAAATATCGAGGGATCCAGGTGGAAAGTCCCACCAATGAAATAAAGGATCTCATCCCCGGTGCTGTGCTCAATGTGAAAGGAATTACAGAGCCTGGAAGGCCCACGACAGTTACTTTAGAGCAGGATATCCCTCAAACAACGGTGAAGGTAAAAGATCTGGTGGAAAAAACCAATCAGATTTTGGGATTCATCCAACAGCAAAACACCATGGATGAGAAAACAGACACGAGCCGGACTTTGGGGGGAGATTATGCACTTCGCGTGGCAGAAGAACGGATTCGGGCCGCACTTCGTGAAAATTTCATTGGGCAAGAAGGAAAGTCAGTTCGCGCCCTATCAGATGTCGGAATCCAAATGACTCGAAAAGGCGTATTAACGCTAGATGAAAAAAAGTTCACTGCTGCCCTGGAAAAAAACTTTGATGGTGTTGTTGAGTTATTGAGTGGAGACGGTAACAGCTATGGTGTAATTCCTCGGCTCACCCGAGCTGTAGCGACACTTACCAATTCAGGATCTGGGCTCTTAAGTACCCAGAAAAAAAATTACGACAACCAGATTCAAGCCATTGATCGCAATATTCAACGGAGTGAAAAGGCTGTAGAAGCAAAGGCACAAGCGCTCAGAACCTCTTTATCCAGAGCCCAAGCTGCTATTCAAGCAATCCAAGGTCAGGGAGGCGCGATTGCGGCAGGAGTCGCAGCGCCGATGCCCGTACCTAATGGAGGGGGCTAATCGTAGATGGATTCAACTTCAAAAAAGAAGAATTCCGCTGGCGCATACTCAAAGACCCAGGTCTTTACCGCCAGTAAAGAGGCCTTACTGCTGATGCTGTATGATGCAGCCATTCGATTTATTCGAAAGGCTATTTTGGCTACCACAGAGAAAAATTCGAGTGAAAAAAGTCTCTATATCGGTAAAACCATGAACATTGTTACCGAATTACAGGCCACGCTGAATCATCAGGCCGAAGCCCAAATAGCGGGTCAATTAGAAGGGTTGTACGGCTTTGTGCAGGATCGTCTCTTGAAAGCTGCTCGTGATAACGAAGTCAGCTCCTTAGAAGAGGCCCTCAGTATTTTTACTACACTCAGGAATGCCTGGGATGAAGCCATACAAAGTTTAAAACCGAAGCCAACAGTCGAGCCAAAATAAAAGGGGGAGCCATGGAAGAAGTACTTCAGTATCTGGAGATGAAAAATCACTACTACGAAAAGTTTTACACTGTGACAAAAAAATTTCTGGACCAAATCGCAAGAAATGAATGGAAAGATATCGATTTTTTTGTAGATAGTCGTGAGCGCATTTTAAATATTATTCGCTCCTTCGATGCAAAAATCTCCAACGTAGTGGAGCAATCCGAGAAAAGTATCGAAATGAATCCCGTGGATAAGACCTTGATGCAACGGATGATGTCTCAGCGCCGCGAAATAGCAGATAAAATTCTAGATCTGGATCTGCAACTGATCGCCGCCATCGATGAGTATAAAAATGAAACCATTCGAGATCTCAAAAAGACTGTAGCGACGCAGCAACATTTAGAAGCATTTGAGCGTCATGCAGTATCTGCTCCGCGTATTTCTAAAACAGGTAAAGCCTGAGTTCAGCCAAAAATTTGACTCTCCCCAAGCTGCCCTGACGGCTCGGTGTGCTGCTTCTCAAAAAAAGTTCTGTATTTGCGGGGCATCTCCCACTGCAGCGATGGCACACGCCTTGCTCTCCTTCCGGGTAATGGCCAACGATACGTCATTTCAAAATAGTGGTCCTCAATCGCCGTTTTTTCATTTGATGTCTGAAGCGGATCAGATTCAGGTTCAGGAACTTCCTGAGGCCGCATTGTCCCAAGAACGCTCCTTCTTGGTAAAAATCAAACAACGAACTCCAGAAGCTACTCCGGCTCAAAAACCCAAAGATTACTTAAGCGAAGCTGATCTTTTGTTAGCTAATGGGGACTACTTGCTCGCTCGAAACCTCTTCAGCTACCACCTCAAGAAAAATCTTAGAGATGAAAGAGCCATGGAAGGGTTGGGCATTTGTTTTTTAAAGCTCAACGAGATTCTTGCTGCTAAAAAATGCTTCAAGGCGCTCTGGGAAATACATCAAAAAGCTCGGCATGCCATTTATCTAGGGCTTTGCTATGTGCAGGAGCAAAACACTGAAGCAGCTCTTGCTCTTTTTGCGAAAGTGGGGAGCACGAACGAAATAGAAAGCCCGCTTCGTTATGAATATTTTAAAGCCTATGGCAATCAACTCATGGTTGCTCAAAAATGGGATGCAGCGGAAGCTGAATATATCCAAGCGCTCAAAGAAGTTCCCCATTCAGCAGCAGTTTTGGTGAATCTAGGGACTCTAGCACTTCAGAGAAAAAAAACTACGGAAGCTACTGAGTTTTTCAAAAGAGCTTTGGCAACGGATCCTGGTAATTCAAAAGCACTGTGTGGTTTCGGTTTAGTGGATCTTGAAAAGGGTTCTCACGAAACTGCTGGGATTTTCTTTGAGAAGTCGTTAGATCAAGACCCCCAGAACGCATTGGCTTTACGTTTTCTGATCCATTTGAAGATGAGCTCTCCCAATACCCAAGGCTTGAAGTCTCGAATCAATACCTTTCTTCAACAAGAGCCAAAACATGGCGAGATCCGACTCGCCTACGCGACGCTGTTATTGCAGGAAAATCGGTTTTCGGAAGCTCTCGAGCAAGCAGATGAGGCTCTGAAAGTGATGCCTCAGGATCCTAGAATTTTAAAAATCAAAAAACTATTAACTCAAAACAGACACTGGGGGATGGGATGAAAGAAATTCAAATCGAGTTGGATATTTTACAAAACCCAACACTCAATCCTCAGTGGGAAGAACAGGATATTCAACCTGCAAATATCAGCTCGGGGAGCACTCCGTTACACCAACCGGATTTATCTGTTTGGGCGGCCACTGGACTCGATATCGCCTTGAACAGTGTGGAACGCGTAAAAGGCAGCTTGTTGCGTTCTGCTGAACTATTTCGGGAGGAAGACAGCGCTCGAGCTAATCGATTCTTTGCCCAGTGTATCGAGGGCCTGCAGCGTTTTATGGAAGCAGTTACACGTACCAAAACGGCTCTCAATTTAGACTTTTCAAAAGTGGGAACTGAAAGTGGGACTCTGGCCGAAACTGAAAAATCATTGCTCTTTATTTTAAAAGGTATGTTTCAGAACCAAGAGCGAAAAGAGTACGAGGAAATTGCCGACAAAATTGAATATGAACTCATTACTAACTTGAGTACTTGGACGAGCTCCCTAAAAATACTGCGAGCCACCTTAGTTGGGGGCAATTAATATTTGAATAGAGCTTCCTTCAGGGGGAGCTTCTGAAAATACGACTTCATTCGTGGACGCATCATACGTCCAATCAAGATCCAGTGTTTGATTATTTACACTCACCACTGTAACTCTCAGTTTGCTCGGATCGGCAACAGGAGTCTCTAGCTTGAAGCGCTTGCTGAGTGCCTTCAAACGCAGCCCATTCAACTGAATACTAGTTGAAAACTGGGAACACAAATCGGCTGTTTCCCCTTGCAGGAGAGTTGCTAACCGGAAATAGCGATCTTGAAACCAAGCGCCGCCAGTAGGGCGGGTAGCAGAAGTTCCGGCTTTATCAATGTCCGCATTATTGACGGTAGCGCATCGAGCACCGTTTGCTTTGTAGTTGATGGAATAAGCACGAACTAAATCAGGATTGTTGCCTTTCAAGCTCAGTACTTGGGCAACAAACGTATTGACCGGATCTTGAGTGGATGAACTCGATACCGAGAAGTCATCGCCATCTGAAATAAATACCAAAACCAAAGGAACTCCAGCTCGAGGTCGGAAGTACTGGTTAAGAGAAAGTAATGTAGCTGCCAGTCCTGTATTTTCTGCACCCGTTTGTAAATTGATCACTTGGGAGAGTAAGTTTCCAAAAACAGCCGCACGTTGCTCTACGGTGCCCACATTCTTCGTTAAAACAGTATTTGCGGGTCTTAACGCTCCCGAGTTTCTAAGAGTGTCCATCGTGGTGATTCCCATGCGATAATCCCCAGGAATACCGTCTAAGCGAGTAAAAAACTTTTTCGCCTCACTGATGACATGGGTTTTTACGTAGTTCATAGGAGAACGATCATCAATGACCCATAAAATATCTAAATAAGGTGGATTTAAGTCTTGAACAAAATAGCGACTACTTCCCGAACTTAAAAAAGTTTCCTTTTGCCCACACGAGGAAAGTAAAATCACGGTGGTCAGAAAAATTAGGGATAAAACAGCGAGACTCGCATCTTTAAATTGGCTGAACCAAGTTTTAAACTTCAAGGGCGTACTCCTTACTGTCGAGGCCCTTCAAAAAGACCTCGGGGAGCAGCAGTTTGCAAGCCCAAGTCCATTGAGCAGATTGATATAAGATATTGAAAATAATGATAAAAATATAAAAATCAGCAGGGGTGTAGACTTCAAGAGCTTGTAATTTTGTATACAGTAGCGCCCAAAGCCGGCTCTTCACGGTTCCTTCAAAATTCAGATCTTAAGGGGTTTAACGCGATGCCGATAAGAGGGGTGGGCGAGGTGTTTATGTCGAACTTTCAACGGATTTCAGTCCTGGGGTGGTTGACTCTTTTATTTCTGGTCAGCCAACTGAATCAAGTGGCTTATGCCGAATACTATTCGGCGGGCAATTCGCGTTCTGTACAACGTTCCGGGCTCCAAGTGCAACGTTTCAAGGGCGGCAGCACCGATAGTGGCACACAAGGGCTGATGTTGGGATTTCGCACGAGTAAATATTTCTATAAAGGGTTCAGCATGGGGTTAGAAGTGGTCGCGGGTGCCCCGGAAGATGGTTCCATCGTGGACAATAATATCCTCTATACCGGGATGACTTTAGGCTGGGACCAAGCCTTTTTTAAAATTCTCACTTACGAATTCAACGTTTTTCTTGGGTATGGCTACGGGTCCAGCAATAATTTAGGAGTTTCGGGAGACGGGTTTACGATTCAACCTCAAGCTGGATTGGGATTTGTATTGGTCAATGGGTATCGAGTGACTTTCATGCCTGGCTACTTGTACATGCCTCGGACAAATGGGTTTAGCGGATTCACATTCAGTCTGAGATTTGACCGTAAATCTGAAGCGGCTCCTTCCAAGCCTGTGAACGAGTAAAAGCTGCCTATTTTTTAGACAGTGTCTAAGGGGCCTTAGGGTGAAAAAAAGTTCAGCAGTTTGTATGCATCCTCTAGCCGAGAATACACTGGCCTTTTGATTGCACCCTTGAAAGACATGCGATTTTTAATCCTAACCTGTTTACTGCTCCTCTCGGCCTGTGGTCGTGATACCCAAACGGGGACTTCAAGTGCTGCCAGCATCAACGAATGCAGCACGTCCAATGGACGCACTATCTGCACTCGCATTGGCAGATAGTTAAAAATAGACTAAATTCTTTAAATGTCTGGTAGCCCGCAAACTCGCTCTTCTATTCTTGGCATTGTCTTTTTTACCGTTTTTTTAGATTTGATTGGCTTCGGAATTCTCATTCCCATTCAACCTTTTTACGCTCAGAAGCTCGGAGCAAGTCCTTCAGTGATCACTTTGTTGGGGGCTTCTTTTTCCGCCATGCAGTTTTTATTTGGTTCTTTTTGGGGACGGCTTTCGGATCGAATCGGGCGGCGTCCTGTCATGTTAATCAGCATCGCTTTGACGGCTTTCGGTTACTTGTTATTTGGACTTTCAAGCAGCTTAACCGTTTTGTTCATCGCCCGAATGCTCTCGGGTTTGGGAAGCGCCAATATCGGTACAGCCCAAGCCATCATTGCGGACAGTACAGACGCTGAAAATCGAGCAAAAGGAATGGGATTGATTGGAGCGGCATTCGGTTTGGGATTTATTTTTGGTCCTGTTTTGGGGGGACTCGTGGTGAAGTTTGGCTTAGAGGCTCCTGCATTCGTAGCTGCCGGGCTTTCAGCAATCAATTGGGTCATCGCTTTGATTCGGTTACCTGAGACGAATCCTGTTAAAGAAGCGAAGGCACTTCATGTACCCAAGGTGACCAGTCGCCCGCAGCTTTCTTGGGCGGCGCTCAAGCACGCAGCTCGGCATCCTCAAGTGGGTTATATTCTCGCTATGTACCTCATCTTTTCTGCCTCGTTTTCCATGATGGAAAATGTGTTGGGGCTCTTTATTCAACACTATTGGGTGCCTCATGGAAGTATAAGCACTGATTTTGAAAGCAAGCATGCCGCAAGTTTGACAGCGTACATGCTGATTGTGGTGGGAGTGACAGCTACTATTGTTCAGGGTTACTTGATTGGAAAACTTGCTAAACGATTTGGAGAAAAAAAATTATTAGTTGTGGGTCCCGCCCTCGTAGCTCTAGCATTCTTTTTAATTCCTGAAATCGGATGGTCTGGTGTTTACGGAGGGATGCTCTTAGTAGCTATCATCATGGCGTCTGGGACGGGAATCACGCACCCTTCGCTCTCGAGTCTGTTGTCACGTTCAGTTGACGCCGATGAGCAAGGAGGCACTTTAGGTTTAGGACAATCTCTCGCTGCCTTGGGCCGTGTCTTGGGGCCTTCGGTATCTGGATTGCTCTTTCAAGTGTATCCAGGGTTGCCCTTCTGGACAGGTTCTATTCTGTTACTCATAACATCTCTTCTTGCAGTGGCCTTGTTGCGTTGAGTCTTCCGTGAGCTAACCAATTCCTAAACAATTCCTCATCAGGTACAGATATAAGCCCGGTAAAGTGATGTTCAATGTATCTAGCGGATTTTCACATCCACTCGAATTTCAGTGATGGCAAATACAGTATTCCTTTCCTGGTGGATTATTTTGGAAAAAGAAATTTTGGAGCCATTGCGATCACGGATCATTATTGTGAACAAAGTTCACTCATCGGAAAAGCATCGTCTTATTTGGGTGTCACTCTGACTCGTGCTACTTTGCCGCTGTATCGGGAAATATTGAAATCTGAAAAGGTGAGAGCTTGGGAACAGTACCGCATGCAACTCATTCCCGGATTGGAAATCACTAAAAATTCAATTTCCAATCATCGCTCAGCACACTTCTTAGTTTTGGGAACTCTCGAAAATATCGATCCCAGTGAAGATATCAGCGTGACCAGTCAAAAAGCACGTTCTCAAGGAGGAGTAGTCATTGCTGCTCATCCGGTTTCAACTCGAAAGCTTGAAAAGCAAACCTATCACCTGTGGGAGCGCAGAGAGGAATTGCGTGATAGCGTGGATGCTTGGGAAGTTGCTAGCGGTCCGTTCTGGTTCAATGAAGTAGAAAGAGCTGGGCTCCCGTTGATTGCTAACAGTGATTTCCACACCGAAAAGAACCTCACTTCTTGGAAAAATCTCATGGCATGTGAGAAACATCCTGAAGCGATATTAAGGGCTATCAAAACACAACAACTGGATTTTCACTTCTATCGAGAGGAGCCCATCCATGACAGTCTTATCCGTGTTCTGTCTCGGACTTTGGATTCTCAATTGGGGACTGCTCCTTTGGGGCACAGTCTTAGTTTTTAAGCACTACACTTCCTGGACCCCCAGAAAAGCAGAAAAACAGCTTCCGCCAGTTTCCATACTCAAACCCTTAAAGGGGTTTGATGTTGGTTTGTCAGAGAATCTTGAGAGTTTTTTTCTTTTGGATTATCCGAGTTACGAATTGTTGTTCTCTGTTGCCGAAGTAGAGGATCCGGCTGTGACGATCGTCCAGGAACTTCAGAGAAAATATCCGAATGTTTCAAGTGAGCTCATCGTGAGTAAGTTCAGTGATGAAGTGAATCCTAAAATCAATAATCTGTTAGATTCTTACAAAAAGGCCAAGTGGGATCTGCTCCTCATTAGTGATTCAAATATTCGAGTTCAACCGCACTATCTGAAACGAATGGTGCCTGATTTCAGTCAAAATGTTGGAATTATCACAGGAGTGGTGGCCGGAGTTTCCCCGCGGGGCCTCGGCGGCCTCCTCGAAGCTTCTTATTTGAATACTTTTTTCACGCGCTGGATGTTTGTCACCAAACATTTGGGATTTCCCAGCGTGGTCGGAAAGTCGATGCTTTTCCGAAAACAAACGATTGAGAGAATAGGGGGCATCAAAACTCTTGGAAGTTATATTGCAGAAGACTATATGGCTGGTCATGCCATGAGTAAACTCGATCTTCGAGTCGAGTTGATGCGGTCCCCAGTAGAGCAGCACATTGGAACTTATTCTTTGGAGCAGTTTTGGAAACGACATTTACGTTGGGGAAGAATTCGAAAATCAATCGCACCCCTTGCTTTTCTAGCGGAACCTTTCTTTTTCTCATCCATTTCCGGGATGGCAGGAGCCTATGCCCTCGGAACTTGGTTCGGTATTGCCTTTTTCGAAGTGTGGGCTGTCCATATGATAGGATGGGCACTTATGGATTTGAGTCTCCACATTCTCTCCGATCGGTTTTCAATGCGGGCCTTAGGAGCTTGGTGGGTGAGAGAGGCGTTGGCTCTGCCGCTCTGGGGTTCTATCTTATTTGGACACACCGTGGATTGGCGAGGTGCTAGGTATCGTCTCCTTCAGGGGGGGCTGGTGGAGGGAGACTGTTAAGTGAAGTTTTTGTGGGGAGCAGCTACTAGCAGCCATCAAATTGAAGGTTACAACACCAAGAATGATTGGTGGGCTTGGGAACAAGCAGGTCACATTGAGGGCAGCGTGACCAGTGGTCCTGCTACGGATCATAGGAATCGGTATCAAGAAGATTTACGTTTAGCGAAAGAGTTGGGCCTCAATGCCTATCGATTTTCGATTGAGTGGTCCCGTGTGGAGCCAGAAGAGGGATGTTGGGATTTGGACGCCCTCGACTGGTATGCAGAGGTTCTTGCCGAATGTGAAAAACTCAAGTTGTTGCCGATGGTCACTCTCCATCATTTTACGTCCCCCCAATGGTTTTCGGCCATGGGAGACTTCACTGCAGAAAATGCTGGGATCAAATTCAAAAACTATGTGAAAAAAATAGTTCAAGTGCTGGGCGATCGAATCCCACTTTGGTGCACTGTGAATGAACCTGTCATCATGTGCGTTGGAAAGTATTTGGCTGGTTTTCAACCGCCAGCCATTTATCAGCCAGAAAAATGCAGCCAGTTATTTCGAGGGCTTTTAAAAGCGCACGTCAGTGCTTACGATTGCATTCACTCTGAGGTGTCTCACCGCCGAGGTCCTTGGCGGCATCACCCCCTGATGGTGGGCTATGCGCACAACATGATGGATTTTGTTCCTGCTCGGCATTGGCATCCGATGGAACGCCTTCTGACTTTTGTAGCCAGAAATTTTTATAATCAGAGTTGGTTGGATGCCACCACAGGAAAACGGCCACAGTTTGGAATTGCAGGAATGGTTCCGCAGGTTCCTGAAGTTCCAGAGGCCCTAGGCCGACTGACAACGGATTTCGTGGGAATCAATTATTACTCCAAAGCGATTTTGAGATGGCGGGCTCGCGGGGAGCAGTTTGAAACGGCCCCCGGTTTTATGTTTGGAGTGGGGTTTAGTGATCCTGGAGAACCCATTTCCGAAATGGGGTGGGGCTTTCATCCCAGCGGCTTGGGCCGAATGATCCGGTTTGTTAAAAATTACCGATTGCCGATTTTTATTACCGAAAATGGAATCGCGGATGGCGCAGATGCCTTTCGTGAGGATTATATGTTCACTCATTTGAAAGAAGTGGCTCGAGAGATCAAAGCTGGGGCCGACGTCCGAGGTTATTTCTATTGGTCGCTCTTAGACAATTTTGAATGGGTGAAAGGGTTCAAACCCCGCTTTGGATTGATAGCAGTCGATTATTCCAACTTCTCCCGAGTTCCCAGACCCTCTGCGGAAATGTACCGTGCATGGATTGAGGCTCATCAAGCCGGATATGCTCCTCCTGAGGAGGCTATCCTGCAGGGGGTATTTGATAAGTACTTGAAAAATAAGAAATAGTTGAATCCCTAACCGAATCTTAACACACGTTTTTGCCGAAAATTCTAAAGTGGGGGCATGAAAAAAGTACAAAGACTGCTGATCCTTTCCAGCATTTGTTTTTCCGGACTCGCCAGCACCGCAACTCTCATCCATGGAGCAGGAGCCACCTTTCCCTATCCGCTTTATTCCAAGTGGTTCACAGATTTTCAAAAAGTGAATCCCGACGTTCAAATCAACTATCAATCGATTGGAAGCGGTGGAGGCATTCGCCAATTTACAGATCGCACCATTGATTTTGGGGCCACTGATACCCCCATGACCGATGAGCAGATTAAAAAAGTGGGCGAGCCGATGCTGCACGTCCCCACTGCTATTGGCTCAGTTGTTCTCAGTTTTAATCTTCCCGGAGTAAAAACACTGAAACTCACCGGAGAACTCATTGCTGGAATATTCTTGGGGGAGATTACCCAATGGGAAGATCCGCGCTTGAAAGCTATCAATCCTGATTTAAGTGCTAAAGGAAGTATTTTAGTAATTCATCGTTCGGATGGGAGTGGCACAACCGGAGTGTTCACGGATTACCTCAGCAAAGTCAGTACCCCATGGAAAGATAAAGTAGGTGCGGGGACTGCAGTGAATTGGCCAGTGGGTCTCGGTGGAAAAGGCAATGAAGGGGTTGCTGGGCTCATCAAACAAACCCCTCAGAGCATCGGGTACATCGAATACGTTTATGCTAAAACAAACGGGCTTTCTGTAGCTCAAGTCAAAAATAAACGCGGGGAGTTTGTAGAACCTACATTGAAATCTCTGACTGCAGCGGCTCTTTCCGAAATATCTCAGATGCCGAAAGATTATCGACTCTCGTTGACCCAAGCTTCGGGCAAAGGCAGTTATCCAATCAGCGCCTTCACTTATTTATTGATTCGGCAAGACATGTCGAAATCTAATAAAGGACAGGGACTGGTTGCTTTTCTGAAATGGGCTTTGAGTGAAGGGCAATCCAGAGCACAAACATTAGAGTATGCCCCATTGCCTCCGGCACTCATCAAGCGCTTGGAAGCTACTCTTCAAACAATCAAAGTTGTTCCGTAACATGCGTCAGTTGAAAAAAGATGTTCGATTTGCCGATCGTTTTTTTTTAGCCTGTGTCCGATTTTTAGCTCTTGCTGTAATCGTTCTCCTCTTAGGGATGGGATTTTTTCTCTGGGACGCTTCTGGGACTGCCCTAAAAAGCATCTCGTTTTTTACATTTTTGACGACTTCAGCATGGGATCCCGTGCGAGATGTTTACGGGGCATTGCCAGTGGTCTACGGCACTTTGATTTCTTCTTTTTTGAGCTTGTTCATTGCTTTTCCCTTGAGTGTGGGAGTTGCTCTATTCCTGAATGAATTGGCGCCTCCTTTTCTTGCTAAAGTTCTGGGCTTTCTTGTTGAAATGTTAGCAGCTATTCCGAGTGTGGTTTACGGATTATGGGGTGTTTTTGTTTTGGTGCCTTGGTTGCGGACTGAAGTACAACCCCTCCTCATTCAAAAACTGGGATTTCTACCGATGTTTCAAGGGCCCGCCTATGGAGTGGGGATGATGGCTGCTGGGTGCGTGTTGTCGTTAATGGTATTACCCACGATTTCCTCCGTTTCCCGAGAGGTGTTTCGAGCGATTCCTGAAAATCAGAGGGAAGCTGCTTTGGCATTGGGAGCTACTCGTTGGGAAATGATGAAGCTTGCACTTCTAAGGAGTTCTCGCAGCGGTTTGTTCGCGGCTTTCATGTTAGGCCTGGGCCGTGCTTTGGGAGAAACGATGGCTGTAACGATGGTGATTGGAAATCGGGCACAGATTGTGAGTTCTTTATTGGCGCCTGCTCAAACCATGGCGAGTGTGATTGCGAATGAATATGCAGAGGCGACAAGTGATGTTCACCTTTCAGCTCTTGCTCTAGTGGGACTTCTTTTGTTTGGGATTACATTTGTGACCAATGCCGTAGCTCGCCTCTTCATTTGGAGACTGAAATGACGAGTTTGAGACGGCAAATTGGAGATTTTACTCGGCTCCGCTACCGGCGCAGAAAAGCATTGAGTGGCTGGATGACTTTTTGTCTGACGGTTTCAGCTTGTGCTGCTGCAGGTGGGCTGCTAGGCGTCTTTGGTTACGTGGTATGGAAAGCTGTGCCTCATTTCAGTGTCTCTTTTTTTACTGGGCTTCCGCAGCCTGTAGGTGAACCTGGCGGGGGCATGCTCAATGCGCTGTTAGGAAGTCTTTTTATGGTCGCCTTGGGCACTGGGATTGGGGTGCCTTGGGGAATGGCCGCTGGAGTTTATTTATCGGAATATGGGCGAGGACGTTTGGCTGTTTGGGTGCGATTCGCAGCAGACATGTTGTCCTCAGTTCCATCCATTGTGACAGGACTTTTTATTTATGTCCTGATTGTTCGGCCCATGCACCGATTTTCAGGGTTTGCTGGGGCTTTAGCTTTGTCGGTCATCCTCATTCCTATTGTGGCAAGAAATACGGAGGAATTGCTGAAGTTAGTTCCACAGCACATTCGGGAAGCCGGGTTGGCCTTGGGGATTCCGCGCTGGCGGGTCATTTTATCGATTGTCTTGAGGGGCAGCAGAGGGGGACTTACGACGGGAATTATTTTGGGAGTTGCTCGCATCAGTGGAGAAACAGCCCCTTTGCTTTTCACGGCACTGAACAATCGGTTGTTATCTCTCAAGTGGGATCAGCCGATGGCTTCGTTGCCGGTTCAGATTTATACCTATGCGATATCTCCTTTTGAAGACTGGAATGTGCAGGCTTGGGTGGGGGCTTTTGTTTTAGTGCTTTTTGTGTTTTTGTTGAATACTGTGACCCGTTGGGTGATGAAATGACTGAGACACTTTTATCCGTTCAAAACTTGAATGCTTGGTTTGGAATGCATCAAGCACTCAAAAATATTCAGATTGAGTTTTCTCCACAAACGGTGACTGCCCTCATCGGTCCCTCGGGATGTGGAAAGTCCACTTTCGTTCGCTGTTTAAATAGGTTGCATGAAGAAGTGCCTGGCGCCTATGCCACTGGAAAAGTGATTCTGCAGGGTAAAAATATTTATGAAAGTTCCGTGGATCCGGTATTGATTCGTCGAAAAGTGGGAATGGTCTTTCAAAAACCCAATCCTTTTCCCTCGTTGTCGGTGTTCGACAATGTGGTTGCTGG
Organism: bacterium; assembly: GCA_009927045.1. Classification (GTDB taxonomy): domain Bacteria; phylum Bdellovibrionota; class FAC87; order UBA2466; family UBA2466; genus RFNO01. The sequence goes on along the minus strand of RFNT01000100.1, from coordinate 20,593 downwards.
CCTAAAATTAGCCGGGATTCGAAGAAAAAGCATTTTGATGGAAGTTGCCGAGCGAAGCCTCAAGCAAGCAGCTCTTTGGGAAGAAGTAAAAAATAAACTGCAACAACCGGGAACGAGTTTGTCCGGTGGGCAACAACAACGGCTCTGTATTGCCCGGGCTTTGGCAGTTGAACCCCCCATCCTTTTAATGGATGAACCCACGAGTGCTTTAGACCCGATCTCTACAGCAAAAATTGAAGAATTATTAGCCGAGCTCAAGAAAACGATGACCGTGATAATGGTTACTCACAACATGCAACAAGCAGCCCGGATTTCCGATAAAACTGCGTTTTTTCTTTTGGGGGAACTGGTAGAATTTGGTCAAACTTCGACGCTTTTTACTGTGCCCAAAGAAAAGAAAACAGAACAATACATCACAGGAAAGTTTGGCTAATGCAAAGAAGTATCGACATCGGTTTAAATGAATTGAAAGCTCAGTTGGTCCAAATGGCTGGGTACTTAGAAGAGGCAGTTAAGAACGCAACCCTTGCCTGGCGTAATCGCTCTCGAGAGATGATCGAACGCGTGAACGCCATTGAAGATAAAGTGAATCAAGCTCATCTGGATGTAGATGCCGCATGTTTGAAATTATTAGCGACCCAGCAGCCCTTAGCGACTGATTTACGCTTTATTTTATCAGTCGTGAAAACCAACTCGGACATTGAGCGCATGGCGGATCAAGCCGTCAACATCTCCAATAATGCGGTTTACTATTTGCAGCATCCCCCTTATCAGGACCTCTCGGATCTGATCCGAATGTCGGAAATTGTTCGGGAACTTGTAAAAAATGCCATCGATGCTTTTATTAAAGAAGATGCGGTCTTAGCGCAAAACGTTTTGGATGCCGATGATGAAGTCGATCAATTAAAAAACAAAGTGTTTAAAGACGTGTTAGCTCATTTGAAACAGACGCCGCAAGAGGTTGAGCAAGGGCTGAACGTCATTTTGATTGCAAGAAATTTAGAGCGGATTGGGGATCACGCGACCAACATCGCGGAAGACGTCATTTTTACTATTTCTGGTCAGGATGTTCGTCATAGCCACTTTCGTAAGAAAGGAAGTCCCGATGAAAAATAGAGTGCTGATTGTTGAAGATGAAAAAGACATCGCTGATTTGATGGCTTTGCACTTAAAGCGTGAGGGTTTGGAAGTTGAAGTTGCGGAGAACGGGGAACAAGCTTTTCAGGCGTTGGAACGAAATCCCTTCTCACTTTTAGTGTTAGATTGGATGCTTCCTGGGATTTCCGGATTAGATATTTGTAAACGACTCCGAGCTTCAGCGTCTCATCAGCGAACAACGCCCATTTTGTTGGTGACCGCCCGAGCACAAACTACAGATATCGTGTTGGGATTAGAGATGGGAGCCGATGATTACATCACAAAACCTTTTGATCTCCCCGTTTTTTTGGCTCGAGTTCGGGCGTTACTGCGTCGTTCGCAACGCGAGGAAAAAGAGGAGAGTACTCAACGGATTCAAATTGGTCAGTTGGTTCTGGATGCCGAAAGGCATGAAGTAAGGTGTCAGGATAGTCCCATTGAATTAACTCCTTCTGAATTCAAATTGCTGCATGCCATGATGAAAAATCGAGGACGAGTGCTCACTCGAGAACGTCTCATTGAATGCGTTCAAGGAGAAGGAGTGACGGTGATTGATCGAGCTATAGATACTCATATTTTTGGACTTAGAAAAAAGCTCGGCGCCTGTGCAAATCTAGTAGAAACCATTCGTGGAGTAGGTTATCGCGTTGCCGATACCTTATAGAAGTTTACTGTGCGATTGATACCCCAACCCTTTCCTTGGCGAAGTTTTTACCGAGTGGCTCTCGTTCAAGCCATGCTGGTAGTCATTGCAATTGCCGTTTCTGGTTTTGCCGCTAGGTACTTTTTCAAAAAAGTCTTCTTAAGGCAGGCCCAAACGCAATTAGAAGATAGTCTTTTGCTGCTTACGAAAGAGCTTCCCACAGAAAAAACACAATCAGACTGGTGTGCTGCCGTTGCTGCCGGGACCCGGTTTCAGCTCACACTCCTCAATGCCGAAGGGCAGGTCCTGTGCCAATCGGGCCAGACGGCTTCAGAAGTCGTTTTGGCGGAACTTGCCATACCTCAGAAAAACCAGTTGCTCCGTGCGACTTTGCCTTTAGAACAGCTGAATGCTGACATCAAAGTCTACAACACTTCGCTTTCGTTAGTGTTGTTGGGGGTCGGTATTACATTGCTACTGGTTTCGTTGTGGTTTGCTAGGAAATTGGTCTTTCCGCTCGGAAGGTTGCTCATCAAGACTCAAAATCTGGTTGCTCGACATCCACGAGTGCTCACTCAAGAAGATTTGGAAGAAGAAGCTTTTGGCGAGTGGTCAGATTTAGAATCTCAAATTGATGATCTTGGAAAAAATTTGGAGAATACGGTCCAGAGTCTGAATACCGAGCAAGTAGAATTAGATGCTATCATGGGGGCGATTTCCGATGCCATCCTAGCCGTCGATCCCGAGGAGATCCCCATTTTCTACAACAGTCGCTTTGAAATGATTTTCGGGGGAGGAAAAGTACGTCGTAACGTCAAACTCTGGGAAATTTTAAGAGATCCGGAAATTTTGAAAGCGTACAAACGAGCGCTCACCGAGGGCAAATCAGGGGGAACTCGGGCTTTTTCACTGGAAACCGAGCATCAGCCCAAACGGTATTTTTCTCTTTCTGTTTCACCTCTGCGAAAGCAAGGCGGTGTTATTTACGGAGCGCTAGGAATTTTTCACGATATCACGGAACTTAAAGCAGCAGAGCAAATGCGAATTGATTTTGTTGCAAACGTTTCTCATGAACTCAGAACCCCGCTGACAGCTATTAAGGGCTATACGGAAACGCTTTTGTTGGATTCGGGCAGTGAATCGGGACCGGAGCGAGAATATTTAGGAATCATTGCTCGAAATGCAGAGCGCCTCATGAATTTAATGGGTGATTTGCTCGAACTCTCAGCACTTGAATCCAGTTTGTTGCTCCACAAAGAGAGTATTTCTACTAAGGAAGTGAGCGAACGGATCTTGAAGCAACTGCAGCCGCGGTTTGCACAAAAATCGCAAACCGCTGACTTGAAATTAGAATCTCTTTCCGTAGTTGCTGATCCGAATCGGTTGGAACAAGTCCTTATCAACTTATTGGATAACGCCAGCAAGTACACTCCTGAAGGAGGCAAGATTTCCGTATCTTGGGAGCAAGATCGGAAAGGCGGCAAAGATGTCTTTTTGAAGGTCCAAGACACAGGCCCAGGAATTCCTATGGAACATCTTGGCCGGCTCTTTGAGCGGTTTTATCGCATTGATAAAGCTCGCTCTCGGGAACAAGGGGGAACCGGACTGGGACTCGCGATTGTGAAGCACATCATGCAACGCCATGAAGGAGCGGTTTGGGTAGAAAGTGCATCGGGCCAGGGCTCCACGTTTACTTGCAGATTTCCTGGATAATCAAAATCTTAACTCAGCGCGAAAAACCCTCCGATTTTTGGTGAGTTTTGTTCGCATCTCGTTAAATTTTTGTTAAGGTTCATGTGTTTTTTGGTTCGGGACACAGAGGAAATCAACACTTGAACTCCTGCAGTCGCATTTTGATAGTCACCTTGATGTGGGTCCATGTCTTATGGGGCCATAGCGATTGGATCCGCACCATGCCGCTGGAACAGTGGCTGCCGCAACAAGAAAAAATCGCGCTCAAAAATCTTTTAAGAAACATTGCTCCTCCAGGAACTGCGCCCGGGGCAGTGATTGCTTCTCCTTCTAAAGAGAATCCGAATTATTGGTTCCATTGGGTGCGAGATGCTGCTTTGGTCATGGATTTAGTCGTGGATCAGTATGCCCTTTCTTCGAGTGCTGATCAGAAAGCCTATTACCTTAACCTGCTGTGGAACTACGCTGACTTTTCAAGAATGAATCAACTGACTCCGAATCCGAGTGGGGGGCCAGGGGAACCGAAGTTTCATGTAGATGGTAGTGCTTTTGTGGGGCCTTGGGGACGGCCTCAAAATGATGGCCCTGCACTCAGAGCAATCACTCTGATCCGTTTTGCAAAAGCACTGATTCAAAACTCCAAGGCGGAAGAAAGCAGAAGGCTCTCAAATACCATCAAATATGATTTGGAGTATGTTTCCCACCATTGGAAGCATCCGAGCTTTGATCTGTGGGAAGAAATCCATGGGATGCATTTTTATACTTTGATTGTTCAATACCAATCAATGGTGGAAGGCGCAGAGTATCTTGATTTGTTGGGCGATACTGGAGCTTCCGAATGGTACCGTAAGCAAGCACAGAGTTTAGAAACTGAATTGAACAAGCATTGGGAATCCCCAAAAGGCTATATAGTGAGCACCCGAAATCGTGTGGGCGGGATTGATTACAAGGGTTCTAACTTAGATGCTTCAGTAATTTTGGGAGTGCTTCATGCCTCCACTTTCAAAACATTTTCTGTGGAAGATTCTCGAGTGGCTGCCACGCTTTTAAAGGCGAAACAAACATTTAAATCCTTATATGCCATCAATCAATCGGGTCCCAAGGGAATCGCAATTGGAAGGTACCCCGAAGATAAATACGATGGCTACTCTTCCGCGGGAGATGGTAACCCTTGGATTTTGATCACCAATGGCTTTGCTGAGTTTCACTTTCGGTTAGCTCAACGATTAGAAAAGCGCGGAAGGCTCACGATTGATCGTTGGAATCAGCCCTTTTTTCGAGATTTAGGAATGGATTTGCCTTTGGGAGTTATTCAAAAAGGGGAGAGCCGCTTCAGTGCAGTCCTTCAAGCTTTGATGACCGAAGGGGACGAGTATCTCACACGAGTCAAATATCATATTGATTCTGATGGCCAAATGGCTGAACAAATGAATCGTTGGTCTGGTTATTTACAAGGCGCGCGAGATCTCACGTGGAGTTATGCAAGCTTTTTGACAGCACTCGAGGCCCGTTCAAAAACCCCATGAGTGTCTCGGAAGACGTCATTTCTCCTCAAAAAATCAGGTTGTGGAGTCTGCGGCTCCAAGAAGAATATCGGCAAATTTTGTTTACATTCAATCTCAAGCTGAAAATGCCAGTGATTTGTATCGATGAGCATCAGGCGCGATGGGGCGCTTGGGACAGTGAACTCCGCACCCTCTCTATTTCTCGACGGCTCATAGAATACCATCCCTGGGAGACCGTTTTAGAAATCTTTAAACATGAAATTGCTCATCAACTGGTAACCGATGACAGCGCTAGTTCAGATGTGCATGGACCCGCATTTCAAGCAGCTTGCGAACGGCTTGGAGTGGCACCTTGGGCTCGCAGAGCCGAGACCTCTACTTTACCAATACAAACTGCCTTGCAATCGGATCAGTGTTCGCCTGAAGAGAAACGACTTTTAGAGCGGACGGAAAAACTACTCAGTTTGGCTACTTCCGACAATGAGTATGAAGCCCTCCTAGCGATGCAAAAAGTTCAGGAACTCTATGCGAAATATCATTTGAATCGCATTCAGGAAAAGCGAGGAGCTCACTGGGGTTACTTAGTGATTCCGCTCAATAAAAAGCGGGTTGAGCGTTACCAATCGGTGATTGCGTCTATTCTGAATGATCATTTCTTTGTAGAAGTGATTCATATCCCCCTGTTCAATGCAGAGGCCTGTGAGGAATTCAAAGCTTTAGAGCTTCTGGGAACTCGGGAAAATGTTTTGATGGCAGAGTATGTGTTTTACTTCCTGGAACAACAACTGAAAGGGCTGTGGTTAGCTTACAGAAAAGAGAAACAGCTGGGGATTGCTTCAAAAAACAGTTTTTTCCTCGGGGTTTTGGAGGGTTTTCGAAATAAACTTCAGGGTTTTTCACAAGGTCCCACGCATTCGACAGCTTTGACGTTGCGGCAAGATCCCGAGCTTCAGCATTTAGTTAAAAGTCGATACCCTAAATTAAATCGCTTGCGAGGGAATTCGAGATTACACGATTCTCGAGCCTTTCATGCCGGAAAAAAAGAAGGACAGAGCTTGGTGATTCGTAAGGGCATTTCCAAAACAGATGGCAATCAGCGCAAACTTTTAGCTAAATGACCTAAAATGAGTTCACATGGGGTGAGCTTTCCTAAGGTGCGGTTCCAAAAAGTACTTTTTTCTGCGTAGGAAGCTCTCAATCCAGGATATTCATTAAAAATGCGTTCGATCGATTTTTGAGCGCGGGATTCAATATCCCGTACCGCACCTTGAACTTTTTTTTGGGGTTTAAAGCTTTCCAAGCGAACCAAAAGATTCCCTAGAAAACCGAGGCGTTCTGTCGGAGAAAGCAGAGGAGCCACCCCCTGGATTAAAAAACCCAGTTCATGCACTTTGAGCGGGTTGGGAGTCACTTCGGAAAAAACATATTCGAAAAAGGCTTTGGCCAATTGTGCTTCTCTGGATTCAGAAGATGGAGCTGATCCTTTCCCGAATCTTTCCACATACAAGTCTGCAAGGCCCTCAAAGGCTTTTTTTCGAGCTTCTTCTGGCGCCCTCGATAGAGTGAAAGCCCGAGTGCGCTCCAAACGCTCGATGCGGCCCCGGAGAGCGTCTAAGAAATCAAAAGAATTTTGGGTTTTATCAAAAACAGATTTTTCCACAGGAGCTGCAAATCCCTCTCGAATCGCTTGAGCAGCCAAAGGACTCAACTCAATGTACACATCGAAAACTTTTAAAAGGCCGAGGAGAGAACTTGAAGGTAAAGGACGTGATAAATACTCCGTGCCGTGGGCCTTAAAAAAATCTTGAATAGCTTGCCATTCTCCGGCTCCCTGTGGCCCTGTCGTTGGATATGGGTTTAAATGTGTATATTTTCGAGAAGCTTCATAACGAGGTAAGCTTTCTAGCGTGCGATAAGAGAACGTTCCATTCTTCCAGGCCGACTCCAAGATGCTGCGTGCTTTTTCTCGGGCTTGTCGTATTTCTTCTTCTCGGAAGCGATCCGAAGCGGAAGCAGGTTCTGACTTTCCAGATTGAAGGGCATCAAAAGCCGCTTGAACTTCTTTGAAGCGACGGGCGGCTTCTTCTGAGGGTAAATCAGAAACATCGGGATGGAGTTGTTTCGCTTTCTCAAAATAAGCCTTCTTAATGGCTTCCGGTGAGGCGGAGGGAGGAACCCCCAGAATTTGATAGGGATTGGCAGAGGCGAAGTTGCCGAATAGCCAGCAGACCCAAACTAGGAAAATCGGGCTCATTTCAAATGCGATTAAAAACTAAAAGCCCCAAGAGGCTTAGCCAAGTGAACACGAAAAAAACACGAGCAACCGTCATACTTCCACTTATCGGAGCCTTGCGTTGGTTCTTAAGCACTGAAGTACTTTGTGAGAAAACCTTCATAAAGTCGGCTTTGGCCCGTTTTGAGCAAGTAGTCCATTTCTCCCAGCCAATCGAGCCCCTGATGGAGCTGATTTTCTGAACACGACTTTGCCAGTTGCTGTAAGGGAGCGACAAAGAAGGGATGTGTCCCTAATCTGGGTCCCAGGATTTTTGGGTCTTGAATTCCTGACTTCATTAAAGCTTGGCAGCGAGCCACGAGTCGGAACTGTCGCACTAAAATAGAAAGGATTTTGACTTCAGATTCTCCCTCAAGCATCAAAGCTTCAAAACCTTTCATGGCTTGCAATTTTTTTTTGGCGATTACATCCTCAGCAAACTTAAAAATATCGGCCCGGAGCGAAGTGGATAGCAGGGCCTCGATATCTGGAGCAGTGATTGAACCTCGAGAGCCGACATAAACAGCCGCTTTTTGTACTTCTTGCCAAACGAGGCTCAATGATTTTCCAGAAAACTCCACACACTTTTCCCAGGCCGTGCTTTCTATGGCTTTTCCGCATTTTTTTTCAAAGTAGTTTCTCCATTTCGGCCAATCGCGATCATAAGGTTCACTGACTTCTACAACGTGTCCCTTTTCTTGGACTGCTTTAACCCATGCTTTACGTTTATCTGCTTTTCCAGCGATCATCAGAAACACTGTGGTTTCTGAGGGATTTTCAAAATAAGGTTTCAGGATGTCCAGTTGGCTAGCTGCTAATTTATCAAAGCGATCGCAGCGTACGAGGCGTTTTTCACCTGCCGTATCAAATAGCCCGGGAAGCATTTCCAGAGAAGCTAAAATCTGCTCTCCTTTGGAAGTGTCGCCATCAAAACACTCAAACACAAAAGCCGCTTCCGATTCATTTTTTATGAAGTGTTCTTGAATGCGTTGTGTGATTTCTGAAATTTGGAAAGGTTCGTCTCCCACAATTAAATAGAAAGGTCGTATTTTGTTTTGAGAAAGTTCTTTGAAAATGTGTGCGGCTAAAGACATGGTTTAAAACACCTCAACCATGGCATCGTACACGTCACGCATCATGTCCCTGGCAATTAAGTTATAACTGTTTTCAATGAGGGATTCTGTTTTGAGTCCCAAGCTAGAGGGCGCATCTACATCCATTGTACGATCTAAAGGTGCCGTGATCCGTCGATAGGAATCAAATTCCCGGGACCATTTCACTTCCTGAGTTTTTGGATCTACCAATTGCACCAAGACAAAGGCACGAACCCCAATTTGATCGGGAACGCGTTGATAAGTTTCTAATCGCCCTAAACCTGCAGCACTTTGAACTTCCACTGCACGTTGAACTTGGGTGATTGTTCCCCTCAGCTCCAAAGCCCCTTCTTGGCTATCTGAAGCTATTTTTTCTCCGTGGCTCAAGAGTTCTCGAATCAAGGCATTGGTGAATACCATTTCGGAACCCACTTCCTGTGTTTTATTGTCAAAAAGAGGAATAAAAAAGCCTTTGGGGCTTTTGAAGGTCTCTATTAAGCGATGGTTCAGCGTGTAACCACAGCCACCCAAAAGCCAGCAAAAAAACAAAGCTCCAATGGCGAATCCCTTGCCACAGTTGGGCCAGACGCAGTATTTTTGAGTGGTCGGTTTCAATGAACCCCAACAGATACCAAGAGAGGGCAGAGAATGAAAGAAGTAGTCGTTGTTTCAGCCGTGAGAACCCCTATTGGAGCTTACTTGGGGGCTCTCAAAGAGCATAGCGCTCCTCAGTTAGGAGCCTTTGCAATTAAAGAAGCGGTGAGTCGAGTTCAAATCCCGCTGGACGAAATTGATGAGTGTTTGATGGGGAATGTCCTCTCTTCAGGGTTGGGCCAAGCGCCTGCGCGGCAAGCGGCTCTGTTTGCTGGTTTGCCGAATTCGGTGCGGTGCACCACCGTGAATCGGGTCTGCGGGAGTGGATTAAAAACGGTCATGCTCGCTACTCAAATGATTCAAACCGGAGATGCTGAAGTGGTGGTTGCGGGTGGGATGGAAAGCATGAGTCGTACGCCTTATCTGTTAGATAAAGCTCGCGAAGGCTATCGGATGGGCAATGGCAAACTCATCGATGCCATGATCCACGATGGGCTTTGGGATGTGTACCACAACAATCACATGGGCGATTCCGCTGAACTGTGTGCGACCGAGAAAAAAATTTCGAGAAATGAACAAGATGCTTTTGCTCGCCAAAGTTATACGCGTGCATTAGCTGCTTTGGAATCTGGCAAATTTAAATCGGAAATCGTTCCCGTAAACTACTCACAAGGGAAAGAAAAAAAACTGCTGGAAAGAGATGAAGAACCATTTCGAGCTAAACTCGATAAGTTCGGAGAACTCAAACCTGCTTTTGTAAAAGATGGAACGGTCACAGCAGCCAATGCGAGTAGTCTCAGTGATGGGGCTGCTGCAGTGGTCTTGTGCTCTGCCGAAACTGCACAAAAAAAAGGATTGAAACCACTCGCTAAAGTAGTGGCACAAGCCAGTTATGCACGAGAGCCCGAGTGGTTCACGTTAGCTCCCGTGGGAGCTATCGAACGCCTGTTGAAAAAAGTGGGACGGAAGGCGCAGGACATTGATCTCTATGAAATCAATGAAGCATTCTCAGTCGTCGCTCTAGGCTGTGTGCGAGGCTTGGGAATTTCAGAATCTCAAGTGAATATTCGCGGCGGGGCCGTTGCTCTGGGACACCCCATTGGCGCAAGCGGCACCCGGATCTTGGTAACGCTCATCCACACTTTACTTCAAGAGAACAAGAAGACAGGCATTGCTTCGCTGTGCATTGGGGGTGGAGAAGCCAGTGCTCTGTTGGTGGAGGCCTGTTGAGTAAGCCCACTTTTCGAGCTGAGTGGCCGCCTGAAATTCAAAAAGCAGTGAAGGAATCTGTTCAAAAAACTCAGAAAGCCCTCAAGCGTTCCTCCAAGCCGCATTTTGATGAAGAAATGCAGTACCAACCGTCGAAGCTTTCACCCTTGAATTATGTCATTCTAAAAGTCCTACAAGGCCAATGGGAACATCGTTCGTTTTCAGTGCTTCCGCTCACCATCGGCATGACTCGAAAAACGTTGTCTCAAGTTAAACGGCTGTTATCCCATGGGTCTTTATGAGAGAGCCATTCAAACAAGCACTGACTGTCCATCAATACCATTTTCGGGCCAGCGCGGGTGAAGCCATTACACAGCACATGCTTTTGATTCAGCAAGCTCTTGCCGAAGTGGGAGTTTCTGGAAAAATTTTTTCCTCAGAAATAAAAAATCTGCCTCAAGGACGAGTTCATAAGTGGTCCTTGGATTCGGCATGGGACTGTGATCTGCTGCTCATCCACCATTCTCAGGCGAATCCAGAAGTGAAGTCACTCTCTCGATTAGAAATTCCAAAAGCGCTCATTTATCATTCTCAGCCTCCAGAGTCCTTTTATGTTCACGACCGGGATATGTTCCGCAACTTGATCCAGGGAAAAAAGCAATTGAGTTTTTGGAAACATCAGAATGTGCCGGCTTTTGCAGTCTCTCAATTTGGTGTGAATGAACTTAAAAAGCTGGGATTTCCACGAGCGGAAATTCTGCCCTTGATGCACTTAGAGCCACAATCTGCTGCCTTAGAAGATGCTGAGCCGTTAGAGCCCAAGCATCTGTTATTTGTAGGCAAGCTCATGCCTCATAAACGGCAAGCTCAACTGATCGAATTGTTCTTTTATTTGAAAAGTGAATTTCCCAAAGGCTCGCAACTTCATTTGGTGGGTACTGGGGATCCGCTCTATACCAAATACTTAAAACTGTTGGTGAAGCAGCTCGGTCTTTCCTCGTTTGTAACGCTCACAGGAAAACTGACAGAAGCCGAGCTGAAAAATTACTATAGTTTTGCAGATGCCTTCATTTGTGTGAGCGATCATGAAGGGTTTTGTTTGCCGGTAGTCGAGGCTATGCAACAGCAAGTCCCAGTTTTCTATCGGCCGCATTCTGGGATTCAGGAAACCATGGCAGGGGCGGGGGTAGAGTTCCTTCTTCTCGGCCGGTAGATCATGCAGCTATCATCGCCAGTGTTTTAAAACATCCTCCAGCCGTCAGAGCACTTTTGAAAAAGCAAAATCAACGCCTAAAAGAAATGGCACGGTTTCAGAACAAAAAAAAGCTTCAGGAAATGATTCTGGGCATGTGCCAACGGCTTCCCATTGCCAAGGGAAGTCTCAACTCGAAGCCAAAAGTAAAACCCCATGATGCCCCCTTCGTTCATTGAATTGTTAAAAGCCTATGAATGCACTTGGGGTTCTTTTGAAGGGGTCTCAGCTTTTGAAAAATTGATTCTTGAAACTCCAGGGCCCTTTTCTAGGCGCCAGTTTCCGGGGCATATCACAGCAAGTTGTTTCGTGATCAGCCCCACGAGAGAGCGGATCTTGCTCATGCAGCATCGGAAACTAAAAAAATGGCTACAGATGGGGGGGCATTGCGATGGAGAATGTGACACTCGGTCCGTAGCTTTGAGAGAATCACAAGAGGAAGCAGGTTCCACCACCATTCGCTTGCTGCATATGGAAATCATTGATTTAGATATCCATCGCATTCCCAAGTCTTCACAGGAACCTGAGCACTTTCACTATGATGTTCGCTACGTCGGCTTATGTGAAGAGCCACAAAGTATTCAAAAAGCAGAAGCTGAATGCACGAATTTGAAATGGTTCACTTGGGAAGAGGCCTTCCAAGTGGCAGAAGAAACCAGCATGCATCGAGTGTTTAATAAAATCATTCAAATGAATCGCTAGGAACCCGACGCAGGGCTTGCAAAGGGGGTGTCCAAGGTGCGCGAGCATCCGGGCAAGGGGGGCTTTGTGAGCTAATGGCTATACGAGCAAAACTCCGCCGTTTGGAACGTTCAAAGCGCAAATCTGAAAAGTAAAGCTGATCGGCTTCTCTCCAAAAATAAGGCGCTCGGGAAAATCGTAAAAAGTCTCTCACATCACAAAATTGCTGGGCCAACTGTGTGAGTTCTGCAAGTGCAACCACGTGTTCTTTTTCCCAGACAATGCCGGTATCAAGCGGAGCGTCGGCAACTTCAGCAGAAAAAAAACGCAAGTGCGTGCAGGTTCTCAGTGAAACCCATTGGGGAAAAGGAGCTACTACTGCCCGTTTTAGTCGATAATGAGTGGCATTGGAGTCTACTGTGATGACAGCCCAACAGAGTGGGTTCACAGGAAGCGGGGAGAGGATCGTGTCCTCTGTTTGGAATTCTGGTGCCCCGTTCTGAGTTTTTAAAATCGCCTCGGTTTGATATGAGCCCCACTGAAAAATTAAAAGCATGAGAGCGATTGCAGTCCAAGCCGCTCTCCACCGAGCTCTTTCAGCGAGTTTCCAGTAAACCCCAGCTAAAATGAGTCCCCAAACTGTAAGAACGCCACTCATCAGAGGAGGCACGACCCCCAAGCCCCATGAAAGTGAAAGTCCCAAGAGAGGAATGGCTCCAGCAAAGCATCGACCTTTCCAACTGCGCGCTTGAAAAAACAGACAAGTTGAAAAAGTAACCCAAGCCCAGGGCTCCAGAACAAAAATCCAATCGCCATATCTCCAAGAGTTATCCAGAGGCCAAAATGGGTGAACCCCGTAATTATTGAGCCAATCGAGAAGCATGTGGGTGAGAGGGCCCAAAAAAGCCATGAGACTCACCCAGCGCCACTCCTGTTTAAAATCCGTCTTGCGCCGGAGCTTTCTCCACAACACGCACATTCCCAGGAGTAATAGGGATTGAAAAAAGGCAATCGTCATCGTGTGCGTATGGCCGCGGTGATGGAGTAAGTTGCCAAGCTGCGGATTCGCATGCATCCAAGGCGAGTAAATGAAATCGAGGTCCGGCAAGTTATTGCCCAAAATAGAAGCTAAAACCAGGGCCGTTCGGGTGCCGGGCGCTAAACGCGCTTTCGTTGTCTCGGGCAAATGAGCCCAAGTGGTTTCAGCAACGGCAGCTCCAAATAACGAATGTGTGATGTTATCCATCGGTGATTTTGACTCGGGTTTTAAATCAGCAGTATAGTGAGCTTTTTACAGGAACTCAAAAATGATTGTGTATGAAGTAAATGCAGAAGTAGAGGCTTCGGTAGCGGATGCGTATCGAGAATGGATTGGCCCACATGTGGAGCACATTTTAAAGCTGCCCGGATTTGTTTCAGGTCAAGTTTTTGAAGAGTTAGGGAGAGAACATCTGCCCAGCCGCAAGTTCACGGTGCAGTACCTGCTCAAGAACCGGGAGGATTTAGAGGCGTACCTAAACGGGCCCGCTCAAGAGCTTCGCAAAGAAGCCATGGAAAAGTTTGGAAATCAACTCACCCTCACTCGGCGCCATTTGGCGGTGCTCTTAGAAAAAAAGTGAGGCGCCAATGTAGAAAGTTCGGTTTTTGGCTACAGTGGAAGTATCCACACTGCCGTCCGTGAGTCCTAGCTGATAGCGGGCCTCAACACCGAGATCGACATCTTCACCGACTTCAAATTGCATTCCTAATCCACCAATTAAAGCAAAATCCCAATCTGCTGTGTTGGCTGAGACATCATTTACTTCCGTTGTTTGTCCCATAGTTAAGGTGGCCGCAGTAGACAGCTCTCGTGCCATGCCCCCGCCTAGAAGAATAAAAGGTTTCACTGGATTCGGATTCTCCATCAACCTCACCCAATCCAGGAATAGTTTCACTTTGCGAAAATCCGTACTGGGCAAAGTCCAACTCTGTTTGAACTAAAAAATGGGGGGCTAGGGGCACTTCTAGGGCTATACCCCCGACTGGCAGCACTCGAGAGTTATAATTATCGGCGGGTTCGGTGACTAAATTGGAAATGTTGATGCCACCCTTAAAGCCAAACCGGATTCTGCTGCTGGGGCCTCTTTTTCTCTTCTTTTGAGGACGAGTACTCACCCAGAGTCCTGTGCTCTCGTCGAAGAGAGGATCGCTATTTGGATTTTGTTTGGAATTTTCGCCGATGCTGATTTGAACCAATAGTAATGCGATTAAAATGAGTCGTTTTTTATTCATGGAATCACCCTTTGTATGCGTTTACGTTCGCGTGCTGCTTCCCGTTCGCTAGAAACACCGCCAAAGTACCCATTGATGAGCGTTTTGGGACGAGGTGGGGTTTCAGATAAGTCCACTACCGCTACATAGGGAATATGAAAACTCTGATTGGCCACTTGTGCGCCGAGTTTACTCGCGAGAGCGCTGTGTTCGGGATTAGTGAATTCACCCACATCTGTAGTGTAAATCCCTACTTTCTTATCCGCTAAAAACTTTTTCATCTCGGGAGTGGCCATGAACTGATCAAACCGCAAACAAGAAAGGCAATTATGGTTAGGAGCTCCAAATTTTACCATTAGGTAGCGCCGGCCCTCTTTTTTTGCTTTTTCGAGTGCGGCTTCGTATTCCGAAATCGTATTGAGAGCTGGGTATTCGCTCTCATGGCTTTCGGCTTGGCCTGCGGATTTGGGGTGTGCTTTGTCTTTCAGTGTAGCGGAGATGAAGACTTCCTCAGTCACAGTCCCATGAATCATACGCTGGTACGTGCAGCCTTCTTTTGCACAAGAGACTGCCGCCCATTCGCTGTTTTCTTTCTCAGAGGCTTCGATAATTGTCTGGGCTTCGTCGGGGTCAGTGAGTGTGCGTGCGCCGAGTTCGGGGCGTGGCGCGATACTGCGGTGGCCCGTTTCGCAAAGTGTTGTTATTGAGAAGAGCAGGCTGAGTAGGAAAATGGTTCGCATGGGATTAGTTTAGCAGAACTACCAAAAGGTAGGCCGTACCTTTTAATTAAGCCACGCGTTTAGTAGCTTTTTCTAAAATTTCATGAATGAGAGTTTGATAAGGCTTTGATTTTCGAACGGCTAATTTACGTAACTTCTCCAAGAGTTGTGGGTCTAATCGAATTGCAATGAGCTTTTTTGATTGTTGCCTGTTACTGCTGCGTGCCTGAACCGCTTTTTGTAACTCAGCAAGAGAGGAATCGGGGATATCAGAAAAATCAATCAAGGAGTCCGAGGTAGGCTTTCGTTTCTTTCCGACTCGCTTTTCTGGCGCTGATGATTCGGATGATTTCTTGGTCATGAGGTGTTTTCCTTAATGTGTAAACTAAAATTAAAACTCTAAGAGCAGCGGAACAACCGACCCTCTTGATTCTTAATTCAGCATGGGAATGCCTGTTGTCCGGCCATTCAAGCGCACTACCGTCGAAAAACAAAGTAGCCGCCTCCTCAAAAGACACCCCGTGTTTGAGAAGATTATTATGCGCTTTGGAGGCATCCCAACTGAAACTATCCTGTATATACACTTCAGAATCTGTTTGATCCACGATTTAGTTTGGCGCTGGCAGGATACGGGGTAAATGGGGCAAGGGGTGCAAATCGGGGCTAGGCAGCTACCAAAAGTAAGGCCGTACCTTTTGGTGCCATTTGGGCAAAAAAAAACGGGAGAGCCGAAGCTCTCCCGTTTCACTAAGCACGAGGCTTAGAATTTGTAGACACCAGAAACAGCCCAAACGCTGTTGCTTTCGCTGTTAGCGTTAGCATTAGCTTTTACACTGTTGTAAGTGTAGTTAGCGCGCATCCGGAACTCATCAGTCATTTTAGCTTCTGGACCGACAGTCACTTGGAACTGAGAACCAGAGGTTGTTGCTCGATGCCATACGGTGGCACTATCAGAGCCCAAACCTGCAAGCGCTCCTAGATCAGCATTGTTTGCTGTAACTTTGCTGAGGTAGTTGGGACGAATACCAAACGACCACATTTTATCCCAAGCATAGTTGATGCTTGCGCCTAAACCGATTCCGCTCTCTGCACCGGCAGCAGCAGCTTTAGTGAAGATAGCTTGAGCATCCACTGACAGATCACCCATTTTCGTGCCAGCCATCACTTCGATCAGCTGGTGGGTTTCTGTGGTTGGTTTATGTAAGTAAAGACCAGCACCCACGTACATCATATCGTGCGTGTATTTACCCAACACAGCCCACTCAGCATTTTCTTCGCTACCTTTTGCTGTTACTCGACCGTCAGCACGGGATGCGATTCCCATAACTGTTACAGGGCCCTGACCGTAAGTGAGCATCAACCCATTGTGCATACGGGGAAGTGCACCGAACAAAATACCTTGGGTAGTGTAAGCATTTAAGCCGACGGTATCATTCGCTTCGTTCAAGAACGGAGAATCGAATCGGCCTAATTGCCAGCTCAACCCAAAGTCATAACCCCAGCTTACATAAGCTTGGGCTTTAGTGTTAAATGAGCGGAATGCTGTGGCGAAGCCAGCGTTAACTGCAACGTTATCCGCTCTGTAACTGACGGGAATATCAACCATCATCTTACCGCGACCTAGTTCTTTTGTAAGGTAAACGGCTGCGTCAGCGATCTGTGAGTTTGTATTTTTTTGAGCGCCAAGACTTTGTGCTCCGCCACCGCCCACTTGAGCGTCGATGAACCCGCCAAGACCAGCGAAAGCTGGGACTGCTAGCCAGCTCACCGCCACTAGTACTGCTGTTTTTTTAATACTACTGAGATGTTTATTCATGCTTGTGTCTCCGTGAAATTGGTAGCTACCAACCAGAGTTAATCTAATTTAGTGAAAACCAACCAAGGCGTTCACTACCCCAGATCCTCATTTCCTTTATGAAATGCTCTGGTTACGAATAGTGTGACAGATTGTTAACAAGAAGCAAGAGGGTCGCGTTAAAAAATTTAACGCGCGTTACTATTTTTATAGCGACACTTTGGTGCGAAGCAAAAAATCAAGAGCGAGCTCTTGCTTTGCCTTGATGAGGAAGGTCGGGCGCGAGATCTTGTCCCAACTTTTCTCCTTTGCGAGACACTTTATGAGCAGCGCTGTGGCCTTTTTTCTTTTCGCGCTCTTTTTTCATCTGAGTTTCAATTTTGGTCACCGCGAGATCAATCGACGCATAGAGGTCTTCGCTCTTCGCTGTGGCCACCATATCGTGATACTCCGCATGACACGTGATTTCGACGACATGTTCGCCGCGGCTTACATTTAAAATGGCATGCACTTCCATGGGGTAACTGATGTACTTATCAAACTTCGAAACTTTCTTTTCCAAGTACGCTTTGATGGCATCCGTAGGTTCAATGTTTTTAAACTTGATGTGTAGGCCCATGACGCTCTCCCTTTTAGAAGTGACTAGTTATTCATGAAAACGGCTTTTGAGAGGGACTTCTTTAGATAAAGATTGTGCGACTTAGAACACTTTTTTGCGCTTGGAAGAAGGCAGAATTCCAAGCATTTCTCGGTATTTTGCTACTGTCCTTCGGGCAATGTTGATGTTCTCTTTCAAGAGCAGTTCTACAATCTTTTGATCGCTGTACGGATTCTTCGGTGGCTCTTGTGCCACAATGGCTTTTACTTTTTCCTTCACACTTTCAGAAGCCACATCCGAACCACTCACTCGGCTAATGCCGCTATTGAAGAAGAACTTCAATTCGAAAATGCCGCGCGGAGTATGCACGTACTTGTTGGTAGTAACCCGGCTGATAGTGGATTCATGCATGCCAATATCGTTCGCTACATCTCGAAGCACCATGGGTTTTAAGAACGCAATGCCTTTATCGAAAAATTCGCGCTGCTGACGGACAATGCTCTCGGTTACTTTGAAAATCGTGCGTTGCCGCTGATGGATACTGCGAATCAGCCACACTGCCGACCGGAGTTTTCCCTGCACATAGTCTTTGGTTTGGGCTTGAGAGAACTCGCCTTTTTCTAAAAGGTTCTTATAGAAATTAGAAATTTTCAGTTTGGGGAGCCCATCTTCATTCAGCATCACCACATATTCATCTCCGCGCTTTACGATGTAGATATCCGGGATGATGTAATGCGAAGGAGCGCCTCCGAAGGCACGGCCTGGTTTCGGCTCTAACTCTTCAATCACTTTTACGCGTTTAATAATTTCTTCCATCGAAAGCCCTAAAGCTTTCGAAATCGCTTGGTAGTTCTTTTTTTCTAAATCGGGGAGGTGATTTTCAACAATGCGCTCCAACATCTCGTCTTCGCGCTTCATATCGTAAATTTGGACCAGCAAGCATTCTTTTAAATCTCGCGAGGCCACTCCAATGGGGTCGTAATTTTGAATCGTGTAAAGCACAGCTTCCACTTCATGCGGGTCGAAGTTCTCTTTCTGAGCAATTTCTTCTACTGAGGCAGTGAGGTAGCCATCATCGTTGATGTTTCCAATAATCACTTCGCCAATCGCGCGTTCTTTTTCGGCGAGTCCCCCCAACTGCAATTGCCAGAGCAAGTGATCCGTCAGATTTGCGGGCTGGGTGAGGGTGTTTTCATACGAAGGCAGCTCATCTTCTCCGCCCCGGTAAACAGGCAAGTTCGGAGTGGAGCGTACATTTTCTAAATAGTTTTCCCAATTGAAGTCTTCCGAAGCTTGGGGGTTTTCCTCTACTTTGGGCCCTTCTTGCGCTTCCATTTCGTTAATGGATTGGGTGGTACTTTCAGATTCTGAAGATTCATCAAGCGTGGGGTTATCTACGAGCTCGGTATTGATGAGGTTTTCGAGCTCCATGCGAGAAAGTTGGAGCAGCTTGATTGCTTGCTGCAGTTGCGGGGTCATCACTAAGTTCTGACCCAACTGCAGACTTTGCTTCATTCCAATAGCCATGTTCCGTCTTTCTTAAAGTTTAAAATTTTCACCCAAGTAAAACTTCCGAGCCGCTTCGTTGCTGACGATTTCTTCTGGGGTACCGTGTACCCAAATTTTACCATCTTTAATCAAGTAAGCCTCGTCGCAGCTACTCAAAGTTTCCCGGACGTTGTGATCGGTGATAATCACCCCGATCCCCCGACTCTTCAGCCCCTTAATAATGCCTTGGATTTCAATCACCGCGAGGGGATCGATTCCCGCATACGGCTCATCCAGCAATAAAAACTTGGGGTTGAGAATCAGCGCTCTGGCAATTTCCAGTCGCCGTCGCTCACCGCCTGAGAGATTCATCGCTTTGCTTTTGGCCAATCTTAAGATGCCCAGTTCCGAAAGCGCTTTCTCAGCTCGGTCCCTTCTCTCCTTTCGGCTAATTTTCAAGTTCTCCAAAACAATGAATAGATTTTCTTCGACGCTTAGCTTCCTAAAAATGGTGGCTTCTTGCGGCAAATAGCCTAACCCCTGACGAGCACGCTCAAAAATCGGTTCCCGGACGAGATCCACGCCATCGAGAGTCACTTTTCCCGAATCGGGCTTTACCAGTCCGACGACCATATAAAAGGTGGTCGTCTTCCCAGCTCCGTTGGGACCTAGGAGCCCCACCACACGCCCACTTTCGATGGAGAAACACACGGAGTTCACCACTTGTCGATTCTTATAGGTTTTACACAAGTTTTGGACTTCTAATTTCATTGTTCTACGCTCCCGGAGGCTTCTTCCACATCAATGCGGTCGTCATCGGTGTAAATTCTAATTTTTCGTCCTTCGATTCTATTATCTTCAGAATCGATTCGAGCTTTCCCCTCTAAAATGACTTCATTGCCATTGAGTTCAATGAGTGCGCTTTCTGCCGTTGCAACGCGACCTCTGTTTTTTAAACGGACATTGCCAGAAGCTGCGACGATTTCATCATCCCGATCCATACTCAGTTCGAACACGTCACTTTCGATTTCGGTGCTGGGCATTTTAGCATGGACGTTACCCAAAAATACGGACCGAGATTCGTGAGTAAAAAACTGCCCGGAATCAGCAACGATTTTTAAAGCGCCAGAACCCTTCATTTTTCGTTCGGCATTGACTTTTCTCTGGAGCAAAAACTCTTCTCGATCAATATCTGCTTGAAGCCCCGTTCCCGAAAGCAGCATGGTCGGACGATTGGCTTGAGGGCCCCGCATGCGCACGCGGTCTTCGGAAGTGAATTCATGTTTCGCACTTTTGTAGAGCATCTTATCCATTTCGAAGAGATAGCCCTTTTTAGATCGAATTTTCACGTCGCCTTCCAATTCGATTAAGTTCTTATCATTCCAAGAGCGCCCATACTGACTTTGGGTGGTCACCACATTACCCGTGTTTTTGGAAAAGAACTCGGCCAGAACTTCAGTTAAAAACGCATAGTTTTCTTTTCTGTGAAGTTCGGCATACTTTGATTCGATGTGCCAGTGTTTGCGACCTTCGGCAGCTTCATAATAACGGACGCCGACTAAACCAAAGTTTGCTTTGGTTGAGACTGATTTGTACAAGCCTTCTCCCAGCTTTGGATTATGTGCCTCAGGGTCTACTTCTGAGGGCAGCTGCGTTGAAGAGGG
>RFNT01000102.1 GCA_009927045.1 bacterium | reverse complement strand
GTCGGTGCAAAGCCAAAAAATTAGAATTCGATTGAAAGCGTTTGATTGCAAACTCTTGGACCAATCCGTCTCTGAGATTGTGGACACTGCGCGAAGAACTGGGGCAAAAATTGCGGGTCCCATTCCTCTTCCTACAAGGATTAATCGCTATACAGTGTTGCGCTCTCCTCACGTAGACAAAAAGTCACGCGAGCAGTTTGAAATCAGAACACATAAAAGATTAATTGATATTTTGGAACCCACTCAAAACACAATCGATTCACTCATGAAACTCGATTTGTCTGCTGGGATTGATGTGACCATTACGTTGTGAGGTTTGTGAGATGCCATCGTTACCTGTTTATGACATGAAAAAAGAAAAAGTAGGCAGCGTCGAGCTGAGCGATGCGGTCTTTGCCGCTGAAGTCCGACCTCACCTATTAAATGATGCCGTCCGAGCTCAAATTGCTTGGCGTCACGAAAACAAAACTGCGAATTCTCTCACTCGTTCTGAAGTTCAAGCTTCGGGGAAGAAAATATTTCGTCAAAAAGGGACTGGCCAAGCCCGACATGGAGATATCAAAGCTCCTATCTTTGTTGGTGGCGGTAAAGCACACGGACCCCGTCCTCGAAGAGTGGTTCACAAAATGAACAAAAAGGCCATGAGAGGCGCTTTGATTAGCGTTCTATCTCTCAACCAAAAACAAGATCGCCTTTTTATTGTAGACAAACTGGAACTTAAAAAGACCAGCACCAAAGATGCAGGTGCTTGTTTGAAGCATTTCGGTCTCGACAAAGCCTTGGTGATTACCACCGCTGAAGGCGATCTGGAAAAAAACTTTGTCCACAGCGTACGCAATGTCACCGGCGTTAAATGTCTACGTCCTGAAGGAATCAATGTTTTTGATGTGCTGAAGTTCCGAAATCTGATCATTTCCAAGAACGCAGCCAAAAAAATTACGGAGCGACTCAGCCATGTTTGATGTTTTGAAAAGGCCGATCATTACGGAAAAGAACACAGGTCAAGTTCACCTGTATAACGAATATGCTTTTGAAGTGCCCCTGGCGGCTAATCGAACTCAAGTAAAAGAAGCCGTACAGAAACTTTTCAAAGTCACTGTGGTTCGGGTGAACACGATGATTTGCCGAAAGCCTGCTCGTCGTTTGGGTCGTATCCCTGGAGAGCGACGACTTTGGAAGAAGGCGATTGTTAAATTGAAGGAGGGCGACAAGTTAGAGTTTGTCGCTAGCTGATTGTTATGCCAATAAAAAGTTTTAAACCAGTCACTCCTGCTCGACGCTATTTAAGTCAGCTCGATTATTCTGAGTTGTTAAAAAAACGCCCAGAAAAGAGCTTGGTGGAAGCTAAGCCCAGTACAGGCGGAAGAAATAACAAAGGCCAAATCACAAGCCGCTTCCGTGGGGGTGGACATAAGCGCCACTACCGTTTGATTGATTTCCGTCGGGACAAAAGAAATATTGCCGCAAAAGTTGTTGGCCTTGAGTACGATCCAAACCGTACCTCTCATATTGCCTTGCTCCACTACGCCGATGGCGAAAAACGTTACATTCTGGCGCCTGTTGGCTTAAAGGCGGGCGACACTGTGATTGCCGCAGATAATGCGGATATCCAGGTCGGAAACGCCCTCCCCTTAAAAAAGATTCCACCGGGAACTAATTTACACAACGTTGAACTACGTCCAGGCGCAGGCGGCAAGTTGGGCCGAAGTGCCGGTTCCATGCTCCAGCTCGTTGGTTTCGAAGAAGGCTATGCTCAGTTGAGAATGCCTTCCGGAGAAATGCGCATTGTTTCTGAAGAATGCTGGGCCACTGTGGGACAAGTAGGTAATTTGGAATATGAAAATGTGGTGTGGGGTAAAGCAGGCCGTATGCGCTGGCTCGGATTTAAACCTCATAACCGTGGTGTTTCCATGAACCCTGTGGACCACCCACTGGGGGGTGGTGAAGGTAAGAGCTCCGGAGGTCGACATCCTGTATCTCCCTGGGGGCAAAAAGCTAAAGGTCTTAAAACCAGAAACTCTAAAAGAACCGATCGTTTCATCGTTCGGAGGAGAAAGTAATTTATGGCTCGTTCGATTAAAAAGGGCCCGTTTGTCGATGGTCACCTGCTAAAAAAAGCAGAAAAGGCTCAAGCCAATAATGACAAGAAAGTCATTAAAACGTGGTCCAGACGTTCCACGGTTGTACCTGAGTTCATTGGCCTTACATTTGCGGTCCATAATGGCCGTAAATTTCATAGCGTTTATGTTTCCGAAAACATGGTGGGCCATAAGTTGGGTGAGTTCGCTCCTACCCGAACTTTCCATGGACACTCGGGTGATAAAAAAGCCAAAGTAGAGGGAGCTGCTTAATCATGGAAGTTAAAGCAAAATTACGTTACGCACGCATCACTGCTCGCAAAATGCGATTAGTGGCTGGGCTTTGCAAAGGGCTTCCAGTGGAGAAAGCCTCCTACCAATTGAGATTCTCTCCCAAGCGTGGAGCAAAAGTAATGTCTGGTCTTTTGGACTCTGCAGTTTCTAATGCAAAGGAAAAAGGCGGCATTGATGTCGATAATTTGTACGTTAAAAATATCTTAGTAGACACTGGTCCGATGTTAAAAAGGTTCATTCCCCGTTCACAGGGAAGAGCTACACCAGTGTTGAAAAGAATGTGTCATGTAACAATGATTTTGGACGAGGCAAGATAACGTGGGTCAAAAAACACATCCAATTGGATTTCGATTAGGCGTCAACAAGACTTGGGTCTCTCGTTGGTATGCGGGTAAAGATTACGCAAACTTCCTGCATGAAGACCTGAAGATTCGCGACTTCTTAAAAGGCAAAGTGAAACACGCGGGGGTCTCTCGCATTGATATTGAGCGCGTTGCTGGCAAAATTAAATGCAATATCCAAACAGCGCGGCCCGGAATTGTGATTGGAAAAAAAGGAACGGGCATTGATCAGTTGAGAGCGGAAACGCAGAAGCTGTCCAAATCTGAAATTTTCATCAACATCATGGAAGTTCGCAAAGCAGAAGCAGATGCTCAGTTAATTGCAGAAAGTATTGCGGACCAATTGATTAAGCGTGTGGCTTTCCGAAGAGCTATGAAAAAAGCCATGAGCCAAGCCTTTAAGTTTGGTGTGCAAGGGATCAAAATTCAATGCTCGGGTCGTTTAGGCGGAGCGGAAATTGCTCGCGTAGAGCGTTATGCTGAGGGCAGTGTTCCGTTACACACACTCCGTGCTGACATTGAGTTTGGCTTTGCCGAAGCATTGACCACGTACGGTCAAATTGGAGTAAAAGTTTGGGTTTACAAAGGCGACCTGCTCCGTCGCCGCAGAATTGAACCCGTTAGAGAAGCAGTGGAAGGTTAATCATGCTGAGTCCAAAAAGAGTTAAATATAGAAAAATGCAGAAAGGCCGCATGAAGGGAAAAGCGGTCCGTGGCTCTGATTTGAATTTTGGAGATTTCGGTCTTCAAGCGACTGAGTGTGGCCGCATCACTGCACGACAAATTGAAGCTTGCCGGGTAACCATCACTCGTCACGCTAAAAAAGTCGGTAAAATGTTCATTCGTATTTTCCCGGATAAACCAGTGACTAGAAAGCCCGCGGAAGTCCGGCAAGGGGGCGGTAAAGGCTCTCCGGAATATTGGGTAGCCGTGATTAAGCCAGGCCGTATTTTATTTGAAATGGAAGGTGTTGATAGAGCTACTGCCCATACAGCATTTACGCTCGCTTCGCATAAACTTCCTGTTAAAACCCGAATTATCGAACGAGGAGCACAGCTGTAATGAACGCTCAAGAATTCAGACAATTATCGGTAGAAGAGCTCAAAGGACGGTTAAAACAGTTCAAAGAGGAACTGGTACGCTCTCGCTTCAAAGTTCAATCTTCGGAAGCCCGAGACACCAGCGTCTTTAAGAAAATTAAAAGAGACGTAGCTCGTGCTCAGACAGTATTAACTGAAAAGCTCATGGGTGTTGAAGTCGTTTCCAAAAAAAGTGTAGTGGCAGACAAGCCCAAAAAAGCAAAAAAGGCCAGTAAAGGAAGTAAAGAAGTATGATGGGTCAAGAAACACAAGCTAAGCGTCGCCAAGAAATCAAAGGCGTTGTTGTAAGCGACAAAATGAATAAGACCCGTGTGGTTGAAATCAAAAGAGCGCTCAGACATTCGCTGTATCACAAGAACATGGTCCGTTCTTCCAAGATTTTTATCCATGACGAAAAGAACGAATCTCGAGTGGGTGACGTAGTCACCGCAGTTGCTACTCGAGCTCTTTCTCGTCACAAGCAATTCACCCTCTTGAAGGTTGTGGAAAAGAGAGCAGAGCAATGATTCAGAGTGAAAGTTATTTAAATGTTGCGGATAATTCCGGCGCCAAGAAAGTCATGTGCTTTAAGGTGTTGGGAGGCAGTCGTCGCCGCTACGCTCACATCGGGGATGTGATCGTAGTAACGATTAAAGAGGCACTTCCTACGTCTAAAGTAAAAAAAGGCGCAGTAATGAAGGCGGTCATCGTACGCACCAAACGAGAAATTCGTCGTAACGATGGTTCTTTTGTTCGCTTTGATGACAATGCCGCGGTTCTTTTAAACAACAATTTGGAACCTATCGGAACTCGTATTTTCGGGCCGGTAGCAAGAGAAATTCGTAAACCCTCCAAGGATGGCTATATGAAGATCATCTCCTTGGCACCGGAGGTTTTGTAAGATGAGCAGTACCGCGAAAACCCCCAGAATGTTAGAGCGCTTCCGTAAAACGGTAGTGCCGGAACTCATGAAAGAGTTTCAATACGGTAACCCAATGCAAGTACCTCGACTGAAAAAAATCGTGGTTTCCATGTGCATCAAAGAGGCAACCGCCGATATGAAAATCATGGAAAAAGCAATGGATGAATTGGCGATGATCACGGGCCAAAAGCCCAAGCTCACTCGCGCAAAAAAGGCGATTGCAGCTTTTAAATTACGTGCTGGAATGCCGCTAGGCGCAGTTGTTACTTTGCGTGGACCACGCATGTATGAATTTTTTGATCGCTTTGCAAACGTCGCACTCCCTCGGGTGAGAGACTTTCGTGGACTTGCTCCGAACGGTTTTGACGGTAGCGGAAATTACTCCACGGGGATCAAAGAACAAATCATTTTCCCTGAAATCACTGTGGAAAAAGTTGAAAAAGCACGAGGCATGAACGTGATTTTTGTGACCTCAGCAAACACGGATAAGGAAGGCTACCAATTATTGGAAAAAATGGGCCTGCCCTTTAGAAAAAAATAGAAGGAGCTGTACAGTTTTATGGCAACTACTGCGATGATGGTGAAAGCGGCAAGAAAGCCGAAGTATAAGACAAGAAAGTATAATCGTTGTCCTCGTTGCGGACGTCCTCGAGCGTTCATGAGAAAGTTCAGAATGTGTCGTTTGTGTTTTAGAAAACTAGCCCTGAATGGCATGTTGCCCGGGGTGATTAAGGCAAGTTGGTAATTACTTATGATGACAGATCCAATAGCAGATTTTTTAACCCGAGTTAGAAACGCGAGCAAAGCAAAGCAGCGTAAAGTGGATGTACGTCCTAGCCAACTCAAATTGGCAATTGCTGATCTTTGGAAAAAGGGCGGCTTTATTCGCAATTACAAGCTGTACCGTGAAAGTGAAACGGATACCGCGGGCATTTTGAGATTGTACTTAAAGTATGTTGGAAAAAATCAACCCGTTATTCACGGAGTCCGTCGCGTGAGCCGTCCTTCCAGACGCGTATACACTCGCTGTGACAAAGCTCCTAAAGTAATGGCAGGAATTGGTATGGCGGTGTTGTCCACTTCAAAAGGGGTCATGTCGGATGAGATGGCTCGTGAAAACAAAGTGGGCGGCGAAGTCATTTGCACTATTTGGTAAAAACTATGTCAAGAGTCGGAAAAAAACCTATTGTATTGCCAGCTGGAGTTAAAGTTTCCTTCAAAGCCCCTGTAGTTGAAGTTCAGGGCAAAGGAGGAACTCTCAAGAAGACTTTGCCTTCTACCGTTCAAGTAGAAGTCCAAGGCACTGAGGTTCATGTCAAGAACACCTCCAAAAAATTTGAAGCTAAAGCACTTCATGGCTTGAGTCGCACTTTGTTGCAGAACATGGTGACGGGCGTGACCGAAGGCTACAAAAAAGAATTGGAACTTCAAGGCGTGGGATATCGAGCCCAAGCTCAAGGGCAAAAGCTCAATATTCAAGTGGGATTCTCTCACCCGGTGGAGTTTGTTCTCCCCGCTGGGATTACTGCTCAAGTAGACGCTAACACCAAAATCACCTTGAAGGGTGCCGACAAAGAATTACTTGGTTTTACAGCTGCAAGACTTCGCAAAGTACGTCCACCCGAGCCCTACAAAGGTAAGGGCATTCGTTACATGGGCGAGAAGATCACTTTGAAACAAGGTAAAGCTGCTGGTGCAGGAGGCGGGAAGTAAGTATGGCTACTAAGATAAGAAGTACGACGAATCCTCGAGCTGTGATCCGTCACAGTAAGAAAATTCGAATTAGAAAGAAGATTAAACTTCAGCAAGGCAAAATTGCTCGCTTGGTTGTCTATCGCAGCAATAAGTTCCTCTATGCTCAAGTAGTAGACGATAGCAAGGGCGTTACTCTCACCCAAGCCAACACCAGTGAAAAAACTTTTGAAAGTGCTAAATCCCAAAAGAACTTAGAAGCAGCAAAAGCTCTGGGTAAACTCATCGGAGAACGAGCACTTGCTTCCAAAGTGGAGCGGGTTTTGTTTGATAGAAATGGCTTTGAATATCATGGTCGCATTAAAGCTCTCGCAGAGGGCGCAAGAGAGGCAGGATTAAACTTCTAATGGTTTCTCAACGAATCAATTTAAGCGAAGTAGAACTCGCAGAGCGTATTGTTTACATCAACCGTGTAGCCAAAGTGGTAAAGGGCGGACGGCGCTTCAGTTTCAGTGTGATTGTGGTCGTGGGAGATAGCAAAGGCTTGGTCGGAATCGGCCTAGGAAAAGCTAGAGAAGTCCCTGAGGCCATTCGCAAAGCCGGTGAAAGCGCCAAAAAGAATATTATTAGACTGCCCTTGCTCAATGGAAGCTTCCCTCACGAAGTCATTGGAAAGTTTGGAGCAGCGTCCGTATTACTCATGCCTGCTAGCGATGGTACGGGAATTATTGCAGGTGGCGCTTGTCGTTCAGTTTTGGAAATGGCCGGAGTGAAGAATGCTCTCACCAAGTGTTTTGGAACTAGCAATCCACACAACTTAGTGCGAGCCACTTTGGACGGTTTGAAAAGAATGCGACAACCTGACGATGTTCTGCGCGAGAGAATGTCTGAAGGCCACGTTGCTTAACGGTGGGTAATTAAGATGAGCAAGAAGATACAAGTAGAGCTAACACGAAGTGTGATTGGTTGCCCTCAGTGGATGAGAACGGTTGTCCGCACTTTGGGTCTCAAAAAAATGCACGA
This sequence comes from bacterium, assembly GCA_009927045.1. Taxonomy (GTDB): domain Bacteria; phylum Bdellovibrionota; class FAC87; order UBA2466; family UBA2466; genus RFNO01. The sequence goes on along the minus strand of RFNT01000102.1, from coordinate 322 downwards.
TAAGAAAGTTTTTAATGACCACGGGGCCATTCGCGGTATGGTTCGAAAAGTTCCGCATCTGGTAAGCCTGACGGAAGTTAAGGAGTAAATACACATGAGTCAGGATTTAGATTTGCATTTAGGTAATTTGGTAGCCAAAGAAGGCTCGCGCACCGCTAAACATCGCGTGGGTCGGGGCTTAGGCTCTGGTTGGGGAAAAACTGCAGGTCGCGGTGGTAAAGGTCAAACAGCACGCGCCGGTAAAGGCCGTCCACGAAACTTTGAAGGGGGCCAAACTCCTCTTGCACGTCGTTTGCCCAAGTGGGGATTCAAAAGTCCGAAT
>RFNT01000187.1 GCA_009927045.1 bacterium | reverse complement strand
GGCCGCACCGGAACCGTCGACGCCTATGCGATCCACTACGACATCGTCAAACTTCCCAACAATCCCTTTCACAACCATCGCAACGTTAGCCCAGCCATCCACGAAAATTCTATCAATGATTTTGTCATCGAACTTAGCCATCAACACCGTTAAAGGCAGAAAGAGTTTTTGGATAATCCCTTTGATGTACAAGTCATCGAAGTAGTATTTATTCCAGAGCAGGGTGTGCACAGGTTTCAGTGCTTTCTCAAACGCAGCCGCTGAAATCACTTTTTTCAAGTAAGTCAGTGCTGACAAGAAAATGCCTAAACCGGCAACTATCAGGGAAACGGTCATCGCGATACTGTGTGCGTGGTGTTCAACTTCTTCACTGGCGTGAAGTCCTTGAACTCCCATTTCTTTTTTGACGTAATCTAAAGCGTGATCAAACCAATGCACGGGCAATAGCTGCGCATCCAAAGCATGGATTCCTGTAGGACCCGCAAAGACAATAGCGAACGAAAGAGCAGCTAGTATCATGAGGGGTACCGTCATCGTGAGAGGCGACTCATGAGCATGGTGGTGTTTGTGTTCATCTCGAGCAGCTCCGAAGAATGTCATGAAGATCAAACGGAACATATAAAAGGCAGTCAGGCCGGCTGTTACAAACCCGATGATTGGAATCCACATTTGACCCGGATGAGTCATGCCATAAGCTAAGGCATCCCCTAAAATTCTATCTTTGCTCACAAACCCACTGAAGCCCGGGACGCCGGCAATCGCCAAAGTAGCAATAAACATCGTTAAAAACGTAATAGGCATTTTGGAACGTAATCCGCCCATTTCCCGCATGTCTTGGGTGTGGACAGCATGGATCACAGAACCTGAAGCCAAAAAGAGACAGGCTTTGAAACATGCGTGAGTGATCACATGCATAAAACCAGGAGCAAACGATCCGACTCCCATTCCCAACACCATGAAACCCAGCTGGGAAATAGTGGAATATGCCAACACTTTTTTAATATCGACTTGAACCAAAGCGATACATGCTGCCAAGAAAGCTGTCAGAGCTCCAATCGTAGCGACTACAGGAAGTACGATGTGAGCCGCTTCTAAGATGGGATACGTGCGCACTAATAAGAACACTCCGGCAGCCACCATGGTTGCTGCGTGAATGAGAGCGGATACTGGAGTGGGACCTTCCATCGCATCAGGCAACCACACTTGAAGAGGAAATTGCGCCGATTTACCCACAGTGCCCATCATCAACATGAAGCCAATGAAAGCAAGAGCGGGTATCCCCACCAAGGTCATGTTACTTCCAGTGCCGGCCTTAATGGCTTCGTAAATTTCGCTTAAGTTGCTAGTGCCAAACACCACGTAAAGTCCGCAAATGCCCATAAAGAAGAGCACGTCCCCTACTCGAGTCGTCATAAACGCTTTGAGACTGGCGTGATTTGCAGAGAGCTTCTGGTAGTAAAACCCAATGAGCAAATAAGAGCATAACCCCATCACTTCCCAACACATGAAAAGGGTCAGCAAATTATCGGAAACTACCAATCCCAACATTCCGGCAGAAAACAGAGAAATATAAGCAAAGAACAAATGGTATCGGCTTTCGCCGTGCATGTAGCCCGTGGAAAAAATATGAATGAGAGATGCACATAAAGTCACCATGAAGAGCATGATGGCTGTCAGGTTATTGACCAAAATACCTACTGTTAGTTTTACCGCTTTATTTAAAACGGTACTTGTGGCAGCTGCCTCCGCTCCAGGCATCACCATCCAGTTGAACTGTAAAGAATCGTTCACATGGCCAACCGATACCATTTTTAAAAAGATGGGGGTCGCCAGTACAAAGGAACCCAAAATAGCAAGGACTGATACCCAGTCTCCTTGCCGGGGCAGCTTTTTACCCACCAACGCCTGAATCACAAAAGCGATGAGTGGTAAAGCAACGATCCAAAGACAAGATTGAGCCATATTCTCCTCTAGTGTCGCAATAGCGATGCTTCATCAGCATCAATCGTTTGCTTCAAACGATAAAACCTTAAAATAATAGCCAGAGCGACAGCTGCTTCTGCAGCTGCGATCAGAATCAAAAATAAAGTGACGAGTTGACCCTCTAAAGCAGCGGAGTGGTACTTACTGAAAGCTACAAAATTGATACCGGCAGCATTCAAAATCAACTCCACACCGAGCAAAATTCCAATCGCATTTTTGCGAGTCAGCACTGCAAAAATACCAAGAATCAAAAGCACGGAGCTGACTAACAAATAACCTTCAATACTGTTGGCAAAATCAAGTACGTTCATGTTCGAGGTCTCGCTAACCAAACGGCACCAACTAAAGCGCCAAGTAATAAAATGGTAATGGCTTCAAAAGGAAGTACGTGAGTTCCCAACAAGGCCTTTCCAATGGCTTGGGTCTTGGGAGACGCTGCAAACTCCGCCATTTTCTCTGGAGGAGTTGCTTGGATCATTTTGCCCAACTCAGTGAGTCCTCGATGCAGAAAGGGCACTAAGCCCAAAGCAAGAACCACACCCGGAATGACAAACTTACTGCCAATATCCTTCAGTTTCAGACGATACAACCATTGAGTGAGCATGATGGCGAAAAGGATCAGAATAGTGACGCCGCCCACATAAACAACTATTTGCACCCCGGCTAAAAAATCTGCCCCTGCAAACAAATACATGACTGCAACACCCAAGAACGCAAACAGCAAAAAAACGGCTGAATAAAGAATATTTGGATTGATTGCGACAATCAGCGCAGAACCCACTGTCACCAGTTCTGCAATTAAAAGAATCAGTTTCATTCCATTCGACATAACCTACTTACCCCTCATCAATGCGAAGCACTGCCTCCCGAAAACAAACTCCCCAGCACCTGAATCATGGATTGTCCTTTGAAAGCCCACATCCACACGGCTGTTCCCACAATGTTAAAGAGAGAAATCGGCACAAGCCCTTTCCAACAGAGCCCCATGAGTTGATCGACTCGTAAACGAGGCAATGTCCAGCGGAGCCACATCACTACAAACACCAGGAGCAGAGTTTTACCCATGAAGAACCCAACATGAATCAGCGCAATCAGTCCTGAAGGTAATGTGATCCAAAATTTATCGAGTTCTAAGAAGGGCAACTGCCAGCCTCCTAAATACAACGTCGTCACTAAAGCACACATGACAAATACATCCACAAACTCACCCAAAGCATACAAACCGAATCGCATTCCAGAAAATTCAGTATTGAATCCCGATACGAGTTCTGACTCGGCTTCTGGAAGATCAAAAGGAATCCGGTTAGTTTCAGCAAGCCCACCCACAAACAAAATAAAGAAAGCAATCACGGTGAAGGGATTGTGGAACACATTCCAAAAATGAGCATTGGCATGGATAGGATCTGCAGGATTCCAACCTTGTTGTTTGACGATTTCTCCCACCTGCAAGCTACCGCTAATGAGAATGACTGGAAGCATAGAGAGCGCGACAGGAATTTCGTAACTTACAATTTGAGCTGCGGATCGAAGCCCGCCCAATAGGGACCATTTATTTTCAGACGCCCAAGAACCCAGCAAAATCCCGGGAGCAATCAACGTGGTGACTGCCATGATGTACAAAATGCCAATATTGATATCGCCAGCAACGAGGTATTGGCCCAGAGGCAAAGCTACAAATCCAGCACAAGAACCCACCACCACTAATACTGGAGCAATATTGAACAGGAAACGATCGCCTCCAGGCGGCACATAGTCCTCTTTAGAAATCATTTTGATCGCATCCGCCGCAAACTGAAAGATACCGAAGGGACCTACGCGATTAGGACCAATGCGATCCTGCATGTCCGCTGCAATTTTACGTTCGATGTAGGTGGCAATACCGCCGAAAGGTAAAGCCAACATATAAATGATGATTAGGGCTGAAACGAGAGCCCAAGCCCACAAAGGAACGGTCGCAAGCCAAGTGCCTTGCGTCCATTGAGTCAATGTTTGAGCAAAAAGAGCTGAGTTAGCTGGCATTTATTTTTTGGGGGCGTACTTAGTAACGCCTTTTACCCACTCCAAGTCACCTCGAACCCAACAATAAATGAGTCCAAGAACCAAAAGCGCAACAAACAAAAACAATTCAGCAAATACAAAAGCTCCCTGACCGCCCAAAACAGCTTCTCTAAACAGGGTGGCAGCAGGCAGAACGGCCGCTATTTCCACATCAAAAATGATGAAGATAATGGCTACGACATAAAAACGGATATTGAATTTGACCCATGCAGAACCGACTGGATCTTCGCCGCATTCGTAAGCTTGCGTTCCTTTTTTTGTGGTGATTCCTTTGGGTCTTAACAAAGCCCCTACGCCCAACATTAAAGGCACCGTCACCGCTGCAATAACGACGAACCAAAAAGCACTGATGTAACCCGTCTCCAAGTTGCTTTCTCCAAAGTGGATATAACTATTTGAAATTACAAACCTCGCCAAAGTTACTGGGGGGGTGCGCTTAAAGTCAAGAAAAGGCGCTCAAATATTTTTGATTTGTTCCGCAAAAAACTGCGAATTTTTTGCCAAAACTTTTAGATAAGGAAGTAAGTCGGCTTTTAATTCGGGGGGGAAATTTCGAATCGGAGTGATGTGTTCCTCGGGAACATATCTAAAAGTAAAGTTAATTCGTCGCGTCTTAAAATCGGGCACCGAAATTGGAAATTCAATTCTTCCTTTTTTTTCAACTCGTTGAACCCGATGAAATAAATGGCGCTTATAACGCTCCCCGCCAAAAATTTGAAGCGATCCATTTTCAAGCCACTGATGCAAAACCACTCGGCTGGGAATTCCCTTCCCCCGACTTTCTACAAATTGAAAAATTGCGCGTTCACCTAACGATAAAGAAGCAACGGGGCCCGGCTCAAAATCTTTGTGTTCTCCAACACGCGCAACATCCTCGAGCTTATCTCCAATGACTTGGCTTCCGTAAAAATTCACTAAGCACGTGTTGAGTTTCCATCCTTTGGGAATATCCTTCGGAGAAAACATCTGCGCAGTGATTTTTTCCATTTTTCGAACCAGCTTTTCTAAAACCGGTGGATACGGCTCAGCTTTCACACAACGAAACTTAACACCGTGGGGGGGGCGGTAGTAATCCAAACAGGCAAACTGCCAGTTCCCTAACCAATACACAGGTCGCAGAAGACGCCGTTGAGACTCTCCTTTAGGAGGCGGCCGATGGGGAGAATAGCGGTCTTCCCAAATGGGTTTGAGCTGCATCAACCAGTCCAGTATGAGCTTCTCATCTGCTGCGGTTAAAAACCCAGAATCGTAATAGAGGCCAGGAGTTCTCATCCCTGCGGTTTCACCTCGAGCACTTAAGTTTTGCAAGTCGCTTTTTTACTGAAGTTTGGGTAAAAGCCAGGGGACCATGATCACCACTGATGTATCGAAAGCAGTTTCTGCGCTCAAAAAAGGGGAAGTTGTCGCGATTCCCACAGAAACTGTTTATGGTCTCGCGGCTAATGCTTTGGATTCTCAGGCGGTTGCTCAGATTTATGCTCTCAAACAACGCCCAATTGATCATCCTCTGATTGTCCACGTCCCCACCCTAGCAGCTGCCCGAGAACTCACGCTTGCTTTTCCCCCAGGAGCAGAAAAAGCGGCTGCTCACTTTTGGCCAGGACCCCTTACGTTAGTTCTACCAAAAAATAAAGTCGTGCCGGATCTCACCACGGGTGGCATGCAAAGTATTGCACTTCGAATCCCCCAATCCCCAGACACTTTAGAGATTCTCAAGCGCTGCGGATTTCCCCTGGCAGCCCCCAGTGCGAATCCGTTTGGACAAATCAGTCCGACGCATGCAAGTCATGTTGAACAAAGCTTTGGAAGCCAGGCCCCACTGATTTTTGATGGGGGTCCCTGCCGAGTGGGCGTAGAATCCACTATCGTCAGTTTTCTCGGTGAAAAACCCTGTGTCCTGCGTTTAGGAGGAATTCCTTTAGAATCTCTCGAGGCAGTACTCGGTCCACTCTTGGTGGCTGGTAAAACCGATAAGGCCATAGCTCCTGGAATGCTGCCGCAGCATTATGCCCCAAGAACAAGCCTTCGAGTGACCAGTCAAAAAAGGAGCGGCCCCCCTCTGGAAAAAGAGTTGGACTTCTCACATTCACCTCGGAAAACGACACCCATGAATTTGCAGCCGTCGAAGTCCTCTCGCAGAAAGCAAGCTTAGAAGAGGCAGCCAGTCGTTTTTACAGTGCTTTGAGAACATTGGATGCGCTGAAGTTAGATCTCATTTTAGCTCATCGGTTTCCAGATGAAGGATTAGGACGAGCACTAAACGATCGACTTGAACGGGCTTCTCATTTAAATTGATCGCAATGAAATCTGTTTGTGTTGTTGGCCACGGAGCCTGGGGAACTGCAGTTGCGAACGTGTTCGCGGATGCGGGACAAAAAACGGTGCTTTGGGGAAGAGATGCCCAGATCACGGCATCTATCCAAAAAAATCATGAAAACCCAGAGTATTTAAAAGGAATTATTCTCAATCCAAATTTAGCCGGCACTTCGGATTTGGCTTCTGGTCTGCAGCAAGCAGACCTCATCGTGAATGCTCTACCCACTCAAGCGATTCGTGAAGTGTTTAAGTCCCATGTAGCCCTCCTCAAGAACAAGCACCTCATGAACACTGCAAAAGGAATTGAGACCGGAACTAATTTACGCGTCAGTGAAATTTTTAAGAGTCTTCAGAAAGATCTGACTTATTCTATTCTTTCAGGTCCCAGTTTTGCTTTGGAAACAGCTCAAAAACATCCCACCGCAGTCGTCTTGGCGTGTGAAAGTCCAGAAGCCGGGAGTGCCATTCAACAGCTCCTTTTAGTGCCCTATTTTCGTACTTACACTTCGCAGGATGTGATTGGAGTGGAGCTGGGGGGCGCGCTTAAAAACATCATAGCTATTGCATCAGGCATCGTGAGTGGATTGGGACTGGGATACAACACCCAAGCCGCACTGATCAATCGAGGTTTGGCAGAAATGATTCGATTGGGAAAAAAATTGCAAGCCAATCCGATGACTTTTTTTGGTTTGTCGGGTGTGGGGGATTTAGTGCTCACCTGTACGGGCCCTCTGAGCCGCAACCGAAATTTTGGAGTCGCACTCGGAGAAGGACGAAGCGTCTCCGAAGCGCTTCAAAAAATCGGAGGTGTAGCAGAAGGGTATTACACAGCACAATCCGCTTATGCTCTGGCTAGCCAGCATCGAGTCGAAATGCCCATTTTGGAGCAAGTCTATCGAATTTTATATGAGAACAAGAAACCCCACGATGCTTTAATGGATCTCATGAGCCGCGAGCTAAAAGATGAATGGTAAGAGTTGGGAAAGCTGGCTCTTCGATGCTCGCGAACTTCCAGCAAACAAAACTCACTTTTGTGGGCTCGATCCACTCTCGCAAGCATGGACCTTGAGCGAGCTCAGTCAGCGTTCCCAAAAACCCCTCGTGGCCGTTTTTAAAACTCATGCAACTGCCAGAAACGTTTTGGACAATTTACGATTCCTGAGCGGAGAAACTAAAAATAAAAACATCCATTATCTCCCCCCCTTAGACTTTGATTTTTATCGCGGACTGCTTCCAAACCCAGAGACGCTGAGTGAACGAAATGCAGCTCTTTATCATGCGCTCAACGATGCAAGCGGTAGAGTCTTCATCACAAGCCTCCATGCTTTTCTCCAAAAAAACCTTCCCCCAGAGGCTTTTTTAAAAAGCACGATTCTCCTCAAGAAAGAAGAAGAGTTTCCTAGAGATCTTTTAATTCAACAATTGTTGGAAGCGGGTTATCAGAGCCAGCCCGCGGTCTCTGATCCTGGCGTGTTCTCAGTCCGCGGGGGTACATTAGATGTTTTCAGTCCCCTCTACCCTAGACCCGTACGCCTCGAATTTTTTGGCGACTTCGTTGAAGAACTTCGTTTTTTTGATCCCGAATCTCAATTGAGCCTGGAAAAGATTACCGAGGCTCATTGTATTCCTGTCGGTTTGAGTCGAATTCCTCGTGCTGAGGACTATGAACAAGCTGCTTTGCGAATCAAAGAGCGAATGGATGGATTAGAGGTTCCTAAACAAAAACGCGATGAAGTTCTGGAGGTCCTGGCCCAAGGTATACTCCCTTCCGATTATAGTTTTTTATTTCCTCTGCTTTCCGGAGGTTCTTCTGCGCTATCCGAGTTCTTTCCAAGAGATACGCTTTTTACTTGGGAAGGAAGCAAGGGCCTTTCAGAGCTGGCCCAGGAAATCGAAATCCCCAAGCTGCTCCATCACGCTCGTCTTTTTGAGGAAAATCATTTACCCATCGCTGAATCAACAGATCTCTTTTTAAACTTTACAGAGTTGAACCAAACAATCCAAGAATCTACCGGATTCTTCTTTGAAGATTTTTCCCAGCATCACGGTGAAGCCGAACTGATTTCTCAAAATCAAAGAATTGATTTCACTCGAGAACGCTCACAACTCAAGTCTAAAACTCAACTGGCCCTCTTAGATTCAGTTCTAAGCGGATTAGGGGCTGGATGGAGGAAGGCTATCGCATCCAAGTGGTCTGTCATACCAAGAACCACGCCGATCGCATGAGCTTATTGTTTGAACCTTATGGGGTACATTCAAAATATGAAGAAAAGGAATTTGGTCACTCAACAGAGCAGTTTCTAAAAACCGACTTTCAAGTGCTCCATCTGTGGTTGGGTTTTATCACTGAAAGCCAGCTTTTTCCCGAACACAAATTGATTCTCCTCAGTGAGGAGGAAATTTTTGGGCAAAAGAAGCGAACCAGCAAAGCATCCAGTGCCTCAAAGGTTTCTCCTGAAAAGCTCCTCTCGGGTTTTCGAGATATCAAAGTGGGTGATTTTATCGTTCACAAAGATTTTGGGATTGGTCGGTATTTAGGTCTCAAATCGATGGATTTCCTCGGATTGCCAAATGATTATGTTTTGTTGGAGTACCGCGATGGAGACAAACTTTACATCCCCGTCTATCGACTGAATATTCTCCAGAAATATCAGGGGGGTGAAGGCTCCGAAGTCGCTCTAGACAAGCTCGGCACTGAACAATGGACTAAAACCAAAGCCAAAGCTGAAAAAGCCATTGCTGAGTTGGCTGCAGAACTCCTGAACATTCAAGCTCGAAGAAAGTTAATCCCTGTGGAGCCCTTTTTGGCTGAATCTAACGATTACCATCAATTTGAGATGGAGTTTCCGTTTGATGAAACTCCAGATCAGCTGAAGACGATCGGCGAGGTGAATGCCGACCTTTCTAAAAATTACCCTATGGACCGCTTGCTGTGTGGAGATGTGGGCTACGGAAAGACAGAAGTCGCTATGCGAGCAGCTGCCCGCTCGGTCTTCAGCGGCAAACAAGTGGCTGTACTCGTACCCACGACCGTGCTGGCCTTTCAGCACTTCGAAAACTTCAAAAATCGGTTTAAAAATACTGGGGTACGAGTCGAGTCCGTATCGCGTTTGCGAACTTCCAAACAGACCAAGGAAATCCTTACGGATCTTACTCAGAAAAAGGTCGATATCATCATTGGAACCCATCGATTGCTCTCAACCGATGTTCAGTTCAACGACTTGGGCTTAATTGTGATTGATGAGGAGCATCGATTTGGGGTGTCTCACAAAGAAAAACTCAGAAAAATTTCTGAGGCGGTTCATCTGTTAACGATGACGGCCACACCGATCCCACGCACTTTGAATATGGCGATGACGGGTATTAAAGATATTTCGATCATCACCACGCCTCCGCCCGATCGACTTTCCGTACGAACCTTTGTGTGTCGTCGCACTGAGGAAGTGATCCGGGATGCGATTTCAAATGAACTCACTCGAGAGGGTCAGATTTTCTTTTTACACAATCGCGTGGAGTCCATTTACAAAGTGGGCGAAGAACTCAAGCGGATTTTTCCAAAACTGACCTTTGAAATAGTCCATGGCCAACTCGATGGGGATGAACTGGAACAGAAAATGCTCGGGTTCTATCGGGGAGATTTTCAGCTATTGCTCACAACGGCCATTATTGAATCAGGATTAGATATACCTCGTGCAAACACCATCATTATCGACAAAGCTCAAAACTTAGGACTTGCACAGCTTTATCAACTCAGAGGCCGAGTGGGACGATCCGAGAAACGAGCGTATTGCTACTTACTCGTCGACAACGAAAATCAAATGACCGAAGACGCGAAGCAGAGACTCCAAGTGATCCAACGCTACACCGAACTGGGAAGCGGCTTTCATATAGCGAGCCATGACATGGACATTCGAGGTTCCGGAAACTTGCTGGGCAAGGAACAATCGGGACACCTCACAGCTATCGGAATTGATTTATACATGGAACTGCTGGATGAAGCGGTTCGAGAGCTTCGTGGCCAAGAAAAGCGGATTCAAGTTGAGCCTGAAATCACTCTAAAAATAGCGGCTTATTTCCCGGAGAGTTATCTGCCTGACATCAGTGAACGTATTTTGCTCTACCGGCGCTTATCGGCTGTGGAAAGTGAAGAGGCGCTTTCCGAAATTGAATCGGAAATTCGGGATCGGTTTGGAACGCCTCCGAAGGAAGTCATTCACTTGTTAGGCCTCATGACTCTAAAACTCCACTTAAAGCGTCTCCACGTGCTCCGGATGAGTTGTGGTCCTAAGCGCACGTCGCTTCAATTTGCCCCAACGACTCCGGCGAGCGCCGAGAAATTAGTAAAACTCATACAAAGCAACCCCACCCTCTACGCCCTCACCCCAGATCAAAAATTGGTATTCTCAGCACCCGACGCCACTTTAGAAGTACAGCTGCGAGAGGTTCAAAAGCTCAGTGCTTTACTCGCTGGGGCATCAAAGCTATGATTCGACCATGGATGTAGATGTTAATCCAACAGGGGCTTCTTCACTCAAGGAATTTCAAGCATTTCTAGGAGATTTACTCCGAGAAGAGGGTCAGGCGACGACTGCCGGCAACCTGAAACCCCTTACTGACGGTCTTGGACTGGAAAGCCCAAAGCGGCCGCAGCCGCCCGTCGAAGCAAAGCCTGCCCCGACTCAGCCCAATTTGAAAAAACCGGTAGAAAGGAAAATGCCTCCACGTCCTATCGTTACCCCAGCTCCCAAAGTCACTCCGCCGCCCATCCCCAGAGCGGAGCTTGCTCGGGTGATGGATGCGCCCGAAGTGCTCGAAGTTAAAAAGACTCCACCTCCTTTACCAACAGTATCCCTAGTGAAAAGAGCAGCTTCTCTTTTTCTAGATCAGGTTTTTGTACAAACGTTGTGGGTGATTGCCTTGGTTATCACGTCGAATATTTTTACGGGGTTTGAGACGGGATTATCTGCAGAAGTCTTTCAAAGCTTATCCAAACCGCTCTTTTTCCGATTTGCAGTTCTGGAATTTGCCACCCTTTGGTTGGCTTATTTGGCCATCAGTTTGGGTATTTTTAATATGACATTCGGGATGTGGGTTTGGGGAATCCGAATTTCCTACGGGAATCAGCAAGACGAAAACTATGGGATGAGAAAGCTCATGCGGATTTTATGGAGTTTTATTTTCTACGCCCCTCTGGTTCCGTCGGTGCTTTTGGCTTTCAGGAATCGGGAGCGCAACTTGCTGGATATCCTATCTGGTAGCAACCTCTATTTATCTGAATAGCGGTCATGCGTTCGATTCAAAGCAAAATTCTTTCGATCGAAGCCTTGAAATCCAAAGTACAAAGCCTCAAACGGTCTCATCAACGGATTGTGACTACTAATGGCTGCTTCGATATTTTGCATTGGGGTCATCTCCAATACTTGGAAAAGGCCCGAGCGCTTGGAGATGTTTTAATCTGTGCAATCAATCAAGATGCTTCTGTAAAAAAACTGAAGGGTCCGGAAAGACCCATTCATTCGGAAATGATTCGCGCACAACAAATTGCTGCCCTGGAATCGGTTGATTTTGTCGTACTTTTTGGAGAAGACACTCCCGAAAAAGTTTTAGAAGTGATCCAACCAGATATTCATGTCAAAGGCGGGGATTACAACCCGGAGTTGCTCCCGGAAAGAGCCGTGGTGGAACGGCACGGAGGAAAAGTGCAGTGTCTCCCTTTGGCAGCTGGATTTTCTACCACCGATCTTTTGAAAAAATTAGGGGATTAGAATTTAAACGCCCATCCCAAAGACCCCATCATGGCTAAGTTCATGAAATCCACTTGTGCGCTGAAATTCATCGGCCATTCAAATTCGGACCCCACAAAGAGATGGATGGTTCCCTGCCAAGCGGAGTTTTGACTGACAGCGAGTTCCGGAATGACCGTACCTTGAGCCATCAAGACTCCCACTCCCCCATAAGGTTTGAACTTCACGTAATCTTTGCTCCCATACACTCCCACTTCGAAATCAGCACCCGAATAGGCAATCACAGGATTGAGTTCGTCCGATTGCGAAGAGGTGAAGGAGTTCACTGTCGTGTAAGCCGCAAAAGCAGAGATAGTGGCGATTGCTCTTTCTTCGGTCAGAAAATTATATTTGAGAATCGCCCCGAGAGTTCCAGGAGTATTCAACATTTCCGGTTTAAAAAAATTGAAAGTGATTTCAAATCCATCCGAAAGCCCTTTGCACAAATACAGACGCGGTCCCATTAAGAGACCTCCAATGGTCCCCATCCCATCGCCGTATTCTGCCAAACCTCCACTTGGTGTGATGGGCAACTCTAATCCGATTTTCATACCAGCCCAAAGTGGATACGTTTCCGCGGACCTCAATAAACGGCTTGCGGAACCAAATCCTACTTTTTGCACCAGCGTTTGAATTTCAGCAGGTTTGAGCTGACCACTGAGTTTGGCCGCGCTCAGGGAAGGACCGTAAATGACCAGAAACCCAAAGAAAAATCGGAGGATTTTTTTTCCGTACATGGCTTTCATTGTACCCTGATTACAACAAGAACTCGAATTTGTTGCTGTGCATTAGTCGCTATAAAAATACACGATTGCCAAGATTCAAGGGGTTAGCAATGATGGGCCCATGGAACAGAAGTCGTTGTTTGATGAGAGCCGTTTCCCAAAACTTCCAGAACTCCTCCAAGGGTTTTTAGATCATTTAAAGACAGAAAAAAGTGCGAGCCCCTACACCACTCTCAACTATGAAATCGATTTGAGAAACTGGTTCAAGTTTCTCTTTGAACAAACCCCAGGCAAGTTTGCTTTAAATCGCCTCTCAGATTTTACACTGCTCAGAAAATATCTGGCTGAAGAAACCAAGAAATATTCCCGGGCTACAGTGGGCAGACGTTTATCGGTGATCAAGGGCTTTCTCAAATACCTCCATCGCGAAGGGTATTTAGAAAAAAATGTCGCGAAACTTATTTCTCTGCCCAAGCAGGGAGAACGGCTTCCTTTTGTTTTGAAACCTGAAGATGTCTTAAAACTCATTGAAGGCATTCCATCAGACACTTTGCGAGAAAAACGAATGCGTGGAATTGTGGAGCTCCTTTACTCTACTGGAATTCGGGTCTCTGAGCTTGCCTCACTCACTCATGAAAAAGTTGATTTTAGAAACGGAACTCTTTTAGTCCTGGGAAAAGGCAATAAGGAGCGAGTGGTCCCGATCGGGCGACACTGCCAGAAAGCACTTTTAGATTATATGGATTCGATGCCCTCCTTTCAAAAACGAGGGCCTTCCACTCCACTTTTTCTGAACAAAGAAGGAGAGGCGCTCTCCGTACGCAGCATCCAACGCAATCTGCGCGAGTTTGCCATTGAAATTTTGGGGCCTCTAGGAGCCGAAGTCACCCCTCATACCTTACGACATTCCTGTGCCACTCACTTGCTTTCTCGAGGGGCTGGCCTGAGAGAAATCCAGGAATTACTGGGTCACCAATCACTGGTCACTACTCAGAAGTATACCCAAGTAGATATTGAGCGTTTAAAAGCGGCTTACCAAAAGACGCATCCCAAAGAGCGCGGGTTAGATAAAGGGAAAACATGATGGAATCACTCAGTACATTTAATCAGATTCAAGTGGAGCTCGTAGGAACGATTCAAAATCCCTACGAACTCTCGGTCGCTTCTGCTCGGACTTGTTACTCAGGAAAAGGAGTGATTTATCCTGCTGATGTCTCTAAAGATGAACGAGCAGTTGCTTTGCGAGATAAAATTGCAAGTTCCACTTTGGAGGCGGGCCATTTGACCACTCGCCAACACGCTCATTTTGTCTTTGCTCTCAGTGGTGTTTCCCGACAGTTCATTTGGAGTTTTTTGCACAGTCATCCTTTCTATAACTCAGAACAGGTCAGCCAGCGCTACGTTAAAGTAAAGCCCTCAAGTTTTTTAGTACCACCTCTTTCGGCTCCGGCACGAAAAATTTATGAGAACGCTGCGCGCGCCCAGATGGAAACTTATGAAAAACTGATCACTGTTTTAAGAGCGCCGATTCGAGGGGATTATTACGATCGTTTTAAGTCTCGGAAAAAGTACTCTGACAAATGGGATCCCCAAGTGGAAAAACGGCTCTATGAAGTCGCCCGCTACGCACTGGGCGTGGGAACCACTGCGTACTTGTATCACACAGTGAGTGCTTTGACCTTGCTCCGTTACTGGAGACTGTGTCAGGAGTTTGAAACACCCCAAGAGCAAAAAATTGTTGTTGAGAAAATGCTGGCGGCAGTCAAAGCAACGGATCCGCTTTTTGAAAAGGAAATTCAAGATCCGCTTCCGCTTGAGAAAACATTGGAGTTTTCTTGGATGCAAAACCAGAAAGCGCATTTTCAGTTGGGTAGCACCAAATTTATCGAGGAGTTTGATGCCGAGCTTGGAAGCAGAACTTCTAAGCTCGTTCAGTACACCCATGATGCTGAAACCATCTTGGCTCAAGCATTACGAACAGCCGTAGGAAAAACTGAGCAAGAACTTTCCAATTCTAGAGCGCTCGAAACTCTTTTAGATCCAAAAAACAATCCGATTTTGGCTGACACTTTAAATGCCGGAACATTTGATCGCTTAAGCCAAGTATTCCATCATGTTCATTTCACTTTTAAGAAAAAGATCAGCCACACAGCAGATTCTCAAGATCAACGGCATCGCTTGGTGATGTCGAGTCGCCCGCTTTTAGTCACTCATTTCACAGGAAAAGCCGACTTCATCACGCCTTTTGGAATCACACAGTCTGAGGAAGCTACTGAAATTTACAATCACTCCATGGAATCCTCTTTTCAAGCAGTCGCTCAGTTAATTGATTTAGGAGAAAGCCCTGAAGCTGCTTTTTACTTGCTTCCCAACAGCACAGCGATTCGAATGATTTCTACTGGAGACCTCCAAGCGTATCAGCACAAATGGAAAATGCGCAGTTGCTACAACGCTCAGGAAGAAATCTTCCGAGCAACCATTGATGAAATTCAACAAGTCAAAGCAGTGGCGCCCACGATTGCTGAGCACTTGCGGGCTCCTTGCTATTTAAGATTGCGGGCAGGAATTACCCCTTACTGTCCTGAGGGCGATCGGTACTGTGGTTTACCCGTTTGGAAATATTCCATCGATGACTACCAACGAAAAAGCCTATAACATATTGTTATTGTTGACTATTATTAGATTCGCAGCAAGCTGAGTACAGGGGTGGATTTCCCTCCTCCCTTTGTGTAGTCTCGGCCGGTGCTTCAACCCATCGATTTATTTCAAGAGCGTTTTGGTTCGGTCCGCTACATGCTCGCACCCATGGCCGGAATTACTGATACTGTTTTTCGGCTCTTAATGCGAAAAATGGGAAGCCAAGTCGTTATTTCTGAACTGCTTTCTTCGGAAGGTCTCGTTCGCGGGGGAGCTCGCACTCGGCAAATGTTGAAATTTGATGAACGAGAGCGCCCAGTCGGTATTCAGATTTTCGGTTCCTCTCCAGAAACTATGGCAGAGGCCGCTAAAATTGTTCAGGAAGAAGGTGCTGACTTTGTAGACATCAACTTTGGATGCCCTGTTAAGAAAGTAGTGTGCGATGGGAGCGGCTCTGCATGGCTCAAACATCCAGAAAAAATGGGAGAGCTCCTCAGTTTTATTAAATCGCATTTGAGAATCCCACTGACCATCAAAGTTCGAACGGGCTGGGATGACCAAACAAGAAATGTGAAAGATGTGGTTCGAATCGCCGCTCAGTGTGGCGTCAGTTGGGTGGCTATTCATGGCCGAACACGGGCTCAAGGCTATTCGGGCCTCGCAGATTGGGAAATCATTCGAGAGACCGCTATTTCAAGCCCCATTCCCATTATTGGAAATGGGGATGTCCTAACGGCAGCCCAAGCCCACCAAAAGATTGAGGATGGCTACTGTCATGCAGTGATGATTGGAAGAGGGGCCTTAAAAAACCCCTGGATTTTTCAGGAAATACTGAGTGGCACTGAAGGCATGGAATACAATTTGGTGGAGCTCATCAATGAACACTTTGAACTAGCGATTGAAAAGAAGGATCGAGATCGTGCTTTTCTTTCCTTAAAAAAATTCATGGGCTGGTATGCCTCGGGTTATCCTTACAGCTCTGCTTTTCGAGGTGCAATTTTTCAGACGAACGATGTGGATGACTTAAAAAAATTAGCTCTGGATTTCTTCGCCCAACTCGGCTCGCAAAAACCCACGGATAATGGACAGCCATTCCTCATGGGAGGCCATGGTTGAAAACTCACCGTGTCCTTTGGCTCATTGGACTCCTCCTGACATGTCTGGTGGCTTATTTCAATCAGGGAATCATCGCTCTGGATGACTACTCTGAAGGGGTAGCTCGTTTTATTCCTGCTCAACAACTCTCTTTTGCTCAGAACATCGAAACCACAGGGATTCGGTTTCCCTTTCAATCGCTCATGCTTCTACTTCTCAGCAAACTCGCGCTCGGCTTCGGAATCACGGATCCGACGGGGCAAATGCGTTTCGTCCTACTCATTTTGGGATTCACTCATTTTGCGATTCAAACCTTCTGTGCAACTCGGTTTTTTAAAACCGAACAAGAAAAGAGAATGGCACTGCTCCTCAGTGCTTTCTACTTTGTCATGCCTCTGCTGTACACACGCCCTCTCATTGAAAACATGAGTGGCGCTTGGATCACGTTAGCGGCTTACGCTGCCTACCGCTACCAACACGAACTGCACTCGAAGTGGATTGTACTCTCTGTCTTTTCCATTGCCTGTTCCGCCCTCTTTCGGTTTCAGGCTGGGGTATGTATTTTTGCAGTCCCGCTCTTGTTCTGGATTTTGAAGACCCCAAGAGGCTGGATTCCATTTTTTATTTCCGGAGGGCTTGCTTTTGTCCTCACAGGCTTTCTAGATCAGGCACTGACAGGCGGATTTCATCGGTCACTGCTCAGTTACGTAAACTACAACCTGGAGCACGCTTCCAGTTATGGAACCACCCCCTTCTACACTTTTGCGCTGCTCTTTTTAGGCTTGAGCTTGCCACCTACTTTTTTTGGCAAGTATCCCGGATTTCTTTGGAAGGAACGGTATCAACGACTCTTGGCAGTCCTTTTATTTTTCGGCGTTTTTTTTATCTCCCACTCTCTGATCCCCCATAAAGAAGAACGCTTTATGATACCGGTGCTAGTCCTTTTTTTAGTACTTCTCACACCGCTTTTGGTCTATTGGCTTGAAGCTCCCAAGGGCCGATGGCGCGTGATTTATTTTTTCATACTCAATACAGTTCTGCTCATCCCTGCTAGCTTTTCTACTCCTCAAAACAACGTGATTGGCCTTGTACAGTTTTTAAATCACCACCCAGAAATTAAACGCCTTATCAATTATAATGATTCCGTTGTACTCATACCTCGTGCTTTCGCTCTCCACACTTTTGAAGTACTTCCCATGAAACCTATTTTGGCTCCTATTAGCCTGGATATTTCTTGTGATTCTGTGATTGCCGTCCGACAGGATCTTGCGTCTCAAGACGGATGGCAAGACGGGAGCTTTAAGCAGATAGCCGAATTCAAGCCTGGATTTCTTGAAGCCTTACTAGTGAAACTCAACCCGAGACAAAACGGTCGGCGCGGCAGTATATTCCTATATGCCTCACCAGAGTGTAATCGGGGCTAGAGAGGATACTTGACCGATGATTCAAAAAACTTTTGTTGTAGGCCCTTTACAATGCAACTGCACACTCCTTGCCTGTGAGAAAACTCGGGAGGGAGTTTTGATTGATCCCGGAGACGAAGCTCCACGCTTAATTTCAGAGCTTCAGAAGGCTGGAGTGACTATCAAGTACCTGCTTCACACCCATGCTCACTTTGACCATATTGGAGCGACTGGAGGTCTCAAGACACACACCGGGGCACAAATCTGCCTCCATCAGGGAGACCAGTTTATTTATGAAATGCTTCCAGCTCAGGGCCAGATGTTCGGAATGACTTTTCAAGCTGCCCCCCCGGTCGATCATTTTCTGAAAGATGAAGAGGTTCTGCGGTTTGGTGAGCATAGTCTGCAGGTGATTCATACTCCAGGACACAGTCCAGGTGGGGTCTGTTTCAAACTCACTTCTGGTGAAGAAAGCGTTTTTTCTGGAGATTCCCTTTTCCAAGGCAGCATTGGACGGACTGATTTGTGGGGGGGAGATTACGAATTGCTCATTGGCTCCATTAAAAAGCGTCTCATGGTACTGAACGATGATATTTTAGTAGTCCCGGGCCATGGTCCCCAGACCTTGATAGGAAAAGAAAAGCGAACGAACCCTTTCCTGAATTAACTTTCTCGCTGCAAGACTTCGATTGCTTTTTGAGGCCAATCGATTTGTCTCAAAATATTTTGTGCTGGATTCACTGGCAGAGGCGCTGGAGCTACGTTTTCAGTGAGCTGTCTCCGAGCTGGGATTTCGGGTTGCCACTCCTCGAACGAAGGTAGACTTGCACTACTAGCCAAGAGAGCTTGCTGACTTTGCGTCCTCTTGATTTCTATTGCTGTGAGATGGCGTTTCACTCTTAAGTAATACTTGAACCGATTTTGAAATTTTCTTGCATTATAATATGTCCAGTATGGAAGGCTTTCGCCACGACCGCCCCGCTTGAGATCCTTTAGAATCCATGCCGCAAAATGAAATGCTTTTTCTGGATTCTTGAGATCCGCTACCGTTGCCTTTCTAAAGGCTCGACGAAACTTAGGATTTTTGAGCCACACTTTTCGGATTTGGAGCATTCCCACTTCTCCCGCACGGCCAGTCGGAAGGTTCTCTCGGAAGGAGGATTCCTGGTGGGCAATAGCTACCAAAGTGAGGGGTTCCACTCCATATTTTTTACCGGCGGCTACAATAGCGTTGGCAAAAAGGGTGATTCTTTGGAAGGGCAGTTGTGGGCGAACCCACTGAATCGCTTGTTCCACTTCTCGCACCTGTAAGCGATGTTCGTCTGCCACGCGGGTGTCCTCAGAAAAACCCAACGCTGCTAATGTCAGGAGGGAAATAGCTAAAATTTTTGGTAAAAGCACTGGTTTCATCTCGAGTTATCCTTAAGGCACCTTGGAAAGGAATTTGGCAGCTTCTTCTCTATGCTTCAGTTGCGAAGGACAGAGGGAAACCGATCGTTTGAACGGAATGCCATCTTCGGTTTTGCCGGCCAGTTCAATCATTCGTTGTTGCGTTCCCTTATGAAGTGCTTTTTCCTTAATGAAACCTAAAAATGGCTGAATATCAGCACCGATCGCGGTCGCTCTCTGATCTTCACTCGCATAGGATTCAATCCGATCCCCCACTTTGAAACCGACCTTAGCAGCGGGGCTCCCGGGCTGAATCGTCTGAATTCGATTTTTTGAATCAAAGGTGATTCCCAGTGCTCTCATGTTTTCTGTACAGAGACTTGCAGAAACAGCTAACCATCCGTTCTCTGCTTTGACTTCCAAAGGCAATAAGGTTCCGGCTTCTAAAATTTCAATTCGCTGGTTGGGCTTCGCAGGATCGGCTTTGGCTTTTACTGGAAAAGATACGGTAGGAAATTCAATTTTATCTTTCATGATGCGACGGTACTCTCGCTCCAACGTGGTTTCCGTTGCATCATCCATGAGTTGGGTAGCATGCTCTTGAATGCGTCTCCAAGCTCCCGCCCATGTGTTCTGGTGGATTCCATTGGGATTGGGTTTATTGTTCGGCAAATCCTTGGCAGGAGAATTTAGGCCATGGACCTTAATGTCTTCCAACGTTGCAGACCCATCTTTGAGTTCATAGGAAATCTCCACTTGGTAGGGTTCAAAATCGAGCTGACCAAACCGGTTAGGACCTGCTGCTTGGGCTAAAATACCCGTGGGGACTTGATTTCCCGGCAGCAATCCCACGCGGTTCTTTGCATTGATTTTAATTTTTACTTTGCCATCTTGAAACTTGAACGAGATCGGATCTTTTTCATCGAGAATGACCGACAACCCAACGCCACCGATAGGCAGTTCATTTTCACAGAAGTTCAGAAGTCCTTGCACGGCTTCACTACACAAGTAGGCCCGGAGTTCGGTGATTTTCATTTCCTTGCCAGCAATTTGTGGCGCAATCATTTTAGTGAGCAGGTCTTCGTGAAAAACGCCTGAAGTGGCTATCTGATCAGACAAACTGAATTGTGGTTTTTCACCGCGCTGAGGGGATTCCCCCTTGTCAGTAAATTCTAATTTCATTCCGCCTTGGCTCCCTTTTGAGTCGAAAACCTGGAGGCAAAGGGGACTTCATCTGTGCGCGAAAACACCTGGTACAACTGAGCTGTGGTGGCTTGTATCTGTTCTCGAGCCGTCGCAAGCCCTTTTTCTACTTCCTTTTTGAGCATTTCTTCTAAATCTTTTCGCTCCTGAGGAAGCTCAGCCTGCACTTGGGATCCGGCTCGTTTTTGTGCTTGCCGATTCACGACTCCGTTCAAGAGACCAAAATTATTGCTCACTGAAATTCTTTGGGGCGTGATTTCAGTTTTTCCTTTTAAATTCCCTGCGTGGATTTCGCTCCCATCGAAGCCTAAATCCTGCTCATAATAAGCTTTCACATCAGCATTGACGACTGCTCGGACTCCTTTACTGCCTCTTACGGGAGTGAAACTTGAGCTTTGTGAGGAACCCTGAAGTTGAAATCCCAGGCGCATCGAAAGCGCATTTGGATTCTCCAACAAAGTGGGAGTTACCTTTACTTGGATATTCGGCCGAACCTGTCGGCCCTTTTTAGTGAATGGAGCGGTCTGAACGCTGATAAGCTCAATCTGCTGAATGAGATCATCGGAAATATGAAATTCCCCCACTTCTGCTGCAAGCGGAAGCGCATTGATTAGAAGGGCAATGACCCAAACGGTATGTATTCTCTTCGTATTCACTAATAATCCTGTTTCTAGCAGGATTTCAGAGGTGCAACAGGTGTTCCAAAAGATTAGGCCCGAACGACACCCCGAAGACTTCCAGTGTCTGTCTATGCCCTTGTCATCGCCCCACCAAAAGGTACGGCCTTACTTTTGGTGGGCCTTTACGGTTAGATGGAAAATAAGGCTTCCGCGTTCTGACTTGTCTGAGCTTTGATTTCGTCTAAAGAGACGCCTTTAAGACTTGCAAGGACCTTGGCGGTTTCAGGTAACAAAGAAGGCTCATTGGGCTTACCTCGGAAAGGAACAGGAGCCAGAAATGGACAGTCAGTCTCGATTACCATATGAGATAAATCCAAGCTTCTTGCAGCCGCCTGTAACTCCTGCGCCGTCTTGAAGGTGACAATTCCTGAAAAAGAAATTTTTAGCCCAAGCTCTACCGCTTCTTTTGCTTGTTGAGCGTTGCCCGTAAAGCAATGCATGACTCCGCCCCGAGGTCCCAATCCGACTTTTCTAATGCAGTCGTAGGTTTCTTTGAAGGCATCCCGACAGTGAATGATAACGGGTAAGTTCCATTGCTGAGCCAGTTTTAATTGATCGATGAAACAGGCCTTTTGAACGTCTTGGTCCGAATGATTGTAAAAAAAATCAAGCCCCATTTCCCCAAGAGCTACGCAGCGCTTGTTCTTTTGTGCAAGACCATATGCTTGTAAAAATCGTCCCTGGCAATGTTCCCAGTCTTTGGCCTCGTGCGGATGAAGGCCCAGTGAATACCATACGTTCGGAACTGTCTCAGCCAACTGGCGATTGGCTTCCCAGCTTTTCTCGTCCACGGAAACCGTCACCATTTTTTCGATTTGGGATTGATGAGCTCTTTCCAAAACTTCGGAAAGACTTGCATGCTCAAGCATTGCTAAATGGGCGTGCGTATCAATGAATCCTCTCATGGTTTAACTTCCAACCGTGGGAATAAAGGCGTTGGTTTTTCCACTTGAACTTTCTTGGGGCCCTGTCCCCAACCGCTCTTTTGCAATAGCGGAGCGTCTCCTGAAAAACTTTCGGAGGCGCCCAGTGTCTTCAATGCTTTCCGAGCACTTGCAGGGATGAAAGGAATCAAGAAAAGTGAAGTGATTCTGAGCGCCTCATGGCACTGAAACAACACTTTTTTGAGTCGTGCTTGGTCTTCCGGCTGATCAGATTTAGCAAGCGTCCAGGGCGCAGAGGCATCGATATAGCGGTTCACTGCTCCAATGATTTTCCAGGCGGCTTCCAGAGCTCTTTGGAAACCATAACTCTGCATTTCATTGTGGTAAGCCGGAATAGCCTCTCCCACTGCCTCGCGAGGTTCACAATTTTCAGAGATGAGAGACGTAATATCGACAGCGCCCTCTCCACAATATTTGAGAATCATCGAGCACGTACGACTGATGCAATTTCCATAATCATTCGCTAAATCGGCGTTTATACGTTGGATCATGACTTCCTTGGTGTACTCACCATCAAGTCCAAACACAAATTCTCTAAAGAGAAAATATCTCATGCCGTCAATGCCCACTTCTTGAGCTAGGGCTAGAGGATCAATGGCGTTCCCCATCGACTTACTGATTTTTCGGTTCGAATCGGTGAGCCATCCGTGGGCCACAATTTGCTTGGGAAGCGGTAGACCCAGAGCCATCAGGAAGGTGGGCCAATAAACCGCGTGAAATCTTAAAATATCTTTGCCCACAATATGAACGGCGTTTGGCCAGAACTTGGCCACTTTTGGATCCTGCTCCAGAGGTCCCAATGCAGATAAGTAATTAGTGAGCGCATCGAACCACACATACACTTTGTGATCTTTGCTGGGTTGACGTCCCGCCTCTGGCTTGGGCATGGGGATACCCCATTGAATAGTCGTTCTACTCACACTGATATCTTTAAGGCCTTGTTTGATAAACCCCAGCACTTCGTTGCGACGGCTTTCTGGGTAAATAAATTGGGATGCCGCTCAATGTGCTCAAGAAGACGATCTTGATAAGCAGACATTTTAAAAAAGTAACTTTCCTCTTTCAGCTTCTCTACGGGACGTCCACAATCCGCACACTTTCCATCTTCAGCTTGAGTTTCTGTCCAGTAAGTTTCACAGGGCACACAGTAGAGTCCTTCATACTCAGCCAAATAGATGTCTCCAGTGCGCATCAATTGGGAAATATAATGCTGGACTACTTTTTTATGCCGTTCTTCGGTCGTTCGAATGAAATCGCTGTAACGAATGCCGTAATGGTGCCAAGCGGTTTTATATCGTTCCACCACTCTATCCGCTAGGGCTTGAGGAGTCTCTCCTGTTTCCTTGGCCTTCTTCTCGCATTTTTGTCCATGCTCATCAGTGCCAGTGAGAAAATAGACATCTTCACCAATGAGTCGGTGATAGTGCGCCAAAATATCGGCAGCTACTGTCGTGTATAGGTGCCCGATGTGAGGTGCATCAGTGACATAGTAAATGGGAGTCGTGACATAAAAACTTTTTTTCATGCTCTAAATTCCTTACGCATTAAACTTTCTAAAAGCAGTCCGTGATTCGCATTGGATTGGAGCTTTCGCTCCAGCTCAACAACGAGTTGATATTTATAAACACAGTCCATCGGGGAAAGGTATTGAAAGGGTGAGGGGTCGTTCTCCAAAACGACTCGATTCCTTAATGAAGCTTGGATCCAAAGCAAGAATCGCAAACAAACTGATTTTTCTTCACAATGCTCTAAAATGGCTTCGGTATTTTTCTCTTTTCTCAGGTTCAACAACAGCGACTCCCAAAGTTCAGTTTCTTCCTTTGAAAACACAATACTCGCCTCTTGCGGCTTGAAATGAAACACCATGCTCCGAGAAATGAGTGTGGGCAAAAGCGAGCCGGGCTTTGTCGAAGTCAGTACGAAGTAGCGGCCTTCCTTGGGCTCTTCTAGCGTTTTTAAGAAGGCATTGGAAGAAGCGGCGTTCATGCGATGCGCCTCTTCAATGCAACACACTTTCCCTTTGCCCTCCAAAGGAGCCACTTCCATTTGATAAATGATTTCTCTCACGTTTTCTACTTTGAGATCCTCTTCATCATTCTCTCGGAAGGTGAGGACATCCGGAAAGACTTGCTTTTCGATCCTTTTGCAGCTGGAGCACTCCCCACAAAAAAGACCCGCTTGTTTGGTAGAACAAAAAACAGTTTTTGCCAGCACCATGGCTGCTTGCCACTTGATTTCTTTTTCTGGCCCCACCAGTAAGAGGCACGGATGGATACGGCCCCTGCCCAATACTTTTCAAAAAGTGTAGAGCCCGGAATTCATCGAAGCTTTCTCTTCCAGCGCTTTTGAATGTGACCCAAAATTTCCTTCGCAACGGCATCCGGAGACTGGGTGGCATCCACCAAGGCAATTCTGCGGGGATGTTTTTTTGAAAGTTGGATGAATCCATTTCTCACTTTTTTATGAAAGGATTGCTTCTCGCGCTCGAGCCGGTCCATTTTTACCACCCGTCGCTTGCCCTGCAGGTTCGGGTCGCTCTTGAGACGATCCCGAACCGAGCCAGACCTACCGTTTCAGGAACATCCAAACAATCACAAGATCCGGATAAAGTCCTTGAGTTGCAAAATCGTTCAAAGTTTCGGTCCAAGGAACTCCTAGCCCTCGACACACGCCTTGATAGACAGAAGAGGAGTCAGCATAGCGATCGGTGATGACCACTTTTCCGGCGTTCAGGGCAGGTTCGATGACTTCATCCACGTGTTGCGCTCTATCCGCTTCGTAAAGGTACAGTTCCGCTCGAATGGATAGGCGTTTGTTTTTAGGGTTCAGGAGTAATTCACGAATTTTACGGCCAATGGGTGTTCCACCAGGTTCTAAAGTAACTAAAAAAGGGATGCGATTGCGCTTGAAAACAGCTTTGAGCCGCTTGATTTGGGTGGATTTTCCGCCTCCCTCGCCCCCTTCAAAACTAATAAAAAACCCGCGTTTGGACATATTCGGCCTGTATCATAGACAAATTAAGGGTCTCCAGTTAAGTATTTGTTTGCCTTTTTTAGGCCTAATTTGGGCTCGGCTGGTGGAATTGGTAGACACGCAGGTCTCAGAAGCCTGTGGGGCGACCCGTGGGAGTTCGAGTCTCCCGCCGAGCACCACTTACAAAAATGACGATTTTCTTGTGACTCCAGATTTAACCGAACAATTCATGCTGGCAGCCTTGAGTTTGGCTGAGGAAGCAAGAGTTTTGGACGAGGTTCCCATTGGGGCAGTATTGGTCCACGAAGGAAGGGTTATTGGGAAAGGCCATAACTTACGAGAGACCAGTGGACGAACAACAGCCCATGCGGAAATTCAGGCTCTAGAAGATTACAACCAACGGACCAAAGAGTGGCGATTGCCAGCAGGCACATCTTTGTTCGTGACCATTGAGCCGTGCATGATGTGCACTGGGGCTCTTCTTTGGGCAAGATTAGACAACCTGTATTTTGGAGCCCCAGATCCGAAAGGCGCTGGTCTCAGTCTTTTTACCAATCTCATTCAGCAGGGTCTTTTTGATCACAAATTGAGCGAGATGCAAGGGGGGGTTCTTCGCGAGAGCTGCAGCGGCCTTTTAAGCAGTTATTTTAAAAACAAGCGCTCGCGACGCGCCGCAAAACCCTAGACCAAACGTGTGGCCGTATGTTACCTCTATGCTCTGTTTTTTTG
>RFNT01000250.1 GCA_009927045.1 bacterium | reverse complement strand
GAATCGCGGATTGAATCGGCTCATGTTTTAAATCAATGATTTCAACCCATGTCTTTTTGGAATGTGCCTCTAGGATACGAGCTTCTGCGAGAAGTCCACGACCGTTGATGAGGGACAACGGGGCTCCGACCTGTAAACGTAACACTTTTGCACAATGGGCCGATTGTTCGGGGTCGAGCTGCACCCGAGAACCTCGTCCGGGAATTTCAAGTGATAAAAAACGAGGATTGTTTGACATGACGATCAGTCATTACACGGTTTCTGCCAGATTGTTTCGCTTCATAAAGTGCTTTGTCTGCTGTTTGAATCAGGCCTTCTGCAGTCTCGCCTGCTTGAGGGTACTCACACAATCCAATACTGACTGTAAGATAACCTGCTCGTTCCTGACCCTGAAAGGCATTATTTTCTACAGCACTTCGCAAACGCTCACAAATTTCTACTCCAGAGGCCAGCTTGGTTTCAGGCATCATAATCACAAATTCTTCGCCCCCATATCGAGCTAACGTATCACTTTTTCTTAAGTTACCCAGGAACAGTTGTGCTATTTTTTTAAGTGCTTCATCTCCCAGAACATGTCCTTCCGTATCATTGAAATGCTTGAAGTGATCCACATCAATCATCGCAACTACCAAGGGGTGCTTATATCGGGATGACCGATCGATTTCCTCAATCATCTTTTTAGAAAAGGCTCTCCGATTCAAAATTTTTGTTAGGGGATCCGTCATGGCGAGTTCAGCCAGACGGTCATTGGCTAGTTTCAACTCCAACGTTCTTTTTTCAACTCGACTTTCAAGATCTTTGTTGAGGAGTCGCAGTTCTTGAATCAGGTTCTGATTTTGGGCGAGTAGCTCATGATACTGGACGGCTTGCTGCAGCGTGGTTATCAACTCATGGTTCTCCCAAGGCTTTGTCAGATATCGGTAGATTTCTGCGCGATTGATGGCTTCTAAAATCTCTTGAATATCCGTATGCGCAGTCAGAATAACGCGAGTGGCCAATGGTTGAATCTGCGCGATTTGAGATAAGAGCTCAGTTCCCGTCACATCGGGCATTCGTTGATCAGATAAAACTACGGCAAATGGGTGTTCTTTAGCGAGTTTTAGTGCTTCGGCTCCCCGTGTAACGGATAAACAATCAAATTTTCCATGAAGTGTGCGTTGAATGGCGTCTAGGTTATCTTGCTCATCGTCAACTACCAGAATACGCGGTAGGCAAACTGCCATAGTGTTGCTCCATCCCCCAAAAATAACAGAAGACAGGGGCCCGCTTCCAGGAAGGCCGTTCTGGAAACAGACTTTAAACCCTATCTTCCAAATAATAAAAGGATGCAACGCAGATACCAACAGGTAAATGCGGCGCTTTGCATGGCGGGCCGAAAAAGCGACTAAATCTAGATCAAAGGATGATGACAATTTTCCGCTCTGGTACACTAAGAAGTCATGACTTGTGTTCCTATAAAAGGCTTGGTTTTAGCCGTAATTTTCAGTTTTCCCGCGTTCGCCGATGAATCGGCTGGGCGTATTCCATCGGATCTTTCGGCAGTGCGTGAGCGGCTCAATCGAATTGTCGAACAAGTGTTGCCAATAAAAAAAGGAAAAGATCTCAAAGCGGGAATCATCGTGGGTTCGGTTTCCAACGGGGAAGTTTTTTACGAAAAAAATGCAGATAGTTTATTGATTCCTGCTTCAGTCAGTAAAGTTTTCACCAGTTATGCAGCTTTAAAAAAATTAAAACCAGGATTTACATTTAAAACTTCAGTTTATTATTCAGGAATTATTAGCGAGGGTCGTCTTTCAGGCGATCTCTATGTGAAAGGAAGTGGAGACCCCAGCTTGGTTTCAGAGCGTATGTGGATGTTAGTGAATGAATTTGTTCGGAGTGGGATTAAACATGTGATGGGGCGAATTATTATTGATTCTTCCTATTTTGATTCCGAGAAAAATCCAGAAAGTCGCCCGAAATATTTGAAGGATCAAGCCTACAATGCTCCCGTTGGTGCTTTTTCATTTAATTTCAACACCACAACCGTGTTTGTAACTCCTGGAGAAGCGCCCGGTAGGCCACCTAAAGTTTATACGGATCCAGAAAATTCCTATATCGACGTCGTTAATCAAGCGACCACGGGTAAGCCTGGCAGTAACAATACGGTTCAAGTCAGTAGGACTGATTATGTGAAGGGAGATATTGGGGATACGGTCTTGCTCCGAGGATCAATTCCTCAAGGCGGGAAAGAAATGCGGTTCTACAGAAATATTGTGAATCCTGCTTTGTATGCTGGACACATGTTGAAAACTTTTTTTGAGCAGCGCGGGGTTCGGATTGAAGGTGCTATTGCAGAGGGAACGGTTCCAAGCAATGCAAAAGAAATTTTGGAATTTAATTCTATTCCTCTTTGGCAAATTGTTTGGGGACTCAACAAGTTCAGTAATAATTTTGTAGCAGATCAACTGATGAAAAAAATAGGTGCTGAGATGTGGGGTCCTCCTGGAACTTTGCAAAAGGGCCTCGCTACTGTTCAAGACGCTCTAGAGGATTTAGGGATTTCCAAACAGAGTTATACAATCGTGGACGGGAGTGGGCTCACTCGGTCTACTCAAGTCACTCCCCGACAAATCTACAAAGTGCTGGTGGGAGCGCATCGAGATTTCAGCCTTTATCCTGAGTTTCTTGCAAGTTTTGGAGTTGCTGGAGAAGATGGCACTTTACGGAACCGACTGCCCACTTCAGTGGGGCAAGCTACTTTACGGGCAAAAACAGGTTCATTAGATGGGGTTGCGAGTCTCGCTGGATATGTCCCCTCTCGCGATGGAGAGTTACTGGCCTTTGCGATTATTTTAAATGATCCCCAACTGCAACACGGACGCATGACCGGCTGGGTGGATCAAATTGCAAAAGCAGTCCGAGATATTTCTAGAAAATAGA
>RFNT01000158.1 GCA_009927045.1 bacterium | reverse complement strand
GTTTTGGTATCCGCAGGTAACTTATTGATGCTTTTTATGGGATTGGAATTGTTATCTCTCCCGACCTATGTGTTGGTGGGAATGAGGAAAAATGATCTCAAATCTTCGGAAGCAGCGCTCAAGTATTTTCTGTATGGTTCTTTTGCAACGGTTCTTTTAATGCTGGGGATTGCACTTCTGTATGGAAAATGTGGAACCTTAGATCTCCAAGCCATTGCTGCTCTTATAAAAACCAACTTCACGGGCATCAGTGGGAATTCCAGTGTTGAATTACCCATCCTCTCGGCATTTATTCTGCTCCTCGTGGCTATTGGATTTAAAGTTGGGTTAGCTCCGTATCATCTTTGGCTGCCAGATGCCTATCAAGGGGCGCCCACTCCTGTAACAGGTTTCATGGGTAGCGCTATCAAATTAGCAGCCTTTGCTTTGGCCCTTCGAGTTTTTGCTCAAACGCTCCTCCCGTTGACGCAATCCACCCAAGTTGTGATTCAAGGATTGGCTGTTCTCACTTTGTTCTGGGGCAATCTTGCAGCTTTACGTCAAACGGATTTGAAACGCATGTTTGCTTACTCCAGTATTGGCCATGCTGGATTTTTATTTTTAGGGTTAAGCGCTTTGGGTTCAGAGGCGTTGGATCCGCAGCTGGATGTTCAATTCTATCTTATGGTGTACGGGTTGATGTTCGTGGGTGTTTTTGGAATTTTTTCCTGGATTGAGCATCACAAAAAGGCCATCGATATCGACTCCGTGAACGGATTGGGATTTCAAAGACCCCTCATAGGACTTTGTTTCCTGATTTTTCTACTATCCTCTGCAGGCATACCACCCACAGCAGGCTTTTTTGCCAAGTACCTATTACTGGTCCGAATGTTTGCCTCAGGAAAAATGGTTTTAGTAGGGTTGGCGATTTTGAGCAGTCTGCTGGGAGTTGCCTATTATTTGAGAGTGATTGCTCATCTCTACATGAAGGCCCCTGCCTCACCTGAGATCAGCGTTCCCAGACCGCCAGTATCCGCAGTGATCGGGATTGTTCTTTGTGCTTTTGCTCTCGTATATCTTGCGATAGTCCCCTCGACTTTCTAAATCCCCTGCATTTTGCAAAAACCAACGGCTATCTGTTCCCGTAATCACGCGGCACAAAACCTGCAATCGCACTTCCGAAGAAGGAGAATCATTATGAGTAATCGTTTGTCACTTTTTCGTCCGGAACGGATTTTTACATTCCGAGACTTGAACAATATTCAACGCCGACTCGATCGCATGTTTGAAGATGTGTTTGCACCAGTTTCTAGGGAGATATCAGAAATGGAAGCCTATACTCCGCCTTGTGATATTGAGGAAGCCGATTCTCACTATGTAGTGAGTTTAGATGTCCCTGGAATGAGCCGAGAAAACCTGAAAGTCGAAGTCACTGGCGATAATCTCGTGGTCAGTGGGCATAGAAAAGGCGAGCGCATCACTTCAACAGGTGAACCCCAAATCAGTGAGCGTTATCAGGGAAAATTTTACCGCGCGATGAGTTTTCCGGGGCTGAATGAAAAATCCAAGGTAGAGGCCGTTTATAAAGACGGTGTGCTCCGAATCGCTGTTCCCAAAGCAGTTGTTGAAAAAACAACCTCTATTCCCATTGCAGAAGATAAGGGTGGTCTTCTCCATAAGATACTGGGTCGCGCAGAGGGAAAAAAAGAAGAAAAGGCAGCTTGATGTCTTCCTAAAAAGGAGAAAACAGTATGAGACAGGGACTTCTTGCAGTGTGGGCGCTTTTGAGTGTTGGGGTCTGGGCTTCTGATGGGAGTTTGGAAATCACCGGCAGGGGCACGGTGGAAAAGGCGCCGGAATATGCCGAACTCCAAGTGAAAGTGATCTCGCTCTGTTACGAGAAGCCGGTGGAAGCGCAACAAGATAATGCGCTGCTGGCAAGGAACCTTCAAGAAGTCCTAAAGCCCTATGTGAGAACTGAAAAAGATGAGCTGGTCATCACGGGTGGCCACACGCTTCGACAAAGTGAATATGGGGCTGATGACAACGGCCGAAGCCATCTTATTTGTGATCGCAAGTGGCGAACGATGAACACCTTAATTTTGAAAACCAAGGACATGGACTCAGTTTCAGTCATGCAACAACAAATTCTCGACGTGTTGAAGGAATCCGGTATGGAATCCATGACAACGCCCCAAGCGACCTATGCCGAACTCTTAGAGCCCTCTTTTTTTGTATATCCTGAAACTTTTCAGACGATGAAAAAAGAGGCCCAAGTTAAAGCGTGGGGAGATGCTCTTGAACAGTTCCAAGTGTTCTACCAGCAATGTAAGTTGAGCAATGTGAAACTTTCTGAAATCAGTCAACCTGAGTATTTTGGGTTGGCCAAATCGGCACCAGCTGCATCGGAGTATCTCACGCCAATTATTCCTGATGCTGTGTCGGTCTCTGCCACCTGGAAATTCGTTTGGTCCTTTGATCCCACGCCCTGTTTCCATTAGAGGCGGTTTTTTAAGCTAAACTTCTCATCGGCACTCATTCGATACAGGGATCGCAGAGTGTTGAGAAATGATTGAAAGGTTTCATCAGACGAGAAGAATCCTTTATTCTTTTGAATAAACTCTCGAGCGAGTTGAGAAGCTTGTTCGTAACGTTCCTGGGATTCTGTGGGTAAATGATGGATCCAGCTTGAGTGTTCAAACAGTTGTGCGAATGTTTGTTCAAAGGAATCTGGGCCAGTGCTCTTGATTTTTCCAAGCAAGAAGAGAAGAAGAAACTTATCAATTTCTCCATGAAACTCTAATTCCAGCTGGCTGATTGAGCGCAGTTGACCTGCGTGAAAAGTGAGATAGCGAAAGTGACTGATTTCCTCAGTTGCAACAGAGAATGCATTTTTATCTTCCAGATTCCAACTAGAAAAATTGTTGGTAACTAGCTGAAGTAGAATATTCTGAATATGAGGTTGAAACGCAATTCCAACTTCTAGCGTGTCAGTAGCGGATGGTTCGCTTGATTGGAACACCAGAAGAGTCCCGGGTTGGTGAGTTTGAACCTCTGGCACCACAAAATCTGAAGCTTTGAGTGAGCCATCAATGGCATAAATATTCGTAATAGCGGTGTCAATCGACTCCAAAAGAGACTTCATAGGGCCTCCGCTATTGTTTGACATTTTTTTGTTGAGAGACCGGTTGAATCCCCTGATCGCTTAAAATTTTTCGAAGGCGCTCACTGCCAGTAACGAGCCAGCGTTCGTACAGACGGAGAATATCTTGATTCGATTGCAGTCCCGTTCTTTCACTCATTTCACCAAGCACATTAGAAAATGGCTGGAATTTCCCCGAGAGTTCTTCAAACACTAAACGAGACGAGCGATTGTTTTGGAGTTCGGAAAGTGTTCGGTAAGCGGTCCCACCCATTCCAAAGTAGTAGTCAATATCCACGAGCTTGGATTGGAGGCTTTCACCAAAATAACCCGAAATTACCAGACAGAGGTCTCCAATGCGCTGAAGAATAGCCAGTTGTCGTTCTTTGGGTGCCTGGGTGTATTCAACGTATAAATCGAAGAGCAGCGTATCCTCATATTGTCCCGACGGATTCACTTTGAAAAATTGGTCTGATGAAATGAATTTGACCAAAAGCCCAACCAGGTATTCAAAACTGGAGGGTTTTGCCGAAACTCCATGGTTTTCCATGGCCGAGCGAAGCTCATGGGCAAAAAACTCTCTGGCATCCGCAACTGTCGCAGGTTTTACCCGATCCATCAGACCTCCCAATTGAAGGAAGTTTGAGTTCTAACGGCTGTCCTACATGTTGCATTAAAAACGTCTGTTTTTACTATTTTAGCATTATCTCAACGAACTCAGCAAGTTATCGGGACTTGTAACGCATTACATTAGGATTTTTTGAGGAAGGCATCTAAGAATTTGAAATTCTTGAAAAAAAAGGGCAGGGTACTGACGAGAAAACTGACATGGCAAAGGCCTTTTCATCACTCAAAAACTGGATTTTCCTTGCTGGGCTTGCTTTCCCAGGTCTTCTAATTGCTGCAGAAAGGTGGGTTTCCACAAGCCCCCAGCTCACGGAACTCATGTACCAGCTCGATGTCAGTCGTTTTTTAGTAGGAACTTCAGAGGCAAGCGATTACCCGCCCGAGGCTCGAGCGCTTCCACGGGTTGGAAAACTGTTTCAAGTGAATTTAGAATCGGTGTTGACTTCAACCCACACGAGTCTTTTGGGATTCCGCCTCTTTTCAACCGGCGCTTCATTCCAAGTTAGTTCAGCTGGGTATTGGTTCAGCGCGCTTATCACTGAAGCATGTGAATGAGCTCTTTGAAGCTGCCCAGTATTTCATGCGGCTAGCCGATCACCGCCAACCCAGCCCACTTTTTGAAAAAGCACAGCGAGTGTGGATGCAGGCCCAAAAGGAACCTTTGAATTTCAAGTATCTTGCATTGGCTTGGATGGATCCTCCCATTTTATTTGGAAGAGAGACGTTTTTTGTGAGCCTACTCAACTCCCTGGGCGCTAAGGGTCTTTTTCCCCTGCAGTGGAGCACTGAATTTTTGAAGGTTTCTGAGGAGTGGCTGATTGCTCAGACTCCAGAACGTGTCATTTTTTTGAGTCACAATGATCAGAGCACCCAGCGATTCAAACAAAAATGTCGTCAGTGGTGGCCCAAAAACACCCCTCCATGCCAAGCGGTTCCTGCGGATCATTTTGCTCGTGCAAGTTTTACTCCGGTCTTGAACTTACAGGAACTGAGCCCTAATTCGGAGTCGAAGCCATGAATCGTCAGCGCATACTTTTGGGCTTTGCTTGTTTAGTCGTGCTGGGAATCGTGCCTGGTTTGGGAGCAGAAAAGTTGGTTTTTTCTGAGCTGTGGGATCCCTCTACAGTCAGCGCACGGATTTTTTGGGATCTCCGCCTTCCGCGCTTGGTCCTGACTTTGAGTTTAGGAGGGATATTGGCGTTGGTGGGGGGAACGTATCAAAGCCTCTTCAGAAATCCGCTGTGTGAGCCTTACGTCTTAGGAATTTCCTCCGCAGTTCTTTTGGGCGTGATCAGCAGTGAACTGTTTTTACAACACCCAGCCGGGACTCCTGTCAGCATTTCGATGGGAATGCTCGCTGCCCTAGGCCTGGTGGCAGTGCTCATTGTTTTTTCTGCCAGTCCCTTGGGGAGTCCTGAAAGAGTTGTGCTGTTTGGAATGAGTGCTAATTTTGTTTTGTCTTCGCTTCTGTTCCTAGCGCTCTCGATGCAATCTCAGAATGTGGGAGGAGGGACTTTGAAATGGTTTTTTGGATTTTTACCTTGGCCGAGTTGGCAAGAAGGTCTTTGGGCGGTTGGAGGCGGGTTGGTGACGCTGGTCATTTTGGGAAGTGCTTCTCAAGCTTTGGAAGTGTTGCGTTTGGGTGACGCTGTTGCAAGAACTCTAGGAGTGGCTCCCGTAGCTACTCGAAATCTGCTTTTAGTTTTTACTTCTTTGGTGATGGCGGGAGTCGTCGCTTTTTCAGGGACCATCGGTTTTGTAGGCTTGGTGATTCCTCAAGTGTGTAGGTTTTTATTTCGTCCGAACAGCATGAAGGAACTTATGTTACTTTCTTTTGTGATGGGAGCCGCCTTTTTGTCTTTGGCGGATGGTTTATCCCGAGCACTCGTTCCCCCCTACGAGTTTCCAGTGGGCGTTCTCACAACCCTTTTGGGAGGCCCGTTGTTTCTTTGGGTTCTGTGGAAGAAAAAATGAAACCAGTGATGCTTAAAGCAGTTCAGTTAGTGGTTGGGTTTGAAAAAGGCTCGCCTTTAAATCAAGTGCCGTTGAACTTTTCACTTCCTCAAAAAGGTCTGGTGGCTCTCACGGGAACCAACGGTTCGGGCAAAACTACTTTGTTACGTTCTTTGCTCGGAGAAAAAACACTCCTTTCTGGAAATTGGTTTTGGGACGGTATTTCAATTCCTGTCCAAAAATGGTCGGCAGGAAATCTTTCGAAACACATCGCTTATCTTCCCCAGGAACCGCTTTATGAATCGACTCAAACAGTTCAAGACCATTGGCGGCTTGCGAGCAAAGTGAGGTCCTTTCGTTTTGATCTGCAAAACTTAGCAAGTGAGCTGGGACTGAGTTTAAACCAGCGGCTGGGCGAAATGAGCTCGGGGCAGCGGCAGCGTGCTTTTTTGGGGCGGGTTCTTTTACAACCGTGCCAACTCATGATTTTGGATGAACCTACGAACCATCTCGACACTGAACTCAAACAGGATATTTGGCGAACATTGAAACAACTCAGCCAGGGACAACTCATTTGGCTGGCTACTCATGACACCGAGAACGTGACTTCGTATTGCGATGAAATGATCTCTCTAAGCTCAACTATTTGATGCCTCCTCCACAGTAGCCCTTCCCATAGGGACCAGAGACGGTGATGTTGAAGCTGGTTATTGTTCCCGGGACACATGTGGCAGTATTAGACCAAACATTTTCAGTCTGCCTCCATGCTTGGCTGGGTAAAGGTCGCATGAGCGGCGCACCTGAGGATTGTCCGAAAATAGTCACGTCAATAGAGCACACCGAAGTGGTCCCATTTCGATTGATTTTGACCCCACAGGTAGGCGCTACATTCAAACTTGGGACTGCATTAGAAGCACAGGCGGTACCGGTGCCTCCGGGGCCTGACAGAGTTGCATTGAATACAGTGCTCGAAGCAGTGGCACAAGAGGCTCTCCCACTCCACGTATCGGTCGCAGCAGTCCAACTCTCAGGAGCGGCAGGAGTCACTGTGGGATTTCCACTTGCTATTCCGCTCGTGCGCCTCACGGTGAGATCGCATTGCGCTGTCGTTCCTACGCGACTTGCAGTGATACTACACACAGGTTTTGGGACAGCTTCTACGCGCGCTGAGGAGCATGTGAATTGTCCTCCAGGACCTTCAACGACTGCTTTGAAATCAAAGCTACTATTCGCTGCACATACAAAATTAGGGAATATTCGGTTGGGGTTTACCGAATTGTCCCAAGGGTATCCTTGTCGGTAAACGGCCGTTCCGTTCAGAGTGTGTACCACTCCAGTGATGGTTCCGCCTGGAGAGTTACTGGTAATGGTATAAGTGCAAGTGTCTCCCGTCCCGTTCCTAACGACACTCAATGAACAGGCGGGAACTACCGGAGTGATAGTCCCACTTTGACAAGTGGCTGAAGCGCCATTGGCTCCGTTGACTGTTGCAGTGAATTGCGTGTTTTGACCGACTGAACAAGTTCCGGTTCCCGACCAGTTATTTCCCAACCAGCTCCCCGTAGCTGGGGGAGAAACAACGGGTGAGGATCCCTGAACAATGAATCCGCCACCTGTGAGCGTGAGTTCGCAAGTACCGGTGGTTCCTGTTCGTCGCGCGCTGAGGGAACAGGAGGGCGGTGCGATTCTTGAAACGGTCGACGTACAGGATCCCGAACCTCCCGGACCTGAAAGTGTGGCCGTGAAAGGAGTATCCGATGAGGAGGAACAAGTCGCTGTGTTACTCCATGTATTTCCAGAGGCCGACCAGCTGCTCAATGGGGTCGGGGTTAACGTCGGGGTTCCTGAGGTCTCACCTTGAGTTTTTGTAACAGAAACAGAACAGACCTCGGTGGTTCCCTGCCGGGTCGCGACCAGAGTACAAGCGGGAGCGGGAACTGCAGGAATGTTTGCTGTGCAGGCACTTCCCGTTCCATCAGGTCCAGAGAGGGTTGCAGAAAACTGAGTTCCAGCAGTTTGGGAACACGAAGTATTTCCTGTCCAAACTTCACCCGATTTTGTCCAACTCGTTGGAGCATTGGGAGTGAGCGTGGGGTTTCCAGTAACACTGCCTTGAGTTCTCGTCACAGATACAGTGCACGTGTTCGTAGTGCCCTGCCGTGTGGCAGAGAGCGAGCAACCGGGTAAAGTGACTAAAGCTTGGATTTCTCCGCTTTCACATGCGCGACCTGTACCCCCAGGGCCACTCAGTTGCGCAGTGAAAACTGTATTAGCTTGTGTGGAGCATGTTGCAGTTCCAGTCCAAATATTTCCATTCTTCGTCCAACTCGAAACGCTATTGGGTAAAAGGATAGGATTCCCCGTCGTTGAATCTCCCGAACCCTGAACCGTGATGGAACAACTCCCAGTTTGAGCAATTCGTTGAGCAGAAATAGAGCACGTCGGCGCTGTATGCCCAGCATATTCATAAGGACCAAAACGCAGTCGATATTGGGGAGCCGTATCTCCAAACCCTTCGATGACTCCCTGAATTTCGCTAGCGAGAGCTGTGTGATTAGGCCCACTGCCCGGCCCTCCATAAGTGACCTGACTCAGTAAAAAAGGGGTGACCCCAAAAGCGTCCTTATAAATAAGGATAGAAGACGAAGTCGAATCCCCAGTGATCATGGTTTCATAGTAAGGGGTATAGGGACGTATGCGGGTGAGTGTAGAGTTGGCAGAGGGCTGAAGGAAGCCCATGGTACGTTGAGTTCCACTATAAGTATAAGCTGCTACCAAAAGCGCTTTGTTTTCCTGATCGATTCTCAAAACGGGGCAAGTGTATTGCGCCACATCTGGAAGGGCATCAGGTGCGATCAATTTCATGGGAGTGATGCTGCCGGGTAAATCTTCATTGAGACGACTAATAGCCACATCGGTATCAATGACTCCGTTATTTTCAGATCCTAAATATTTTACTTGGTCCACCACCCGAGAAATCACTCGGTTGTCCATCGTTAAAAAGCGGACAGTTTGACCGGGCCAGGGATGGTAGCCATCGTGCTTCGTCGTGAGTAAGTGGCGTCGAGTCACTGCGACTCCACGAGGAGCTCCTTTTGCCATTGCTACGGCCGTTAGATTGAGCCCATACGCCCAACTCGAAGTTAAATATTCTGTATCGCTCCTCCAGGGCATCACAACACTTGCTGTTTTGCCTTGAATTCGGCCATCAATTTCCAAAGAGCAACGGTTCAGCCATTCCGTATTTGAATAAAAAGCAGCAACTCCTCGTGGAATGAACTCCTGGGTTTTAGGCTCCTGAGGAATCTGCGGAGGCCTTTGCTCTACTTGCGATCCCAACCAAATCAAAGCAGAGGAAAAAGTGACTAAAGAAAGAAACGCTTTTTTCATTTTCATTTTATTGTCCTGCGGTTTGGATGAGTTCCTGTGGAGTCATTTCAGGTTTGAAGTCCTCAATGGTATTTACTTTCTCTCCTTTGAAATATTCTTTCATTTCTCGGGAGAGCCCATTGATTTCAACTGCGCTGACGGAATCTTTTAATTTGTTGGACAGAATTGCTTGTGAATCGTCTGGTATGTGCCCAATGGTCGTTTTTGCGACTGCTTCTTGAGATTTAGCAGCTTTTTCTAACATGGCATTATAGGCTTCAATTTGGTCTTTGGGTAATTCATAACTTACAGTTTCTTTACCGTTTTCATTCACTACGATTTCACTTGCTACCTCTTTTTCTGTGAGGTTGCGTCTGCAGGTTTGGTGATTTCACTCGCGTTTTTCCCTAAATCATCCATGAGCTCGATATTGGCTCGAATCCGCCATTGATCAATTTGTTCAGTGTTGGGGTCGCCACTCACAATTTGGTCACCTTGAACTTGTGGGTTCACCATGCGAACAGATTGCGACATCAATTGGCGACACAATTGAATGCGTTTTTCCAGCTCGATATTGCGTGTGGATTCAGCAAGCGGACCTTGACGGTATAATTTTTCATCGGTTTCTTCGCTGTTTTGTTCGTTCATGATCGCTTCACAGCCTGTGTAGTTTTCTCCGCCGGGCACTTCTACTCCTTCAGCATTTCTCCAAAGGCCACCTAGAAGACCGACTAAGTTGTTTCGGTAAGCTACTGTGAGATTTCCAGCAATAGCTCTCAACGCTTCCATGCTGGGCATCGTTTCTTTGGGTTCATCTTTACCCACTGTACCGGCTAGGAGATCCAGAGCTGCATCTTTACCCAATTCTCGAAGTTCATTTTTAATATCTTCTCGAAGTTCAAACCTACTGAGGGCTTTTCTATTGAGACGCCCATATTCATCCTGAGCTTGTTGGCCCCCTTTCACAGCAATGTCCCAGATGGCCCACTGTGAATCTGTTTTTGTGTCTCTATTGGCTGCGTATATTTGAGCTACTTTACCTTCAAGAGCAGATTGTTGACTGCCAAACCCGTGATCAGAAACATAAGGATCCAACCATTTTTCACATAAATCAGTGCCCACCCACTTTTCGCAGTAGTCCCACGTGTAACTGTGATAGGTGGTGGGACTCATGAAGGAGTTACCATCACCGCGGTTGACGCTTTTGGAATTTGAAGCTCCGGATTGAGCCACTTGAATCTTTGGGTTTTTAAGGATTTGATTGACCATATCAGCAAGACTTTGCTTAGCGTCTTGAGTGGTCTTTTGGCTGCCGCTGAAAAGGCCAGCGCCTCCGGCAATCGCAGCGCCAACAACAACAGCTTTTAATGTGCCCCCGAATTCCATTCCATTCCCCTTAGCTGGTTTTAAAGCAAGGGATGGACCAACGGACTTTTACGGGATTTGTGAAGCCAAAACAGGTGTGAGTTTTCTGAAAAAACCAGTGTATTCATAAAGTATGCAAGTAAATATCAGTGATTTTGATTACTTATCATGTATAGGATTCAGACAGTGTCTAAACCGGGGTGTATACAAAGTTACAGTGCTTTTCTTGATTAAGAACTTTGCTTGGCGTACCCTAGGAGCACAAAAAAGGAGCTCACTATGAGTGAAAAAAACAAAAAAATTTTGGCTCATCTCGATAAAATTTTAGAAGCCGAGTTATCCGGCGTAGTTCGGTACTTACATTATAGTTTCATGATTTTTGGTCCTAACCGAATTCCGATTACGGCTTGGTTTAGAGGCCATGCAAATGACGGTATTGCGCATGCTGTGGCTATCGGTGAAAAAATCACCGCAATGGGCGGACATCCCTCTCTCAAGGTGAAACCAGTT
The DNA here is from genome assembly GCA_009927045.1 of bacterium. GTDB lineage: Bacteria > Bdellovibrionota > FAC87 > UBA2466 > UBA2466 > RFNO01. Next base: position 16,725 of record RFNT01000158.1, on the reverse strand, counting down.
CCTGAAACAAACAAGCACAATGTGATGGATATTCTCGAAGAATCGCTGGAATTCGAACGCGAAGGACTGCGTCTGTATCATGAGCTTTTGGGGCTTGTAGGTGACGATATTGCTCTCGAAGAAATGGTGCGAGGACTGATTCTTGAGGAAACCACTCACATTGAAGAAGTCGAAAAAATGATCAAAGGCTCTAAGTGAGTCCGTGGATCCGGTTGTTAAACCCCTGACCCCCTTAATGGAGCAGTATCTTGCTATTAAGCAAGAGTACCCCGACTCCATTTTGTTTTTTCGGTTGGGGGATTTTTATGAAATGTTTTTTGACGACGCTCGAGTAGCAGCCCCGCTCCTTGAGGTTCAACTGACTTCTCGAGATAAGTCTTCTGAAAATCCAATTCCCATGTGCGGCATTCCGCACCACGCAGCAACCAACTATATTCAAAAGCTCATTCAAAAGGGGCACAAAGTGGCCATTTGTGAGCAGAGTGAAGCAGCACCTGCTGTGAAATCTGGAAAAACCATCATCAAGCGAGAAGTGACTCGGGTAGTGACTCCTGCACTGGTGGGCGACCCTGATTTGGTTTCAGAGGTCCAGAGCCAACTCCTCTTAGTGGTTCACCCCCAAGCTTTATCTGCCTCTTACGAGATGGCGTTGGTCAATTTGTTCGGGGGGGAAATCAAATTTGGGCCTGTCGCTTCTTGGGAAGAACTTCGCGATTGGGTTTTGCGGTTGGGGCCTAAGGAATTCCTTCTCAATGAATTGGATAGAGAATCTGATTGGGTCTCAGAGCTCCGAATGCGCTTTCCGCAGGCTCTATTTACTTTTCGAAGGGGTATTTTTGACGAAGGAGTTCTGAAAGCAGCTCGAACCTATTTGAAAGAAACGCTCAAGTCGGATGCCTCGGTGAATTTTCTGAAAGCTGAGGCCCTCGAGGAAAGTCCTGGAATGGTTTTGGATGCGACAGCGTTGAGCGCGTTAGAAATTCTTAAATCGCACTCCGCAACTGGAGAAGACAGTAGCTTAGTTGCGGTTCTCGATTTTTGTTTTACGCCGATGGGACGCCGGACATTGAAAGAATGGCTCAGTCGCCCCTTAGTGATTCAAGAGCAGATTGAGGAGCGTTTGGATGCAGTAGAGGCGCTGGTTCAAAAACCTGATGTGTTTCAGTTGCTAAAAACGGAGCTGACTGAAATCCGAGATTTGGAGCGACTGACGACTAAAACGGCTTTGGGACTTGCGATGCCCCGGGATGTGGTTGCGATTCGAGATATTCTTAAGCGAGTACCTCTCCTGAAGAAAACTTTAAAAGCTACTGCGGTTTCTTTGCTTTGTCGGCTAGAGGCAGAGTGTGATCCGCTCAGTGAATTAGTAGGTACCTTAGACGCCGCTTTGAATGATGAGGCACCGAGCACTTTGCGAGATGCGGGTATTTTTAAAAGTGGGTATCACGCAGAAGTTGATGCGTTGAGAACCCTTTCCCAAGACGCTAAAAGCACTCTAGCTGCCATCGAAGCTCGCGAACGGCAGGCTTCAGGAATTCCCAGCCTCAAAATCAAGTTCAGTAAAGTGTTTGGTTACACTTTTGAAGTTACTTCAGTGCATTTAAAGAAAGTACCTGCGCACTTCATTCGCAAGCAAACCATTGCCAACGGTGAACGATTCATCACCGAAGAGCTGAAAGAGTTTGAAGAAAAAGTGCTCATGGCGGAATCCCGTCTGAAAGCGTTGGAAGAAAGCTTGTTTGTGGATCTCCGAGGGAGACTTGCTGAAAAAAGTAGTGCGGTACTGAAAATTTCCCAGGTTTTGGGAGCTTTAGATTGTTTGATGAGTTTTGCTCGAGCGGCTCGAGAGCGTGGCTATCATCGGCCAGTGTTCCATTCCAATTGGAATCTTCGAATTGTGAATGGGCGGCACCCGGTCATAGAAACGCGTGTTCCTTCCGGAAAGTTTGTACCGAATACAGTGGTTTTTGAAGAAGGAACTTGTCGGACGCTCTTAGTGACTGGCCCCAACATGGCGGGGAAGTCCACTATTATGAGACAAGTGGCTTTGATCCTGATCTTGGCCCAAGCGGGGTCTTTTGTGCCGGCGAGCGAAGCTCACCTGCCAATCACGGATGCCGTCTTCACTCGCATTGGAAGTTCAGACGATTTAGCTCGGGGTCAATCCACCTTTATGGTCGAGATGTGTGAAATCTCCAAGGTGTTGCAAAAAGCAAGTTCGAGCAGTTTGTTGGTCATTGATGAAATTGGCCGTGGCACGAGCACTTATGATGGGCTTTCGCTGGCGTGGTCCATTTTAGAGCATATTCACACACGAGTTCGGGCAAAAGCTTTATTTGCGACTCATTTTCACGAGCTGACAGCTTTGGAAAGTGAGTATCCCAATCTAAAAAATGCGACCGTTTTAGTTCAAAAGAATGGACAGGATATTGTTTTTCTCCATCAGTTGGCATTCGGCGCAAGCAATAAGAGTTTTGGAATTGAAGTGGCTCGGTTGGCGGGTTTACCTGTTCCAGTGCTGAGTCGAGCCCGAGAAATTTTGGAAAACTTTGATAGGAGCAAAGTGTTAGAAAGATCCTCTCAAAAATCGATTCAAAACTACGAAAAAAAATCGCTGGAAAGTCGCTCCCTGATTGAATCCTAACAAAATCTTAAAATGTGCATTGACAAGGAAACTCTACCTACTTAAAACCGACCAATTGTTGAAAATGACGGGGTTCGTAAATGCCCCGCAAATGTTCCATAAGAAGTCGCTTGATCCTCCGGTTCAAACAATCCACAGGCTGTGGATTTATTTATCCCGTTCAGCACTCCTAAAGGAAAAAAGTGTATCCTGGCTTGGTTTCCCATGCCAAATAAGGTATTAGACTTGCTCGTAAAAACCTGCTTTGAGAGGGCTTGATAGCCCGAGGTGAGCTTTGACTAAACCTGACAAATCTTTCCACAGCACTTGTGAAGAGTTTCGAAAACGCATTCATATTGTCCTGGTGCATCCTGAGTACGGAGGAAACGTTGGGTCAATCGCGCGAGCCATAGAAAACATGGGGGTCTTGGGGCATTTTCGGATTGTGGGCAACCGTGAGACTTTAGAGTGGTCAGAAGTCCGCAAGATGGCCAAACATGCTTTTGAACGAGTCTCTCAAGCTGAGTTTTTTCCAAATCTTCCCACCGCGCTCGATGTGGGAGCTCCAGGTAAGACCCTTTCTTTGGCGACTTCAGCTCGTGTAGGCTCCTCCAGTCGACCGCACCCGATGAAAGTGCGTCCTGCGATAGAAAAGGCCACTCGAAAGCTCAAACTCGAGGAAATAACTGATTTAGTCTTGGTGTTTGGCCGCGAAAGCGATGGATTGACGAATGAAGAAGTGGATTTATGCGATTGGATTATCACCATCCCCAGCCACCACACGTACCGGTCTTTAAATCTAGCGCAGTCAGTCATGGTTGTGGCTCATGAGATCAACGAGTGCCTGTTGGGCGATTGGGCTTCTCACGAAGCCGAAAAGCCCACTCAAAAAGACAAAATCATTCATCATCTTTTAGAATTAGCTCAGCAAAGTGGCTTTATTTTGCCCGGCGATCCTTTTAAGATGCTTCCTCGGTTAGAGGAAATCTTCAGCCAGTTTCCCGCCCATATCCCGCATGCGCCCACACTCCATGGACTCATGGATCAAATCAGTCGGAGCATGAAAAAGGGTGAGCCGGATATTAAGGGAAGGTACAAACGGGTTTTAGAGAGGTCATAATGGATTCAGATAAAAACCAAACTCAAGAGAACGTCCCAGAGGAGAATGCCGAAGTTCAAGGAACGGATCCTTTAGAACAAGCCCGGAAAGCTGCGGAAGCTGCTCAGAAAGAAGTGCTGTATGTCAAAGCCGAATTCGATAACTACCGGAAGCGCATTTTAAAAGAACAAGAACAAGCCATTAAATACGCGAACAAACAGCTCATTTCTGAATTACTCAATGTGGTTGATTACTTTGATCGTGCCATTCAGCATTCCAAAACATTAAAAACAAAGGCAGAACCTGAAGTCGCCAATTTTGTGAGCGGTGTTGAAATGAGTCATCATGAACTCACTCAGCTTTTGAGTCGTTTCGGAGTAGAATTTGTAGGGCAGGTTGGAGAGAAGTTTGATCCTGAGCGTCACGAAGCGGTTGGACAAAAAGAAACTGAGAAAAGTAAAGTCGACACCGTGCTGGAGATTTTTCAAAAAGGAAGCATGTTGCACGGGCGGTTGATCAAACCGGCTAAAGTGATTGTCGGTAAGGAAAAAAATTAAACCGAGTTAGTCCTTTATGGCGAAACGAGATTACTACGAAATTTTGGGAGTCGCTCGTGGAGCTTCGGAAGAAGAGCTCAAAAAAGCCTATAGAAAAGTAGCCATTCAGTATCACCCCGATAAAAACCCAGGGAATAAGGAAGCAGAAGAGAAGTTCAAAGAGGCTAATGAAGCATATCAAGTTCTGAGTGATCCCAAGCGAAAAGCAGCTTACGATCAGTTTGGGCATGCTGGGCTTGGAGGCCAAGGATTTGGTTTTGACCCCGGATTTGGTGCAGGCTCTTTTTCAGATATTTTCGATAATATTTTTGGGGACATTTTTGGTGGTGGAGCTCGAGGTAGCTCCGGAATTGATCTGCGTTATACGCTTGAAATCGAGTTTGAAGAAGCCGCTCTGGGTACAGAAAAGAAAATTACTTTTGAAAAAGAGTTCAACTGTGAACCGTGTTCAGGTTCGGGAGCAAAGCCGGGCACTCAACCTAAACGGTGTGGGACTTGCCGAGGCACCGGACAAGTTCGCTTGAATCAGGGATTTTTCACTTTAGCGAGAACTTGTGGCACCTGCGCGGGCACTGGGGTGCTCATTGAGGAAAAATGTAAAAGCTGTCGTGGGCGCGGCAAAAGTAAGAAACCCCACAGTGTGGTCGTCAATATACCTGCCGGGATTGATCACGATCAAAGACTTCGGTTGCGCGGAGAAGGCGAGAGCTCAGAGTTGGGCGGACCCGTAGGCGATTTGTATGTACTCATTCGTGTCAAAGAGCACGCTCTTTTCAAACGAGAAGAGGAACATGTGATTTTAGATATGCCAGTTACTTTTTCTCAAGCTGCATTAGGAGCAAACTTACAGGTTCCTACGCTTCATGGTGCTATTGAGATGTCGCTCCATCCGGGAGCGCAGCCGGGCGAGACGCTCAAATTGAAGGGTAAAGGGATTAAGCGTTTAAATGGTTCTGGGTACGGGGATCAGTATGTGAGAATACAACTTGAGGTTCCAAAAACTCTGAGTGCCAAGCAGAAGGAATTGCTTCGCGCTTTTGAAGCAGAAGGGCGTGCGGAAACTTATCCTGGAGTAGCTCATTTTCTTGAGCGATTGAAGGGAGTTTTCAAATGAGAAAATTTTGGCTTTTGAGCTGGTCTTTTTTGTTGATAGTGGGTTGTGCTGTGAAGTCTGCTCGGCCCGATACCACGGGAGTTAAAATAGAGACTAATGTCTCAGTGTTTATTGAGCCAGAAGCTAAGGGAGCTTTTCTTCAAGCGGAGAAAGAGTTTCAAAGTAAAAACTATGAAAAAGCCATTGTAAAATACCAGGGAATTCGTAATCGATGGCCCTCGAGTAAAGCGGCAGAGCTTTCTCATTACCGAGTTGCTTCCGTGTATTATATGGAAGGGGAATACTCAAAGGCTGCTTTGGAGTTCGAAACCTTTTCTAGAAAATACCCACTTTCCAGCTTCACTTTCGATGTTCAATACAATTTAGCAGCCTCTCAATATCAATTAGGTCAATACGATAAAGTGCGGGCTACTTTAGACCGAGTCAAAAAAGACGATATAAAAAAACAGGGCGCTAAACGGACGATCACTTTCTACCAACTGGTTGCTCTGAATGCGGCCGCTCAGTCAGATCACAAGCGAGCTACTCTGGCCTATTCTCACCAACTGGCCTTAGTTGCTGATCCGAATGCTCAAAAATCCCTCGAATCAAAAATTGATACTCAAATTCAGAACATCAACGACCCCAGAGAATTGAAAGAGATTTCTGAAATTGCTCCTGAGCTGTATGCAAGAAATCGAGCAGCTCAAAAGCAGCTCCAGTTGAGTGGCGCTCAGCGGGTTGAAAGCACGGGTTCTGATCTCGTGACAGAACTACGAAGTCCCTTGCCTCCAATGGAGTTAGGAGCGGGTTCAAAAGGGTCTCGCAACCATATTGGCGTCATTTTGCCACTCAAAGGAAAATTTGCGGCCTATGGGCGAAAAGCCTTAGAAGGTATTTTACTGGCCAGCAAAATGTTTCAGTCGGGAACGGCAGAAACCTTCACTCTTTCAATTGAGGATTCGGGTTCAACTCCAGCAATGGCACAGGCTGCATTAGAATCGTTAGTGCAAGATAAAGATGTTATGGCCGTGATCGGTCCGCTCAATTTCAAGGAAGGCTTAGCGGTTGCAGAAAAAGCCCAGAGTTTAGGTGTTGTGAATATTTCTCTGGCTTCGAAAGCCGGCGTCTCTGAGCAAGGACCCTATATTTTCCAGAATGCTCTCACTCCTAAAGTCCAGTTAGAAAACCTCGTTCGGTTTTCCGTAGCTGATAAAGGGTTGAAACGGTTTGCTATCATTGCCCCCGGTAATAGCTTTGGCCGGGATATGGCTCAAGAGTTCATGGAACAAGTAGAAAATCGAGGTGGTAAAGTAGTTGGGATTGAGTTTTACACTCCCAACGAAACAGACTTTCAGGATCCCGTCAGATCCATCGTGGGCCTGCGAGATCTGCGCATGCGAAAAATCGAATCAACTGCGTTACAAGATTATCTCAGAGAACAAAAAGCAAAAACGGGTCGGGAGCCCAAAAGCAAACTTAAGCCTATCATTGATTTCGATGCAGTTTTCTTACCGGATTCTCCCAAGACGATCTCTGCCATTGCGGCCAATCTAGCGTTCTTTGATGTTTCGGAAGTAGCTCTCCTGGGTATCACCGAATGGAATTCGGAGCAGTTGTACAAGCGAGGCGGAAGATTTGTCGAGCGCGCTATTTTTCCGGGGGTGATGAATCCAGTCACTCGAAGTTCCGGGCAAAGAGATTTCATGCGCAGCTATCAGGAATCCTTTGGAGTCGCTCCTGATCTATTGGCCGCTCAGGGGTTTGAAGCCATGCAAATGGTTGGGTTGGCTCTGCAGAAAAGCCAATCCAGTAATCGTGCTGATCTGGCTCGTCAAATTGGGAGTTTGCAGAATTTAGAGGCTCCTATTGGAATGACTGCTTTCGATAAAAATCGAATCGCGAGTCGAAACATTCCCCTCTACATGTTAGATAAGTTCGGAAACTTTGTTGAGCAGTGAGCTATTTGTCCCTTGCGTCACTCTGACGCGCTAGGTGCATTGCGACCGAAATAACAACCTGTTAAAATTACTTTATTGTTTAATAAGTCTTACCTACTGAAACAGCGTTACCCAACAATTTAGGAGACAGAAAAACTAACGAGAAGCACAGAGCTTCGATGCAGTTTTTCATGTGAAGGAGCGGGCTATGACTCTGAAGAAAAAAGATTTAAAAAAATTTGCAACCCAGTTGAAGGAAGAGAAAGCTCGCATCCTCAACCAATTAGATAAAACAAAGAAAGACGATCTCACTTTGCACGCTGAAGACTTGCCAGATGAAGTGGATCTAGCATCTTCTGAACTCAATCAAAGTATGAGCTTGCGGATTCGCGATCGAGAACGTGAGTTAGTTCTACGTATTGAGGAAGCCCTAGCAAAAATCGAAGAGGGCACGTTTGGCTTGTGCGAAATGTGCGAAGAGCCCATTGATGTGAAACGACTCGAAGCCCAACCCGTGGCCGAGATGTGCATTCGTTGTAAAGAACAAGAAGAGATTCAAAGAAAAATCTACGCTTAGCGGCTAAACTCCGCCCAACTCACTATTCCGAAAAGCTTTTTTCATAACGCCCAACACCGCTTTATTTTCATAAAAACCTGCTCAAGACTTCCCTGAATCACTCCGATCAGATCACTACCAAATCAGTACGTTCCGTTGATGCCAAGGGGGAAAAGACATGCCAAACGATTTCTCTGAGAGTGAAGAAATCTCAATACCCGATCAGTTACCGCTTCTGCCTGTCAGGGACGTGGTTGTTTATCCCTACATGATTCTGCCCCTTTTTGTGGGACGAGAAGCATCTATTAAAGCTGTCAACGAGGCACTTGCTAAAGATCGCCTCATTTTCCTGGCGGCTCAACGGGAAATCGCAGACGAAAATCCAGCCCCTGAGAGTATTTACCCCATTGGCACCATTGCCATGATCATGCGGATGAGAAAACTGCCAGATGGGCGGGTGAAAATTTTGGTGCAGGGCTTGATGAAAGGGACTGCAGTAGACTTCGTTCAGGAAAAACCGTTCTACGTAGCTAAAGTGAAGCAGATCAAAGAAAAAAATGCCTCGCGAGAGCAAGTAGAAGTTGAAGCAGTGATGAGAACGGTCAAAGAGCAACTTGAAAAAATCATCTCTATGGGCCGTGTCCTTTCACCAGACATTTTGATGGTGGTGGATGATATCACCGATGCGGGAAGACTGGCTGACTTAGTTGCTTCGAATTTGGGACTCAAAGTAGCAGAAGCTCAAGAGCTTTTGGAAATCTTTGATCCGGTCGACCGCCTGCGAAAAGTAAATGAAATTCTCATTAAAGAGCTGGAAATTTTAGCAATGCAGGCTCGAATTCGGTCACAAGCTCGAGATGAAATGACGAAGTCGCAGCGTGAGTACTTCTTGAGAGAGCAAATCCGTGCGATCAAGACAGAGTTGGGCGACAACGAATCAAAGTCAGAAGAAATTGCCGAGCTAAGAGCAAAAATTGAAGCTGCGAATATGCCAGAAGAGGTCTATCAAGAAGCGATTAAACAAGCGGGCAGACTCGAGCGTATGCATCAAGATGCGAGCGAAGCTACTATTGTACGAACTTATTTAGATTGGCTTGTGGATATCCCATGGAGCAAAACAACCCAGGACAATTTGGATTTAATCATTGCTCAGAAAGTGTTAGATGAGGATCATTTTGGTTTGAAAAAAATCAAAGAACGTATCCTTGAATTCTTAGCAGTCCGAAAATTAAAGCCAGGTGGGAAAGGCCCCATTCTCTGCTTCCTTGGACCTCCGGGCGTTGGTAAAACGAGTTTGGGTAAATCCATTGCAAAGGCGATGGGACGTAGATTCGTTCGAATTTCTCTAGGCGGAGTGCGAGATGAAGCTGATATTCGAGGTCATCGTCGTACTTACGTGGGTGCGATGCCCGGTCGAATCGTGCAAGGGCTTAAGCAAGCCGGTTCCAACAACCCGATTTTTATGTTGGACGAAATCGACAAGCTGGGTGCCGATTTCCGAGGCGATCCAGCGGCAGCGTTGTTAGAAGTTTTAGATCCGGAACAGAACTTCAGCTTCCGCGATCATTACTTGAATTTGCCGTTTGATTTGTCCAACGTGATGTTCATTGCAACAGCTAATATGATCGACACGATCCCAGCTGCGCTGAGGGACCGTATGGAAGTGATCACGTTGGCTGGATACAGCGAAGAAGAAAAGTTGAACATTGCAAAACGGTTCTTACTCAACAAGCAAATTGATGAGAACGGTTTGAAACCCGAGCAAATTGAGATCACTGACGATGCGATTGAGCGAGTTGTTGAACAGTACACCCAGGAGTCAGGGCTCCGGAATCTGGAGCGCAACATCGCGGGCATTTGCAGAAAAGTTGCTAAGAAATTTGCAAGTGGTGAAGCCAAGAGTGACAAAATCGTGGTCAACGAAGCTTCTATTCCAAAGTATTTGGGGCCACCTAAAAACTTGAAGGAAGAAGAGCGAGAACGCGATGAAGTGGGAGTCGTCACCGGGCTTGCTTGGACTCAGTTCGGCGGAGATATTCTCAACATCGAAGTCACGATGATGAAGAAAATGGGTGGGGGAGTCATTCTCACTGGCTCGCTTGGAGACGTTATGAAGGAGTCAGCCCATACGGCTCTCAGCTTTATTCGAAGCAAAGCAGGTTTCTACGGCATCGATGACAAAGTCTTCAGTCGTTACGAGATTCACGTGCACGTACCTCAAGGAGCGATTCCAAAAGATGGTCCTTCAGCTGGCGTGACTCTAGCAACAGCGATTCTCAGTCTGCTCACCGGGAACCCTGTGCGTAAAGACGTAGCGATGACGGGAGAAGTGACCTTGCGTGGGAAAGTGCTTCCCATCGGAGGAGTTAAAGAAAAGACTTTAGCTGCTCTCCGACATGGGATTAAGGAAATTATTATCCCTTATCGCAACCACAAGGATCTTGACGACGTTCCTAAAGAGTTGAGAAAGCGCTGCAAGTTCCAATTGGCCAAAGAGGTCAACGAAGTGTTTGCAGAGGCTCTCGTGCATGATCCCATGAGTGGGGTAAGCAACTCAAGGAACAACGCGAGAAAGCTGAAAAAGCTGGAGCCAATCCTTCCGGTCGTTCCGGGAAGGGTGTCGAGCGCGCAGCTTAAAAATAAGGTTAAATTTCAACCTGTTAATGAGGTTGAGCCAAATGGGCCCTTTGGGGCCCATTTTGTTTTTTGGGGTGCCCTGAAAAGGCAATTGCACCTACCACTACTTGCGATACATTAGAAAGAGATGGCGCACTCTTTCAAATATCTCTTAGTTCCTCTGCTGCTAGCTTCTTTGGGATTAGGACAGGGAACAAATCCCAACTTACGGGCTTGGGGACCGGCTGTGACTGGAACCGAATCCGTGAGCGTACTCGTGAAGCTGGAGGGTCCTTTGGACCTCAGTCAGATCCCAGTGAAGTCATTAAGTCCTGCTGCTCGCGTAGAAAAAATTACCGAAGCTTTGGAAAAACATCTTCAGCAACAAATAGACGAGCAAGCTGCTTGGTTGAAGGCAGGATCTGCTGAGGGGGTTGAGGAAGTGACTCCCTTGTGGTTAGTCGGTGCTTTGCGTGTTCGGGCAAAGCCGGCCGCTATCGAAAAACTGCTGATCACGCACGGAATCTCAGCTTTGAGTTTAGAAAAAGCAAAACCGATTCATCGCTTTTTTGACAGTGAAACTGAAAATCCAGATCTTGGAAGTTCAACGCATTCGGGTTCAGAACAAATTGGGTGGGGAGTTAAAAAAATAAAAGCCCCAGAAGCGTGGAGTTTGGGAAGCCAAGGCGAGGGCGTGATTGTAGCCGTACTCGATAGCGGAGTGAATGTTCATCATCCGGATCTCGCAGGAAATATTTGGACCAATGCTGGTGAGCTTGGCACGGATGCTCAGGGTAACGATCGCTCCTCCAATGGTGTGGACGATGATCAGAACGGCTATGTAGATGATGTTTACGGTTGGAATTTTGAAGAAAACTCATCGGACGTTTCGGATTATTTAGGGCATGGTACTCAATCAGCGGGGATCATTGCAGGTCAGGGAAAAAATGGAACGCAAACGGGTGTAGCTCCGAAAGCAAAGATCATGACACTTCGGTCGTGTTGTTTATTGGGAGGAGAAGTTGCTGAATCTGCCATTTGGGAAGCCGTTCAGTATGCGCTCAAAAAAGGAGCTCGGGTCCTAAGCATGTCAGTCAGTATGAAACACTGGGGAAAACCAAATTATTCCCATTGGAGAAGAGCTTCTGAAATTTTAAATGTAGCGGGAGTCATTCACGTCAATTCTGCTGGAAACCGTGGTAAAGGGAATGAGCCGTACAATATTGGCGCTCCCGGTTCTAATCCTCCTGCTTGGCTGCACCCTTTGCAAGCCCAGGCCAGTAGTAAACTTTCTTCGATGATCACTGTAGGTGCTGTTGATTTTGAAGACCACCTGAGGCCTTACTCGAGTGTGGGGCCAGTGACCTGGGAGCAGGTCCCCGAGTATCAAGATTTTCCCTATGACAAAGGGCAGAAAAAAGGGCTGATCAAACCCGATCTTTGTGCCCCGAGTGAAACCCCATCCCTTTCGCTGGATGGTAAAAATTATACTTCTGCTTTTGGGGGAACGTCCTCCGCAACTCCCCATGTGGCCGGTGCTGTTGCTGTGCTTTTAAGTGCTCAGCCTGATCTTTCAGTGGCTCAGATTACGGAAAGTCTTCAAATGACGGCTGTTCCAGTGGAGGGCGAGTTTACCAATCGATGCGGAGCGGGCAGAATCGATTTATTAGCCGCTCTGGAGTATGTCCGCAGAAACTTCAATAAGTAACTGTAATCATTCCTAAAATTAAACCTAAAGAAAACCCTCTTCCGTCCCGAAATGGTAATGCTGTGCGTTACAGCCTGAACAGGAGGTAGACCCATGAGACTTTTTTTAATCGCTTTATCCATCTGCAGTTTGGGGTTTGGAGAATGGGGCAAGGAACAAGAAAAGCAAGTGGCTGAAAAAGCAGTCGCTCAACTGCAACAGGAGGCACAAACTTTGGTTGGATTTGTTACTTACTCCCAAAAAGCCATCGATGCCATTATGAAAAGTGCGGTGACTTCTTTGCGGTGGAAAGGTTCCTGGAAGCTTGCCTCGGAACTCGAAAGCGGTTGGGCTCAGTGGAAAGACCAACTGGTTCCAATGGCCCATGCTCACCAAACTCACTTAGGCATTCGCAACATTGGAGATTTCGAACCGTTCCATCAATGGCTTTCCGAAGCATATGAACAAGTGGAAGCAGATTTAGGATATCCCCACTGTTATTCCCAAAGAATCAGTGATCTTAAAACCATCAATCATGGTCTTGTCGTGGTCTTCAAGCCCTGTGAGTATGGTTATGAAGAATTCTTTAAACATTTTGCAACTAACGACCCCAAATACCGTTCTTTACTTCCTGTAGTGACTTACTGGGGCACGCTCTTGGGGTGCTATGCAGGATCTTACGGTACGGGTGCCATCTTCGTATGTGGTGGAGCTGCTCAAATTGCAGAATCGATGGTCAATCAATCCCTGGCTCCGATGCTAGCACCTCGGATTTATGAAAGCGTCTGTCAGAAAACGCTTCGAATGGGCGAAAAGACAAACTAGGATTTCCAAAATAGAGTCCAAGTGAAGACTTGCCCGACGCCTGCGTGGAGTAGCACTTCTTTACAGGCAACCAGTGTGGCACCGGTGGTTCTCACATCATCCACCACCATCACCGCGTCGGGTGGTTTTTTAGAAGCTTGCCATTGAAAGACATTTCTGAGGTTTTTTGACCGTTCCTGTCGATTCAAAGTGCTCTGAGCGGGGGTCTCCTGAATCTTCATAAAGCTCTCGGTATCGACTTTCAGTTGCCAAATTCTGCCTAGCGCATGAGCAAGCCATTCAGATTGATTAAAACCCCGTTTCCAAAAGCGTTCGGTAGACAATGGAACGGGTATTAAAACTAATTGGGGGTTGAGCACGGGGCACTTTTGGGGCAGTAGAGGCTGCAAAAGAACCAAGCGACAAGCTTTTCCTTCGAACTTGATGCTATGAAGTAGTTTTCGGGCGGTTTCATTGAACTCATAAAGTGAGAATTCTTCGTTTGAGAAATGCAGCGGAGGCGCGATTGGGAACGTTGAACATGCTTCACACAGTGTGAGTTTAAAATGAGGTCGCAAACAAGTCGGACACTGACAGTCCAAAAGCCACCAAAGCACTGAAAGAAGTGAATTCATTTAACGAAAAGTCTCTGGGGACCGCAAAGACCAAGCTTCCTCAAGATCAGTCTCAATGATTGCTTCTCGTTCCTCAAAAGCTGCAATAGTTCGAGCCACGCCGATCAAATTTTTCTGTCGACGAAAACTCATTTGGTGTTTTGTTTGGAGAAGATCAAGCCAGCGTTGAACTGAAGGCGTGAGCGAAACAGCACAGGAATCCTTTAAGAAGTCTCTTGCCCTTTGAACAAGGGTTTTGGCAGTTGTGTGATCATAGGAATCCCTCTCGCTGGCGTTCAGGGCACTCGAAGTCATCCAAATATAGAGTGAAAACCGATCCAGCAGGGGTCCGGATATTTTTTTTCGATAGTGGGTTACGGCTTCGCTAGTACAGATGCAAGTGTGCTGAGAACTCTGTGCATAGCCACAGCGGCAGGGATTCATAGCAGCAATCAAGTGAAATTGGGCTGGCAAACAAATACTTTTCGAAATGCGATGCAGATGAATTTCGCCGCTTTGAAGAGGCTCCCTCAATCCTTCCAAAGCGTCCCGACGATACTCGGGAAGTTCATCCAGAAACAAGATCCCGTGGTGCGCCAGTGAAACTTCTCCTGGCAATACTTGTTGATGGCCACCCCCTAAGAAAGCCGACGCTGAGATGGAGTGGTGGGGTGATCGAAAAGGTGCAAACGAATTATTTCCACGAGATTCTCCGAGGAAACTATAAATACGACTGACCTCGAGTGTTTCTGAAGGAGTCAAAGGAGGCAACAACGAGGCGGCACAATGAGCTAAATGGGTTTTACCTGAACCTGGTGGGCCTTCAATGAGCAGGGGATGCCTCCCAGCAAGCGCAATCGTCAGAGCCCGCTTAGCCACTGGCTGCGCGCGAAGGTCCTCCAACGAGAAATGATATGTTGGAGACAAAGGGGTGGCTTTAGACTCTCGGGGTTGGCGAAGTTTTTGAGGCGCGCTCTCCCCAAAACAAAACTGGAGCGCTTCCTGAAAAGAATCACACAGATAAATGCGTGGGCTATTGAACAGGGAGGCGTCGCCTTCGTTCTCGCTGGGGATGAGAATTTGCTCAACCTCAGCTGAGTTCAGCAGAGCTTCGAGAAGCGGGATGCAGTGATTGATTGCTTTAAAGTGACCGGAAAGCGTAAGCTCTCCTAAGAATGCCGTTTTAATAATTTTTTTTGAGGGAAAAAAACCCTCCAAGGTGAGCAATGCCATGGCGATAGCCACATCGAATTGGCTCCCCGATTTCTTTGTCTCAGCAGGTGAGAGGTGGACCAAAAGCTTTCTAGTGGGCACCTGAAATCCTAAGTGTGCTAAACACGACTTGATTCGTTCCCGACTTTCTTGAACCACTGTGTTGGGTAGCCCTGTGATCTGAATCTGGGGGAGACTGTTTTGCTGAGAAGCTTCCAGAGTGACACATTTTCCTGAAAAGCCGTCGAGGCAGGCGCTCAAGGTTCTACTAATCATCGCTGTGTGACTGAGCAGAAATCATGCCGGAAGCTCCAGCTAAACCTAAGCGAAAGATGCCTGAAAAAGGCGGGATTTCAGACTGCGGACCCAAAAAAAAGCACTAGGAAAAAATATTGAAGACTTCAATGGCTCCAAAAATCAAAAAGATTAATTGTATTCCTTTGAGTAAGCTGGGTGCGCAGGCCTCTGCGAGACCAGTAAAGGCAGGGGCAACCAAAAGTGTTGAAGTTGCTAATTCCGTGTAAGGAGTAGTGATCAGGAGCGACAACAGGAGCACAATAGGCATCAACCGATGAAGCAAGGTTGAGAGAACAAAAAAGGAGATGATGGACCCTGAGAGCAGCACCAAAAGGGCAAGAGTTTGTCCCAAAAAAGAAGTGGATAGCGCCCATGAGAGCCCTGTCTTCAGATGAAACACATTCAACAAATTAAAAAAAGCAGAGGCGTGAATCATTTGAGGAGTGTTACGGTAAAAGTCCCATCGAAAGAAAATAACCGATGAGATCGGAACTAAAAGATAGATCAGTCTTTTGTAGAGTTCATCGCGACTCGAATATTTCTGCTGTCCCAACAAAATCACCAGTAAAAGAGGCAGCATGAAAAGCCCGATGAGTTGAGTAAGGCTCAGCAAGGCTAAAGCGATCCCAGAAACAAGCCATCGATGATCATTAGCGGCTTTGAGTGCCAACAAAGTTAAAAAACAACTGAGCGAAAGCGAAGAGCCTAGACTCAATTCGTAACTGGTAAGCCAGAGAATGCTCATGAGACAAGTGTCCACGGCTACTTCTGGTAAAGCCAATGAATTCACGAAACCATTCAGTTCCAAAAGGAATAAAAACAAAAAAAGATTTGAAAGAACCAGCACGATGATTTCAGGTCGAATCTGAGAAAAACGATAGATCCAGCTACCGAAAAAAATGAAAGGGTCCTTACTAGTAGATTGAGGAGATGAAATTTCCTGAGCCTCTCTCGAGTTGGATACGCGCTGGAGAAATTGTGACCACAGGCCTGGAATTCCTGAAACACCCGGGCTAGGCACAGAGGGATTGTTTTGGAGTCCTTGAAAATGGATCGCCGCTAAAGCAACGACGAGCAGAAAAAAACGGTGTGTTATCAAGCTTAGGGAAACTCGCCACATAAGAGATCAATATATCATTCTCCACACGTACGGACTACAGTTCCCCAACAGCATTTTTAGTCAGAGCAAGAGCCACGAGACAAGCGGTGTCTGCCCGCAGTCGATTCTTTCCCAAGCCGAGAGAAGTTCCATTCAATGACTTGAGGCGCTCACGTTCCAACACGCTCCAGCCGCCCTCGGGGCCAATCAGAATCTCCACAGGAGTTTTCAATGGATGGGTTAAGCTCGGAGTTCGTTCATTTTCGTCACAAACGATTAAAGAATGAAGAGCGTTGCGTTGGCTCAGCCAGTTTGAAAATGTCAAAGGCTCTGCCAATGCAGGAAACCAGAGTTCCTGAGATTGTTTGCAGGCCTCGACAATTACTTTATTCCAGCGATCCGCATTCCAGCTTCCGGGATGTAGAGAGTGATCGGTGACCAGTGGCTGAAAAGAAGCTATTCCGAGTTCAGTGCACTTCTTCAGAATTGATTCCAAGGCAATCGGCTTGGTAATTCCAAAGACTAAGT
>RFNT01000160.1 GCA_009927045.1 bacterium | reverse complement strand
GAACATTCCTGCTCCTGCGAAGAGTAACAGGGCAAAGATTTCCGATATTTCAAGGAGATCTTTTAGAAAGCTTTCGATAAAAACAACGGTCACCAAAAGGAAGAAGCTCAAAACCAGGAAGGACCGTTGTGTGAGCATATCCCATCGATACGAACGATAAAACTCACGAAGCCAAAGGGGGGTTTCGGGAGCATCCCACAAGAGCTCATTGGGAAGTCCCTCATAGGCAACCCAGGCAGCACAAATTCCTGATAGTAACGGCCCTGCTACTGCGAGAATAAACTTTGGGAAAGAGGCGTGTGGAGTCTTATAAATCGATTCCAAAAGAATGAGACCAACGGCAGCACCGATTAAAACCAGGACAGGGGAAGCAGCAAACAAAAAAGAAGCAGTACTCATTGAGGTAATTCACTCCTGAACTCGGCCGTTACTGGCTTTTTCCAGTACTGGTCCACACTGGATTTCATCTTACTCATGATAAACCCAGGCGCTAGTCCAATCCACACCATCAAGATCCCTAGGATCACTAAGGGAATGAGCTCCCGTGGCCCCAAATCATGCAAGTTTTTATTTTCAGCTTGGGTTACCGGACCGAACAATACTTTCCTAAGAAGTGTGAGCGTGTAAACAGCCCCAAAGACAACTCCTAAAACCGCCACAGCTGCCCAACCGATGTTTTTCTGAAAAACACCGAGCAGGATCAGCACTTCACCCACAAATCCATTCAGACCTGGAACGGCCATACTGGAGCAAGCGACAAAAACGAGAAAAAAGGAAAACCAAGGAATCAGAGCAGCCAGCCCACCATAATCGGCAAATTTCCGAGAATGTCGTTGTTCATACAAAAAGCCAACGAGAAAGAAGAGTGCCCCAGTGCTCAAACCATGATTGATGTTTTGAATCAGAGCGCCCCCTAACCCGGATTCATTTTGGGTACAAATACCTAATACGACTAAACCCAAGTGACTGACTGAGGAATAAGCTACGAGCTTTTTCATGTCTTTTTGTTGAAACGCAACAAAAGCACCATAAAGAAGACCAATCAAACTGAGGATTGCTAAAACAGGCACAAAGTGATCAAAACTTGCTCCACCGAATGGGATGGAGAATCTCAGAAGACCGTAGGTCCCCATTTTGAGGAGCACTGCCGCCAGTAAAATACTGCCGCCGGTGGGGGCTTGAACGTGGGCATCTGGCAACCAGGTATGCAAAGGAAAGAGCGGTACCTTCACTAAAAACGCCAAAGTGAATCCCCAAAACACGAGATCTCTCAGGCTCAGACCCCACAGCAGGGGTTCGGCACTTAAAGAGACTTTCATCAATTGATTCAAATCAAAAGAAAGTGCACCAGTCTGAGTTTTATAGGAAAACACCACGGCCAATACGGCAAACAACATCAAGAGACTTCCCGCAAATGTAAAAAGGAAGAATTTGAGAGCTGCATAAATACGTTCTTGGCTACCCCAAATCCCGATGAGCAGGATCATCGGAATGAGCATGGCCTCCCAGAAAACATAGAAGAGGAACAGATCTGTCGCCAGAAAAGTTCCAATCATGAAAGCGCTCAACAATAAGTAGCATGCCATAAAGAGCTTGGGATTCTTACTTTCTTTCCAACTCGCCAAAATGGCCACCGGAAGCATGAGCTGAGAAAGTAAAACTAAGGGCAAGCTGAAACCATCGACCCCGATTGCAAATTGAATTCCAAAAGATGGGATCCAGGGAAAACTCCAAACTCCTTCAAAAGTACCAGCGGGTGAACCCTCGAAGAGAAAATAAAGCGGTATGCAGAGGGCAAACCCTAAAAGACTCGTCACCAATGCAAGTTTTTTACTCCAGGATTCCGGGAAGATCGCAATCAGAAGAGTCCCCAACATTGGCAAGAGAAAACTCATGAGAAGGCATGAAGACAACATTATAGAATGCCTCCCTTCAACATCCATCCTAGGCTGAGTACAAGACCCAACAGCATCACGAGTAAATACCATTGGATATTCCCTGTTTGAAAAAGCACGAGTGCGCTGCCGACATTCTTGGCAGACCTACTCAAAGCGGTGATGCCGCCATCGATGACTTTCGGGTCTATCACCGATGAAAACACCTCAGAGATCATTTCAAAGGGTCGAACAATTAAAATTCCATACAACTCATCAATCCAAAATTTATTCACAAATAATGTTCCAAAGGATCCCGTTCTTTTTCTAAAAACTAAAACTGCCACCCCACTCGCAACTAAAGCCAGAGTCGTAGTGATCACCATCGCTCCATGGGCTGAAGGCGTGGTGGGTGCATCCGTGCTTGTAAATAAAGGAATCACCGGCTTCAAATAGTCTTCGAAAAAGTTGGGTATCCAATGAAACTCATGAGGCACTCCCAAGAAACCCACCACTGCACTCGCCAGAGCCAAGAGCGTTAAAGGGACTGTCATTATCCAAGGACTTTCATGGGCATGCTGCTTCCCACGATAACTCCCTAAAAAAGTAAGTGCATACAAACGGAACATATAGAAGGCAGTTAGCGTAGCGACTAGAGCGCCGCCGATCCAGAGTCGGTTATCTCGGACCAGAGCCGCATGGAGGATAGTATCCTTACTAAAAAAACCAGCTAATGGGGGAATACCTGCAATCGCCAATGTGCCCACCAAAAAAGTCCAATGCGTGATAGGCATTTGCTTCCGAAGTCCGCCCATCTGATAAATATCCTGTTCGCCTTCTAACCCGTGAATGACACTTCCAGAACCCAAAAACAGCAGCGCTTTAAAACATGCATGAGTGACTAAATGGAACAAAGCCGCCACGTAGGCCTGACATCCTAAAGCAAGAACCATCAGGCCTAATTGGCTGACGGTGGAATAAGCGAGCACTTTTTTGATATCCCTCTGACTGGTTGCAATGAGTGCCGCCAGAAGCGCCGTGCTGAGACCCACTATTGCAATCACTTGATTGGTAGCCGCAGTGGTTACAAAAAGAGGTTCCAAACGTGCGATCAAGTAGATACCCGATGTCACCATGGTCGCTGCATGGATGAGCGCTGAAACCGGAGTGGGTCCTGCCATCGCGTCTGGCAACCACACATACAGCGGCACCTGTGCTGACTTGCCAGTAGCTCCGATAAATAAAAACAGGGCTGCTAAATTCATCAAATGCACATCGATATTAGATTGAGTATCGATAGCATGATTGATCTGCTGAAAATCTAGTGAACCAAAAAGTTGATAACAAAAAAACATTCCTAACAAGAACCCAGCATCTCCAATCCGATTCACAACAAAAGCTTTCATCCCCGCTTTTGCCTTTTCCGGATCCTGGAACCAATAGCCAATCAGTAAATAGGAACAGAGACCCACTCCTTCCCAACCCACAAACAACGTGAGCAAGTTGCCTGAGCAAATCAAAACCAACATGAGAAACACGAACAAGTTCAGATAAGAAAAATAGCGATAAGCGCCTTCTTCGTGTGACATATATCCGATTGAATACAAATGAATGAGCGTTCCGATCCCTGTCACAACAAGAGCCATCACTGAAGTGAGCACATCAAAACGGAAACCCCAGTTGACTTTGAAGCTCCCCACTTCCAACCAGGGCCAAACCAATTCGACTGGAGTGGTTGGATTCATCGTTACAAAGAGAACAAGGGCGGACACAAAAGAAATCACCACTGCTGACGTAGCCAACACACCCGCTTTCGTGGCGCTCCGGGTCCGCCACATCAAGCCATTGATTGCACTTCCTAGAAAGGGCGCAACAAGTAAGAGGATGAGTAAAGTTTCCATAATTATCGTGTTAAATTCTTAAAGACTCCAATATCCACTGTCTTTTTTAATCGATACAAATTTAAAATAATCGCTAGCCCTACAGCAACCTCGGCAGCTGCTACAGTGATTACGAAAACAACGAGGATAATTCCTTCAGAAGTCCCAGTTTTTAGTGATAATTCCACCAGCACTAGGTTTACCGCATTTAACATGAGTTCGAGGCACATCAGAACGACCAATGCGTTTCTTCGGATGAGGAAGCCGAGAAGGCCCAGACCAAACAAACCCACCGCTACAAAATGCGTCCAGTAATCAATTGAGTTTAGTTTCTCAAGGAGACTCATGCGGGGTCTCCCTTTCAGGTCGTGCGAGCATGTAAATGCCCACGATGAGCGCTAGCAAAAAAACAGTGAGAATTTCAAAGGGCCATAGATACTGACTGAACAAAAGCTGGGAAATCATCCGAACACTGGCTTTTTGTGGCTCCACAGAAGGCATTTCACCAAAACTTCTTGAGAACACTCTGAGGAGTATGAAGCACAGTCCCCAAACGCTGACCCCCGTTAAAATTCCTCGTATCCAGGGAGGAGCGATGTCTTGAGGCTTTTCTAAATTGAGCAGCATGACCACAAAGACAAATAGAACCACGATGGCTCCGGCATAAATCAAAATCTGAATCATGGAGATAAAAGAAGCCCCCCAGAGCAAATACAAAATAGCCAATCCAAATAAGCTGAGGACGAGATTAAACGCGCTGTACACCACGCCTCTCGATAAAACCACGCCTGCTGCAGTCAAGAGTGTGAAGAGGGAGAAAAAAGCAAAAGCAGCTTCCTTCATACTTTCCCTCCTGTGAAATACATGATGACGGCGCTCAAAAGGATATTGATCAAACCCAATGGAATCAAACTTCCCCAGGAAAGTTCCATCAGCTGATCAAAACGAAATCGGGGGAGTGTCCACCGAATCAACACATAAAGAAATAAGAAAAAAGCCACTTTCACAATATAAGTGATGATTTGAACAATGCAGAGCAGGTTTTGAGAACCCAGCCATTCCAATAATTGACTGTCTTTCACCCAAGGCAAGTGCCAACCCCCGAAATACATGACGGTCATGAGCCCAGCCATTGTTGCAAGATTCATATATTCCGCCATGAAAAAAGTAGCGAATTTCATGCTGCCATATTCGGTATGGAATCCTGCCACCAACTCTGCCTCGGTTTCAGGCAAATCAAAAGGAAGTCGATTGGTTTCGGCAAAGGATGCAACTAGGAAGACTAAGAATCCCAGGGGCTGATAAAAAATACCCCAGTTAGGTAAAAATCCTAAAAACGTCCCTTCTTGTTGCAAGACCATCTCGCGCAAAGAGAAAGTACCGTAAACCATGACCGTCCCCACCACCGCTAGCCCCAATGGCAATTCGTAACTCACCATTTGAGAAGCTGAACGCAAGGAACCGATGAGCGAGTATTTATTATTAGAAGCCCAACCCCCAAACAAAATGCCGTAAACGCCCAGAGAGCCAATCGCCAAGATATAAATCAGGGATACATCCAGATCCGTGATTTGGATGTAAATTTCACGACCGAAAAGGATTGCTTTATCAGCAATCGGAAGCGCCGCAATCACCAAACACGCCGGCAACAGAGAAAGAAAAGGGGCCAAAGTGTAGAGAAATCGATTGGTGTTTAGAGGTATCGGGTCTTCCTTGAATAAAAACTTAACTGCATCTGCTATGGGCTGAAAAAGTCCCAAAGGCCCCACACGGTTGGGACCTGGACGATCTTGAATGAGAGCAGCTACTTTCCGCTCTACATAGATCATAATAGGAACCACTTGAATAACACCCACCAAAATGAGGACCACTTTGGAAATCGACAGGATGTAATCAAATGCTTCCATAGCTAATTCAACTTCAAGATTTTCTTTCTCAGAATGTAAAAAAGCCCTACGGCCATTAAACCCAAATAAACGAGAAGAGCCCACAGTAATTCAGGGCCCGCAGAAATAGAGTCTCGGTACACTAAGGCCCAAGGCAAGAAAAAGGCTGCTTCCACGTCAAACAGCAAAAAGAGAACGGCAATGAGATAAAAGCTACTTTTAAATGGGATGCGGGGATTGCCTTCCGGTTTCACACCGCACTCATACGTTCCAAGACGTTCAGGAACTGGATTTTTTGGTCCAAGAATCTGGGTGATTGCTAAGATGGCGCCGCAGAGAAGAAGAGCGACTGCAAACAATACCGCCAAAGCAATCAGGTTTTCCATTTACTGCATCACCCACTGTCTCGCCAGCTCGAGAACTGGGGAGAAGAAGAGCCCCAAAATGATGGTTGGAACCGCCAAACCCAAAAGGCCAAAGGCCTGAGACTTCGGCAAATGCAGAGTTCCCAAAGCCATTCCTTCAGGTTTTTCTAACCACATAGCTCGCAATATTTTTGCGTAGTAATAAAGTGAAATAACACTATTGAGGACTCCAAGAAGAGCCAGCCACAGATAACTTTGTGACTGAATCAAAGCACCAAAAATTAAGAACTTTCCAATAAACCCTGAAAACAACGGTATCCCGGTCAGTGAAAACAGAAAAATAGCCATGCACACTCCAACGAGCGGCATTTGCCATCCAAATCCCTTGAAGTGTTCTAAATCAGAGCCTCGCTTTTGATCGGCAACAATTCCAATAATCCAGAAGGCTCCCAAATTCATCGCACAATAGGCGATTAAGTAGAAGACGATGGAGGTGAAGGCCTCAGGAGTCATTACCACAAAAGCCATCAAGACATATCCCACATGGGCGATACTGGAAAAAGCCATCATCCGCTTCACATTCGTTTGCGCGACTGCACTCAAATTGCCCACAATCATTGTTGCAGCTGAAATGAACGCCAAAACAGGTCCAAGTTGTATGCCCGAAATGAGAGCAAAGCCCCCGGTTTCTTGTTTTTGAGCCAAAGCTGCCAAGATGAAGTGGAGAAGCGCGCCAAAGCCAGCAGCTTTGGGACCCACTGAAAAGAAAGTCACTACAGGGGTTGGAGCACCTTCGTAAACATCGGGAGTCCAAAAATGAAACGGAAAGGAGGAGATCTTATAGGCAAAACCCGCGTAGATCATGAAAAGTGCCAAATAAAAGACAAAGGGGTGCGTCCCGTTGTTTTTGATGAGCGCCTGTGCGATCGCTGGATAATTCAGTGCGCCTGTGTAGCCGTATACTAAACTGATCCCATAGATCATGATTCCAGAAGAGACAGCTCCATAAACTAAGTACTTGAAGGAAGCTTCATTAGACCGAGCACTGTCGCGTGAAAAACCGGCTAGAACAAAGGAAATGATGGAGACAGTCTCGATCGCAATGTACAACATGAGAAAATGATTGGATAAGGTCATCCAAGTCATGCCCAAGGTCATACACAGAATGAGAATAGAAAACTCACTCCGTCCTCGTTTTTCAATTTCTCGAGAACTCAAAGAAAGAAAAGCCGTTACTCCACAGGCAAAAAAGATCAAGTAGCGGAAGAAAGTGGTCATTCCTGAAGTAGCTATCATGCCCGAAAAATGTTCTCCCCCAATCCCGCGCACTGCATGAGTGCCTAGGAGCGCAGCAACGCAAGTCACAATCACCCACCACAGCGGGAATTGATTTTCACGAAGTCTGGGAACAAAGCCATCCAACAAAAATAACGCCGATAAAAATCCCACCACTAAGACTTCTGGTAGAAACGCTTTCAGACTGAGGACTAATTCGGGAGTCACGTTACGCTACCCCCAAAGCACTGAGGATTTTAGCCACTGTAGGCGCCATCAAATTGAGCACCGGCGTTGGGTATACCCCAAGTACTATCACTAGAACGCAGAGGGGTAATAATGTCAGCCGTTCTCTCCAGTTCATATCGGTCATGTTTTTGTGTTCTTCGTTCAGAGGGCCCAAGAACACCGCATGAACATCCACAATAAATAAGCAGCTCCCAGCAAAATTCCCAGAGAACCAATCACAACCATAGTTTGATACTTAGGATTGGAAAAAGTACCCAAGAAGACGAGCGCTTCACTGATGAACCCAGAAAGTCCAGGCAGACCTAACGAAGCAAACAGCGCAATAGCCATCATTCCAGTGTACACCGGCACCACTGAAGCAATCCCGCCGAATCCCTTGGAGCCATCGGGTTTAATGATCCACCGGTGGTGGACTCGATCATAAGCAACACCTAC
>RFNT01000140.1 GCA_009927045.1 bacterium | reverse complement strand
GGATGGGTCCACCAAAGAACAGAAAGCGACGAATGGGACCGCCCCGGAAGAAAAGCCCACCTTCCGCTGGCCGGTCGAAGGCCCCCGCCAGAGTGAGTACTAGTAAAGCGATGCTTAAAAGACGCATAGACACTCCTACCCAAAATTGAATGGAAGAGTTGAATGCAAGTAGAGTTCCAGAGCACTGCGGGTATGCGATACGGGAAAAAGGCCTGGTGGGGTGCCAGAGACGTCATTTGCTGGACTTCAGCTCGGGAGATCGACAGATAGAATACACCCGAGAATACAAGAAACAGTAAGCTTCTAACTGCGTAAGGATTCGATTTCTTCCACTTCTTTAGGAACAGCACTCGTTAATACATGATGGCCTTTTTCAGTGATAAGCACATCATCTTCAATTCGAACACCAATTCCTTTGAATTTGGCTGGAACTTTAGAATCTGCCGAAAAGTACAAGCCGGGTTCTACAGTAAAGACCATTCCTGGCTTGAGCTTTCTCGAATTGCTGTAAGTTTCTTCGTAATACCGGCCTAAATCATGAACATCCATTCCCAGCCAATGGCCAGTCCCATGGGGATAAAACGGCCGATAAGCTTCACTCTTAATGAGACTCGCTGTGGTGCCTTTCAACACTTTCAATCGCTTCAATTCTTCTGTCAGTACTTCCACGGCGTGTTGATGGATTTCTTTTAAAGTTCTTCCGGGCTTCGCCATGGCGACACATTCCTTTTGCGCCAACAAAACCGATTGATAAACTTCTTTCTGCTCCGGACTGAAATGAGTTCCCACCGGGAAACATCGGGTGATGTCAGCGGTATAGTACTCATATTCCGCACCCGCATCGATGAGAATGAGATCGCTCTCCTGCATTTTTCTCTGATTGTTCACGTAGTGAAGGACACAGGCATTTTCACCAGAAGCAACGATGGAACCATACCCTAACCTTCCAGCGCCAGCCGCGCGGAAGCTATGAAAAAGTGCGGCTTCTAACTCGAACTCATACATTCCCGGCTTGCAATATCGCATGGCTTCGGTGTGAGCTTGTGCCGTGATATTAGCAGCCACTTGCAAACAAGCTATTTCGTTTGCACTTTTCACCAAACGCATCTCACCTAACACTTCACTGGGATCAAAGATAGGCCATAAAGAACGTCCTGTTCGGCCTAACTTTTTGGCTGCTTTCACCATCAGAGAAAAGATGAGCTGGTCGCGTAGAGTGTTTACCCCCACGCGGTAATACAGACGATCTGCTTGTAGCAGGGCTTCAATGGCCGCTTCTTCAAACGCATTCGGATCGTGCGAGGACTTGGCCTCATCCGCTCCCAGCTTCTGCCGAGCGCCTTCCAGCCCCAGCATTTTGCCTTCCCACAGTTCCTTGGTTTTATCTTTAGGTTCAAGAAACAAAGTGAATGGCTTTTTACTTTGAGGATTGAATATCGCAACACTCTCAGGCTCATCTAAGCCGGTGAGATAGTAAAAATTGCTGTCCTGGCGATAGGGATGGTGGACATCGTGATTACGAATGGCATGAGGGGCTGCAAATAAAAATGCGGCTCCCCCTTTAATTCGTCCTATGAATTCCTGGCGCCGTTGGGCTCTTTCTTTTGGGGTGATCTGAAGTTGAGTTTTCATGATTTTCTCTTTTTCGCAAGTTCCAATAATTGAGTGATGAGATCTGAGTAACTAATGCCTGTGGCTTCCCACATTTTAGGATACATACTGATGGGAGTGAATCCGGGCAGCGTGTTGATCTCATTCAAATAAATTTCGTCCGTGTCTTTTTCCAAGAAGAAATCCACGCGAGCCAGGCCTTCACAGTCCAATGCTTTAAACACTCGGAGGGTGATCTCTTGGAACTTTTGAAGCAGCGTCTCGCTCAGTTGAGCAGGCACCTGAGTGACGGCGCCTTCGGCGTTTAAATATTTAGCCTCGTAAGAATACCACCCAATTTTAGGATTCGGGATGATTTCTCCAGGCAAAGCGACACGGGCCTGGGTGGTGTGCCCGAGGACTGCACATTCGATTTCTCTCCCAGTGATGCCCTTCTCAACAAGCACTTTGGAATCAAACTGAAAAGCGGATTGGACAGCGGCATGGAGTTGTGAGGCTTGACTCACTTTGGTGACTCCTACAGAAGAACCCATTCGAGAAGGCTTTACAAATACCGGCAGCCCTAACTGGGCAATGGCTTTGGAGTGCAGACCCAAGTCCGCGAGGCTCCGAAGCTCTACATAGTCTGCTACTTTAACGCCCGCAGCTTGTGCGAGTTGCTTGGTAATGCCTTTATCCATGCAATTGGCAGAACTGCTGCACCCTGAACCCACATAGGCGACCCCCAGCATTTCCAAGAGCCCTTGAAGCGTTCCATCTTCCCCAAAAGGTCCGTGCAGAATGGGAAAGACGACATCAAACGTGAGCGTCTGCCCTTCGCACAGCAATTGCCCTTCGCCTTTTTCAGAACAAAAAGGAACAATCGAAACAGTGGGCCGCTTTTCATTGAGTTGAATCCGATCGGCTCTGAGCTCTCCCAAATAAAAACTATCCTCTTCTTCTAAATACCAAACGCCCTTCTTCGAAATACCCACCACCAGGGGGCGATATTTTTTTCGATCCAAAGCATCCAATAGGCATTTTGCGGAAATCAGAGAAATCTCATGTTCCTCAGATCTGCCACCGCACAGGAGTAAAACCGTTTGTGTCATTGCAGTACCCATTCCTGATTTTTGTTACTCCCAGTTTTCAGGCTCAGCCCTGATTGGCGATATCGAAACCGACGTTCCAGATCCTGAACCACGACTCTGCCCACATTAATTCCGTAGAGTTCATTGATGTTATTGATTCCCCCAGGGCAAAACACATTCACTTCCAGGAGTTTGGTTCCAACGACGTCAATGCCCACAAAATACAATCCGTCAGCAATCAACTTGGGTCGAATCGTTTCGATGATTTTGACATCTGAAACCGTGAGTTTTGCTTTTTTTCTCCGGCCCCCGACATGCATATTGCTACGCACATCTCCTCGAGGCGACACCCTGAGATACAGAGCGGGTTGTTTTCCTACAAAAATAGGATAGCCGTTCAATAGCAAAATACGTTTGTCGCCTTTTTTCACGGCGGGCAAATATTCCTGAGCCATCACATACCCATTGCGACTGACACTGGAAATGATTTGATTGATGTTGATCTCTTTTAAGTTTTTTATAAAGAACACATCTTGGCCGCCAAAGCCATGGAGCGGTTTTATAATGGCAGGCTTGCTGAGGTTTTTTAGAAATTCTTTAATTTTAACAGGACTGCGAGTGATTAACGTTTCAGCTCGAATCTCAGATGAAAACGAAGAGAGATACATTTTGCTAGCAGCTTTGGTGAGACCCCCAGGATCGTTCACCACCATCACCCCTTGAAGCTTCAAGAGTCGGCCAAATTCTACGGATGGATTTCGGCCCTTTTCTTTTTCAGTTTCACTTTCGTTGGGATTGTATCGCAAAAATACAACATCAAAATCACTCAACACCACTTCCTTCTTTTGTGCGATTCCGGAATGCAGTGCTTTGAGAAAATCAAAACGATTTGAAATGGAAAGCCCTTCCAAAGATATCCCAGTGGCCAACACTTTCATTTCGTCATTACAGGAGAAGCTGTTCAGCGTGGTATAAACCACTTCGTGCCCTCGGCGGTGGGCCTCAAAGGCCAAATGGGTAGTGGTATAGCTGGGAAGTTGAGTGAAAAGCGATCTGACCACAAAACAAATCTTCATATTCAAGAACCCTGTGAAACGACCCCTTAGCTTGCGTGAGCTTTCACCAAAGCGGCAAGCAAATTCTTAGCTTTTTGGTTCAGCTGCACAAACTCCAGGCCCAAACCAGACTGTTCCCCTTGAAGGCGAAGATTGGCGACTCGAGCTTCGGTGATTTCGATAGGGCTTGAGGTCTCAGGGAGAATGGTCAAAGCAATCCGATCCTCCACTTGAACCGATTGAACCCACTCCTGACTCGCCGCAACAAACGCACCTCCAGTGCTCAAGACCATCACTCTCACGGGAAGCGAGGAGCGCGTGCGGCTCAACAATCGTCCCGGCAAGTTGACTGCGACTCTGGGAAACCGACGTTTTTCCTGGTGGAGGTGGGGCTTATTCAAACGAGCATCCAGGGGAAGCTCGAGGATCATTTCCAGCTCCTCAGGAGAGGCTTGGAGACACGAAAACTTTCCAGAATGGGCTTCTAAAATAGAGTGACACACTTGCAACCCGAGTGACGGAGCCACTTCTGAAGTTAAATGCTCTAAAGCCAGAGGACGAAACTGAGTCGGCGGAGTGACAAGAGCGTCTTGCGCCGAAGTGAACACTTCAAAATTGAGGCGAATTCCCGAAGGAAAGGTTCGGAGGGAAAGATTCACTTTTCGTGCGGACTGTCCACTTTGTAATGGAAAAGCAAGTAGATTGAGTAAAGCTTGTTCGATGGCGTAAGGATCAACGAGGCAGAAAATGGAATCCTCTATTTTGGCTTCGACCTCTATTTGGAATCGCTGATATTCACCCTCTAACTTTTCCAAGACTTTAAAAACTAAATTGGACACATCGACGAGTTCCATTTGAGGACTGATTCCGGAAGTGAAGTAATGGATATTTCGGATCCAAAAGAGAGCTCTGTGAGCCACGTGCTCTGCTGCCTGAATTTGCTGAAGCCATTCGGCTTTGTTGCGAGCTTCTTTGGCTGTTTCAAGCTCCCCCAACAAAGTGGCTAATAACGTATTCATTTCCTGACTGGCGAGTTTATTGAAATGGCGCAGGTTTTTCTCGGATTCATAGGCTTGGGTGAGCAGGGTTTGCAGGGCCGAGGGGTTTTTCATGGAGTCTCCAGTATTTCCAATTCTTATCGGGTTAAAAGGGGGTTCCTTTGACTCAGCAAAAGTCAGGCTTTACCCTGCGCGTTAAGCACTCCCTTTACCAACTTGGGAATGTTTGTTACTTCTCCCCTCTTGTGTGGACGGCACTCATTACTTTTCTTAAAGCAGCTCTCATAGCGACTTTCTATGGACTCCTTTCTCTGACGTGGAGAATTCGGGAATTAGGAAGAACGGATCTGAAACCGTACCGTTCGGGAAGGCTCTATGCGCACTGGCATGGAGATGAACTCCTGATGCTGAAGTTGGGACAATTTAAAAAAATGGCAGTGATGGCAAGTAGGAGTCGAGATGGGGAATTGATGAAGTGGGTGTTGCAATTGCTGGGATTCCAAGTGGTGCGAGGGTCAAGTTCCAAAGGCGGTGCTGGGGCGTTGAAGGGGTTGCTGGATACGGTTTTAAAAACGGATGCCCATGCCTCACTTGCAGTGGATGGTCCAAGGGGTCCTATTTACGAAGTGAAACCCGGGATTCTGGCGCTCGCCCAGAAAACAGGAAAACCCATCGTGCCCACAGTGGGCGCGGCCCAGTGGCGGTTTGTTTTTAAGAGAGCGTGGAACCAGTGTTATTTGCCGATGCCGTTTTCCAAGTGCACGGTGATTTACGGAGAGCCGATTGAAATTCCGTTGCAAGCCACGGAAAAGGACTTGGAGGTTTTGAGAGAACAGTTGAGAATAGCGTTGATTGAGTTGAAGGGAAAAGCAGAGGGCACTTTCAACAGAACTTTTCTCCCTGCCCTTCGCATGGAATCTGTTAACGGGGCGTAGCGCAGTTGGCTAGCGCGCTTGGTTCGGGACCAAGAGGTCGTGGGTTCAAATCCCGCCGCCCCGACCA
>RFNT01000085.1 GCA_009927045.1 bacterium | reverse complement strand
CACCTGGCCGAAAAGCTGCTGAAGCTAGGACCCAGCCACAGAAAATCCCCTTCTCGAAAAGCCATAGAAACCGGAGAATCTCAAATTGTCTTGAATGTCTCCAACGAACAATTAACTACCATTGCTGGAAATCCCGAAGCTTCTGAAGTTTTGAAGGAACTCGGCACTCGAAACATGGCGGTATTTCCACTGATCTCCAGAGGAAAAACGCTGGGAAGTTTGTCTTTTGTTTTAGGAGACTCTGGAAGAGATTTTTCAAAGGCCAACTGGATCTGTGCGGAACTCACCGGAGAACTTCAGCTTCTGTTGATAACGGATTGCTCTATCAAGAGGCACAAGAAGCTGCCAAGGCTCGGGACGAATTCCTTTCTATTGCTTCCCACGAATTAAAGACCCCCATGACAGCACTCTCCCTGCAACTTCAACTCCTTGTCCGCGCATTGAAATTTCGCTCGGAACTCGCAAATTCTTATCAAGGGGTTCAGCTGTGTTTGAATCAAGTAAGTAAGCTGAATGAACTTCTAGATGATTTGTTGGATATGACACGCATTCGAACTGGACAGGTTGTACTTAACAAGACTGTGGTCGATCTTCCTGAGCTGCTGCATGAGATTGTGAACCGGTTTCAACCCGAAGCGCAGGCTCTGGGCACTTCGCTGACCATCACTGCTGAAAATCCTCTTTCCGGCATTTGGGATCCCCTTCGATTAGAACAAATCTTCACTAACCTTATTTCCAATGCAATTAAATACGGGAATCGACAGCCGGTAGAAATTTCCGTTTCAAGAAGAGGATCCCAGGGTGTGGTGACCGTGCAGGATCATGGTCCTGGTATTGAACCTGAGTTTCAGAAAAAAATCTTTCGGCGGTTTGAGAGAGCTCCAAGCTGTGGCCATTTAGGAGGATTGGGCTTGGGCCTTTACATCACTCACCAGCTCGTTCAAGCGCATCAGGGAACGATTCGGTTACGCAGCGAAATCGGCCGAGGGTCGCAATTTATAGTCACTCTGCCCATAGCCGACTTGAGTGAGGGATCTCTTCCAGTTCAAAAGCAAGCAAGTTAGCGATTGTTTTCTTCAATCAATTGAAGCTTCCACTCCGAACCATACTTGGTGCAAAAACCTGCTACGACGGGATCTTTAACCACATTCTGATAATAGGGCACCAAAGTGGGGCGCTGAGTATGGCAATCTTCGTAACTCGTAAAGCTCTCCACTGCATACTTCACTTGGTACCAACGAGTCACATCGATCACAGCGACTAAATCAGCACCGCGATGATACGGATTATGAATACAATACCCCAACGTAGTAATTGCGGGATTCTTCTGCTGGAGCTTTCGGAGCTCTTGCATCTCATTTTCACATTCAGTGAGTGAATTGATTTCAGAAAGTGAGAAACTCTTAATTTGCTCGCCATACCGTCCAAAGTACATGAGTGTTAGTCTCAAATGACCGTGATCATCATCTTGAAGGAACGGCAGACGGACATCTAATTGAGAGTGATTCAGTTGGGTTTTCACATCTTCAAGGATCTTTTGTGCTTGAGCAGCCGACGGTTTGCCTGGAAATAAACTACTCGCCCACTGGGGCTTCAGAGCTAAATTGCCAAAGCCGTACATCACTAAAGCCCACCGTTGCCGGCCATAGTAGTTTTCTTGAAAGTTACAAAAAGCCATGACAGGCTTTTGGCCTGTGACTTTTTCAAAAGCGGCCTCCTCACTGGGAATCTGAGCTTCGCACTGGCGACGCGATTCAAATTCAAACCCCTCACCGGGGAATCCGATTTCAGGTACCGAACTTAACAGTTCTAAGGCTTCATTCGCCACATAACGAATTTCAACCGTCATCCCTTTTTTGGTGATCGACTGGCATCGACCCGTGCCCTCTAAGCCTGTGATTTGAGTGAATCGGACCGCTAACTCTTGGGCAAGCTCATGACAGTTTTTTTCTTGAACAGGAATGTAGCGAAGCCAAACGGCGTAAGTGCGAGATTCTCTTGCCACACTCACTCCGCACAGGATCAGCGCAGATAAAAGGCAGGTCAGAGATTGGGATTTTTTCATATTCAACTCCATCCTATTTAACGCGCTGCGTTTATATCTTTTTGGGGGGCTCTTTTCAAGTTAAAAAAAAGGGCCCAAGCTGGCCAGATTTTTAATATAACTCATAAATTCAATGGGTTATATCGCTCTAGCCAAACAGGGGCCCTCCTACAAGGGACTAGTGGGTTTCAACCTCCCATCGGGACATGGGGGAGTACCGATAGAACTTCCGATCGGAAGGTTCTAAAGCCACTAGTCGGATCCATTCATTGAGTACTAATTTCCTGACGGACTCATGCTTTTGAATGATGTGCTCGATGCGTTCGCGTGGCGCTTCGATCACGACTAACAATCGCATGGGTTCATGGACAAAGTTTTTTCCATCACTGACCGACTGCAAGGGGAGGCCGATTTTTAAATCACTCACATTGCCTTGCATGACTCCCAGTTTTCCCACGACGTTATGGATGACCTTACTGCCGCTCCCAAACACTTCATTATCAACGGTTGAGAAGTAGTACTGGGTGTTGATCCACTCAGCCACTACCATGGGAGCCGTCATGATCACTTCAAGCGCTGACCCCGTTGTATCGCTTTCCCAATCGTAAGAGTGCAGAAAGCTCCTCGACTCTAAATTCAGTCGCTCAGTTAGCTTTCTTTTGGCCACGATAAAAGCAGCGTTCCCCGCAAGTCCCCATTCGGGTCGAGCCTCTGACCAATCAAGAGATCGGCGAGCCA
>RFNT01000188.1 GCA_009927045.1 bacterium | reverse complement strand
TCATCTTCAAGAGCAATAAAAGGTTCGGGGGCCCTGGAAACCGGGGGATTGGGGACGACCTTCGGGGGGGCGGGTGGGGGTGTCGGTCGAGCAGTAACGCCAATGTTCGTATTCGGGGGCAAGGGGTTTTTTAAATAAGCACTCGCTTCTTCAGGCAAAATCAGCCCTTGTTTGATGAGCGCCATCAAACTTTGCTCCATCAATACCATTCCGTCTTTTTTACCGGTTTGAATGACCCCTTCCATTTGAAAGACTTTACCTTCGCGAATTAAATTTGAAATCGCTTGGTTCACCACCATGATCTCGTAAGCTGCAACTCTGCCCTTACCGTCAGATTTTTTCAGAAGCACTTGGCTGATCACTGCCAAAAGAGAATCTGCGATCATCGACCGAATCATTGCTTGTTGTCCCGGGGGAAATGAATCGATCATGCGATCAATAGAAGCTGCTGCGCCTCGAGTATGTAAAGTCCCCAACACCAAGTGACCCGTTTCAGCTGCAGTTAAGGCTAATGAAATCGTCTCTAGATCTCGAAGCTCACCAATCAAAATCACATCAGGATCTTCGCGTAGAGCATATTTCAAAGCATCCTGAAACGTATGGCAGGAGTGCCCAATATCTCTCTGATTCACTAATGAATTTTTTGAGGAATGAACAAATTCTACGGGATCTTCTACAGTCAAAATATGATAGGGAAACTGGGTATTGATATGGTCAATGATTGCCGCAAGAGTAGTCGATTTCCCAGAGCCGGTTGGGCCAGTGACCAAAATCAAACCACGAGATTTTTCAGCGATTTTTCTCAACACTTCGGGAAGTCCCAAACTCTCGAAGGTAGGAATTTTTACTGGAATGGATCTGAGTACTGCTGCAATTCCTTTTCGATTGAAAAAAATATTCACTCGGAATTGTGCGATACCTGGAACCATATAACTTTTATCAAGGTTCTTATTTTGTACTAACTTCTCTTGTTCCTCTGCACTCAAAACCTGAAAGAGAAGAGATTGCAATTGATCAGCACTGGTACGACTTCCATCGATTGGCATCAGATCACCATCGACCCGGATTCTAATGGGCTCTTCAGAGGAGAAATGGATGTCACTGGCACCCCTCTGCATAGCAAACGCTAAAATTTTATGGATTTCCGCCATACCTTGTCTTATCGGTTGATTTAACCTTCATTTAAACCCCCAACCGCAAACAAGATGCGGCGCGCAATCCCCACTCCTGTCTTGGCAATGGGCCTGCTATACTATCTTGTGCTTTCTAAGGTTTACTTTTTTGAATCCCCGCAGGAAATACCCGGGCTCTTTGAAACCACCTTTGGTGGTTTTTTTCTCGTGAAGGGCCTGCCCATTTTTTTTCAAATGGCGTTTCTCCTACTGCTATTCCTCAGTGGTTTCGCTGCTCATCAATATAATCTCAGTCACAAAGAACTCTGGCGGCGCATAAGCGTCTTCTTCTCCGCCTGCAGTCTATTCATCGGTGCCTGTTTACTGTTTCAACCCTGGGATGAACTCTTTGTATCACTGAGACACTCGTACAATCTTGGAACCGGAGCCGGCTTCTCCTTCAATCGCGAAATGAGGATAGAGGGGATTGTTGATTTTCTTCCCTTTTTCTTATTGGGGCTTTTAGCCAAGCTCCATTTTCCATTGCTCGAAACCAATTTTGTTCTCGTGATTTTGGGAACTTGGTTGTGTGTATTAGCTGGGCGGGCCCTCTTACTTCATTTTGGTCATGAAAAAAAAGAAGTTTGGTTTTACCCCCTCCTGATTTTATATCCCCCTTTGCTTCTCAATTCTGGGCATGGCTTTCCTGTGACTCTTTTCACAGCGGCCATTCTTTGGAGTGTTGTTTATGTTCATTTTGAATCACCCACGTGGAAAAGCTTTGCTTTATTGAGCCTAGTACCGTTGATAAGGCTTGAGGGGATTTGGTTCACTTGCCTAGAGCTTTGTTATCTGTTTTGGACTCAATGGGGTTCAAAAACTCGCAGAAATATGATTTGGGGTGGACTGGCGTCCTTGGCTCCCGTCTGTATTTTAAGCCTCTGGAGATATCTTACTTTTGGAAATGCTATTCCCAATCCTATTCTCTATAAATCTTCATTTGGAAGTTTGTTTTTCTTGATTCTTGG
>RFNT01000221.1 GCA_009927045.1 bacterium | reverse complement strand
GGATCTATTTTTTGAATGTTGTCAGCTCCCAATCGATTGATGATGAAGATATGAGCAAGATTATCAAAAATCCGAATTACAGCATCCGAGTGAATATTGGCAAATTGAAGTTGAGCGGATCGGTCTTCCAAGTTCAGCCGAGCTAATTGCCCCGTTTGATAATCTGTAGTCACTACAAAAAGCGCAGCTTGTTGATTTTTTGAGTCCCACTGGAGGGTGTTGGGTGTCAAACGGCATCCGACCACTCCGAATAAAATGACTATCCCAGCAACTAAATGTTGTAAGTCCACGTGAAGTACACTCTCCTCCCTGCGATAGGATATCCAGGAATTCCCCCGACGCTCTGTAAACTTTCTACACCCGACCATATTCCATTGGCTACGGTAATATCGAAAATGTTCTGAATTTCTAGTGCAAATTGTCCCCAAGCTCTGTCACTTCGAGAAATGGTGATGTCGTGGATTTGGAATGGCGCAAGTTCCTTCAGATTGGCCCGATCCAAGAAAGAATTTGAAAAAACACTGGCTCGGTGACTCAAGCGCCACTTTTGTTTCTCCCAAGTTGTATCCAACCGGCTGAGCCAGGGGAAGCGGTTTGGCAATATTTTATTTTTCTCAGCTACCACTTCAGACTCGTTTCGAGAGAAGAGACTTGCAAAGACTGGACGCAGGGAGAGCTCTTTTGAGACAATAAATTCTGCTGAAAGCTCTTGTCCCCACCAGGAAGCAGCTCCAATGTTTTCAGGGCGTTGAACGTTAGGGCCCGATGGCAAGTACTGAATGAGATCTTGAGCTTGGGTACCAAACACAGTGACGGACCAGTGAGGATTCCCAAGCCAGTCCCATCCTATTTCAACTCGATGGGCTCGCTCTGGGTTTAATAGCACATTTCCACTCAGTCCCTTCTGATTTCCAAACAGTTCAGTTAAATGAGGCCGGCGAAAATAGGAGCCCACAATTCCGCGCAATCGCCCCAAGTTTTCAGCCTGCATCTGCCATCCCAACCGGGGTGAAAAACTCCAACCGCGCAGTGCTTGATTCTGACGGTCTGATTCCGTCCAATTGGCGAGGCAGGCAGGCTTGATTTCGATTCGAGAAGAAATTGGTACCTGAACTAAAAGTGCAAAGGGAACTTCTAATAACCGGGCAGGAGCAGAGGTGGAGCTTTGATCGAGCTTTGAGACTAAGACCGAGCTTCGAAAAGTCGCTGTCACTGGCTCTGCTTTCAAAATAACTGCGCTTTGTCCACCCCAAGTACTATTGGTTGAATGCGCTGAATATTCCCGTGTCTGCGTTTTGGAAGCAAACTCTGAATCTCTCAGCTGGTCCACCGCCATTCTCAGGAACAAATCGCTTTGAATGGAAACCAGAGGAGAGAGATCCCTCTGATATTTGATTGCAGAAACCTGATGATATTCGGTCAGGTCAAAATATTGTGGTTGATACGTGGCCCCAGGAACTTCCACCCACTGGAGACTATTCAAAGAAAAAACTTTAAAACTGGAATTGCTTGTTTGAGCTTGCCAAGACGGTAAAAGCGATAGGCGCCGAAATCCGTTGTGAATTCGTTCTTTTTTTTGGTCGTCACTCGTATTGAAAGGAGTTCCATTATCATCCAGATAATTGAAGTTCTCCTGGCTTTGAGAGAACCCTAGAGCTATTCGTCCCTGCTCACTCAGGTGAGTGGAACCGGCGATTTCTAACCATTGAAAACTACCCACCCGAGATAAAAATTTCTGGGAAAATCGGGAGGTGGGAAGGCGGATATTGAGAGCACCGCTCAGACTCGTTCCCGGCAAATGTTCAGGTACTTCCCCCGGATAAACCTCGACCTCGCCCGAACCCAGCGCAGGGATTAAACCAACAGCACTTGTATTAAATGCAGGTTCGGTCAGCGGGATTCCTTCTAAAAAAATCGAGTTTGCAAGGGGTCCATTCCACGGAGAGAAAACTGAGGACTCGCACTTTTACCACGAAAGGTATTCACCACAGCGGGGTGCTGAGTTGCGGCCATCACCAAGGGCTCGGAAGCAGCCGTATCCAGGGGGACTGTTTGTGAAAACCCAGAACTTTCAATAGACGCGTCCCCTCGAGGGGTCTCAGCATTGTCGATGGTCACTTCAGGAAGGGGCTGACCGGTACTCCCCAAAGTTGCCAGAACCAGAAAAACCCACAGCATTTCAAGTGCTTGCAACTTATTTTAGAAGTGTTTGATGAAGCTAAGTGCACTCGCGGAGATAACCTTAAAAAGACTCAGGTTGCAAGAAAAGACGAGGGCGAAAAATCTCTACCCTCTCGCGCGCGAATTTTGCTATGGTGCCTGCCATTCAGGAGTCGCTTTTATGGAATCTATTCAAGTCAGTTTGGAATTCACACCGAATCCCAACACGCTCAAGTTCGTAGTAAGCACGCGCTTAATGGAACGAGGGGCCAGCAATTTCCCCGGCGCCGACCAAGCCAGGGGAAAATCTCCACTGGCGGAGAAACTGTTTCAAGTGGCTGGAGTAGCAGGAGTGATGATCGGCTCAAATTTTGTGACGATTACCAAATCGCCTCAAGGAGATTGGGATATCGTAGCTGAACAAGTGCCAAAAACACTCGAAGAACATTTAAAAGCAGGACTTCCCGTCTTTGATCCCGGATTTAATCCAGAGGCGACCGAACTCGTTTCCTCGAAACCTGAAGATCAGGAAATAGAGAAAAAAATTCGTGAATTATTAGATACTGAGATCCGCCCTGCGGTCGCTATGGACGGCGGGGATATCACTTTTGGAAAATATGAAGATGGCGTGGTTTACTTGTCTCTGCAAGGGGCATGCAGCTCCTGTCCCAGCAGTACGGCCACTTTAAAGATGGGGGTTGAAACTCGCCTCAAAGAAGTGATTCCTCAAATTAAGGAAGTGGTTCAGTATTAGAGTATCTTCGTCCGATCCCGAAAAGTGCAAAGAACCAGATTAAGAAGAGAAACAGGGCTGCCCAAGGCACTCGGGTTTTCTTTTGGTGGACAGCTGCGCAACCAAAGAGTTCAGCTAAAGCATTTGCAGGATACAGTTGCGCCATTCCATCTTGATCATCCCGAGTGATGAGCAAAAATTCTTTATTCAATTGGTAATACATGAGGGCATCTGGATCAGAGCTGTGGCCGAGCCCCAATACGTGCCCTATTTCATGCCCCAAGATCAGCTCCAATCCCCCCTCTGCATATTGCGAAAGTTCTGCTGCAGCCCCCACTTGAGCGTTGAGGACTAGGCCTGAGTATGTGACGTGTCCAGCACTATTGGCCTGGAAAAACGGCACAAAGGCCAAAGTGGAATTCGCATTGACCCCACTGTAATCACTGAGTTGCGACGAACAAACAATCAAAGGAAGCTGGGTTGCTGTTCCTGCTCGAAATTGAGCCTCCGTATTCGTAGCGGGCTCTGATGCGCGAACAAGCTCTAAGTTAATCGACGGAATTCGATTCCAAGCTGCTAGCGCCTGGTCAATGACGGCATACAGTTGATTGTCCGGCAACGTGCAGCCCGTCGTATTGACGTAAAAGACGATGCGCTGAGTGTCCCATCCAAATCGATTGGAACCCATGTGGGTCCAACTCCATCCAGACAATGAAAAGCTCATCGTGATCCAGAGAAACAGAGCTTTATTTTTCATAAATCAATCACCAATCTTCCGGTCCCGGTAACCACTCGTTTTTGATTTGAATAGAATTGAGGCACTAACACTCCCACTTGAAAAGTCGCTTTTCTTGTAATTCTTACTCCCATGCCAGCAACAGCCGTCGGTAACACCACTTGGACCCAACTGGAGGGTTTATAAAAAGTGCCCGCAGATGCTATGCCTCCCACAGTGAGCTCCTCTGCTTGTGAAAAATGACTCTCCCACAGAAGCCCAGTGCCCAAAGAAAAGGAAAAAACAGAAGATGCTAAAAAATCAAAATTGACGCTCCAATGAGAAGTGAGAGTGAATGAAAATCCGTCTGAATCCGAACGCCAGGGAAGAACTAAGAAAGCCTCGGGAGAAACTCTCCAACGATTAGAAAGGCGAATCGCTCGTTTGATCCCCAGCAATCCTTGAATTTCACTCGTTTTGGATTCAAACCCAGCAGGCGCTTCAAGGCGTTCGGTCAACTGGCTCACGGTGGTTCCTAAAAGGAGCTGCCACTGACTTTGATAGGGGTATGAAACCGCTGAAAAGGCAGTTCCGGCGCCAATCCAGCAGCTCAGGAAAATAGGAAACAAGAATGTCAGCGAAGTTTTCATGGAGATCAAGAGGTCCCGTAGAGAGGTATCGGTAAAAAGAGGAGAAAAACTCACAGTCGGAAGCTGTGATGCGTCACTCGCTGAGCGCAAAGTTTGTTATAATCAGGACTTAGCAAAACTTGGAGAGCGCTATGCGAACTTTTTCTTGGAATGGGTTGTTGATATTAGTTTTAGCTTGGGGGGCTATTCATTCTTTACCTCTCTACGCTGAAGAAGATTATGAAGAAGAGGAACAAGCGATTGAAGAAACCGTGGAAGAGGAAGAGCCTGTCATTCTAAAAACGCTCCCCAAAAAAAAGAAGGCCCCAGCCCCTAAGAAAAAACCGCCGAGAAAATACTTCTCAGATAATTCTCCAAGAACGGACGCAGGAATTTTTCATGTGGCCTTTGCCGCTGGGGGAAATATTTATATCGAACCCAAACTGAATGCCACCACCAATGAACCTGTGGGGGATTATTTCAAAGACTTTGGGTATCAGGGCGGAGTTTACTTCGATTACGACTACTCTCGGATGAGCGATAATATCCCGCTCGCGCTTCGCGGATTTCTCGGTTACAAATACGCTCTCAACTCGACACATATTTTCGCGGTAGAGGGTATGGTCAGGCGCATGTTTCAGGTCTCTGACAATGCTGATTTTGGCCTGGGGGCCGGCGTTAGTTTAGCTACTTGGTTCCGCCAAACCACGCAAGTCACTGCCAATGAGACAACCCAAATTGAACAAACGGTGCTTTTACCAACATTTATAATCGCTGCTGGCTTTGATTTTAACCCCTTCATGGTGGACCTCAAATGGATGATCCATCGCTTTGGAGCTGATCAAACCCTCATGGGGGCCGAGTTCTATTTTGGTGTTCGCTTATAGGTCTGCTATAAGACCTCATGCCTCAATTATCCCTGACTGTTCGAATTGCGCTTGCCCTGCTTTTGGTTTCAGTACCCTTACCCAGCTTTGATCAGTGGCTCTACGATCACGTTTTTCAGTTGCAACCCAAGCAAGTTCAAAAACCTGCCTATGTGCTCGTTCGAGTTTCTGAAGGTAAACTTTCAAATCTTCTTGAAAAAGAATATCAAAATAATGAACTATCGCTCGCCCTTCCCGACGGAACTCGTCCAATTTGGCGGAAAGCTTTCTATGAGTCTTTAATTTCGCGACTTAATCAACATTCGCCAAAGTTGATTGTGTTCACGACCTTTTTTGATTGGGTCGATCCAAAAACGACACCTCCTCAGTCTCAAACCCAATCCTGTTTTCTTCGCTGATCGACGAGGAAGGAAAATTGGTCCCTCCCCCGCCACGTCTCGCTCCAGATGCACACTTTGGATTTAATAATTTATTCCCGGACAATGATAACGTACTCAGACAAAGCCCACTCATCTACTCCTCTGGAAAATCACTGGCTTTGAAGGCTTATGAATTCTTGAAGGGTTTTGCTCCCCCAGTCGATCTCACGCAACCGATTCATATCTTTTTCAGAGGCCCAGCAGGCACCTTTCCCAGCTTAGATGCTTGGGATGTTTTTGAGAATACCACTGACTTGGCTCTAATCAGAGACCAAGTCGTGCTGATCGGAAGAGAAGGAAGCCCATCACACGATGTAGAAACTCCTTTTGGAAAAATGTCCCGATTGGAGGTTCAGGGAAACATTGTTCGCACATTTCTTGAGAGCAAACAAATTCAGATTCTTTCCTCGCCTATTCAACTTTTAGCATCTTTTTTAACAGTGGTGGGGGCAATCGGTATTATTCTGTATTTTCCACTATCGGTGGCCTGGTTGCTTCTCATGCTGTTTGCCTCAAGTTTAGTGATGCTCAGCTACATGTCTCTCATCTGGTTCAAAGCCTGGTGGGGGTTGGCCAATCCTCTTTTCTGCATTTTAGGAACTCATTTGTTGCTGATTGGATTCAAAATAGGCCGCCAAGAAGAGAAACAGTGGCGCATACAGGAAGAGTCTAGATATCTCAAAGAAATGGATGAATTTAAAAACAACTTTGTTTCCCTATTCAGTCATGACCTCAAAACTCCCATTGCAAAAATTAAGGCTATTTTAGATCGTCTGCAGAGTGAAAACCCATCCCTCGACCCTTCAGTAAAGCAAGGGCTTTCAGGCGTTGAACGAGCCAACAATGAATTAGCTCGATTGATTTCTGATATTTTAAGAATCACTAAAATGGAAACCATGCCCATTGAACCTGCCAAAGAAGTAGTAGATATCAACCGACTGGTCGAAAGTGCTATTCAAAGACTTTCTTTCTTGTTTGAAGAAAAGGAAATTAAATTAGTCGCTAACCTTGAGCCGCTTTTTGCCATGGAGGGAGATCCTCAGCTTTTGTTAGAAGTGATCACCAATCTGTTAGAAAATGCCGTCAAATACAGTCCATCGAAAAGTCAGGTCGTGATTCAAACCCAGGAGACCGATCATCAAGTCAGAGTTTCTGTCCGAGATGAAGGTCCGGGAATTCCAGAAGAGGAACTTCCTCGGGTGACGAGTAAGTTTTATCGCGGAAAATCCGTCGATAAATCCACGCGTGGATCCGGATTGGGACTTTACTTAGCAAAATATTTTGTTGAATTGCATCGAGGAACGCTCCACTTAACGAGTGAGCCAGGGCGAGGAACCGAGGTCTCTTTCACCCTTCCCATAAGGTAAGTCATTGTTTTTATTTATATTATAAGAACCCCCCAGTGACAGGGTATTGTGAACTCCTCCATTCTCTGGTAGTTAAGCATTGAAAATCCAAGCATTTTTTGGGGAGCCCTAAGACCATGTATTCGATATTAGTCGTCGATGACGAACAGGATTTGCGGAAGCAAATTCAATCGCTCCTCACCCTTCGGGGATATCAAGTGGAAGAAGCTGCCGACGGCCAAGAAGCAGCTGAAAAATTAGCCGCTCGCCCCTTCCCTCTCGTGCTGTGTGATGTTCGCATGCCTCGCATGGATGGTCTGGAACTGCTGAGACATATTAAAGCTCGCGAATACTCCACAACAGTCGCACTCATCACAGCTCATGGAAATATTCGCGAAGCCATTGAAGCCATTCGAGAAGGCGCCTTCGACTACATTGAAAAACCCATCAATGAAACCCTGCTGATCGAGCTCGTACAAAAAGCCGAGCGAGCTTACCACATGCTCTTCAATATGGCGTATTCGGCACCCGTCCTGAATCCGGGAAGCCCCAACGAAGCAATTGGTCAGAGCATGGGAATGAAATCTATTTTTAAAATGGTAGAACGACTCGGTCGCGTCGACAC
>RFNT01000069.1 GCA_009927045.1 bacterium | reverse complement strand
TTTTCTACATTACACCCTGTAAAAATTTTACCCCTGGAGTCGACCACGACACAACCAACTGAATATCTGGAATAGGGAGCGTAAGCTTTTTTCTGCACAGCAATCGCCATTTTAACAAGTTTCCTAAGCTTAGGTTCCAATTCCTGAATGGGTCGAATAGGATATTTGCTCTCACTCAATTGCATTCACAAACTCCTTCACTAATTGCGCAAATGTTTGCTGAACCGGTTTCGCAGCTGACAAAACTTCCTCGTGGTCTAGCAATCCCTCACCAATCCCCGCTGCCAGATTCGTAATACAAGAGATTGCTGCTACTTTTTTGCCCATATGCCTTAGAGCGATAGCCTCAGGTACCGTCGACATTCCAATAGCATCAGCGCCTAGTGTCTTGAGCATTTGGACCTCGGCGGGCGTTTCATAAGAAGGGCCATGAACAGCAGCATAAACTCCCTGCCGCAACTTCACCCCCCTTTTTTGGGCTAATCTCAAGAAGAGTTCCACATAGGCCCTATCGTAAACTTGAGTCATATCAGGAAATCGAGGTCCCAGCGCATCTTCGTTCTTTCCAATCAGAGGATTTGTACCCAT
The DNA here is from genome assembly GCA_009927045.1 of bacterium. Lineage (GTDB taxonomy): Bacteria > Bdellovibrionota > FAC87 > UBA2466 > UBA2466 > RFNO01. The sequence continues at coordinate 3,648 of RFNT01000069.1, read as the reverse complement.
CAAATTAAGATGGTCTTTGATCACCATTAATTCCCCAGGCTTCATATCCGAATGAACTCCCCCCGAGGCGTTCGTCAAAAGGAAACTATCAACCCCACAGGATGCCATTACTCTAAAAGGAAATACTACTTCCTGAATTGAGTAGCCTTCATAAAGATGTAAACGCCCCTGCAAACAGGCCACTCTTTTGTTTCCCAATTTGCCTACGACAAGCTTCCCATGATGCCCCGAAACCGTTGCTTCTTGAAATAAGGAATATCTGAAAAACTGATTTCTTTCTCAAGCCCAAGCTCAGACAGAAGAGATCCTAATCCACTTCCTAATGTGATCAGTATTTTTGGAAATTGGGGACATTGAGCAAGTAGATAATTTTTAGCAGATTGCAGCTCCAACATCATACGATCACCTCATGAATCAATGGTTTTTTGGAGCTCGGTTGAGCACTCCACTGAAAAGCCTCTGCGAGCTGAAGTTCGACTTGTTCGCTCCAGTCTCCTTTTCTCAATCGAACGCGAGCAATGGGCTCATCTTTTTCTACTTTTTCTCCACACTTTTTCAACAAAATGGCACCTACCCAAGGATCAATAGCATCAGATGCAGTATTTCTGCCTCCGCCTCTTTGATGAACCCATTTTCCAATTTTCAGTGCATCGCAACTCAGAAACAGCCCAGATTGCGGTGCTCGAAAAATGATTTCCTCATGTTCAGCCGAACCTTTGGCCATTATTTTTTCAAATTCATGCCAATCGCCATTTTGATTTTCAAACATCTCTACAAAGGTTCGCTGACATTTTAATGTAGAGAGGGCCTCTAAAAGCAGTGCTTCACAAGATTTCAGATCGTATTTGCCATTACTTGCTAAACTCAACATGTGACTTCCCAAAGCAATCACCAGTTGCTCCAATTCTGAATCCCTTTGTCCTTTCAAAAACTCCCAACACTCCCAAACCTCAACTGAATTACCTATGCTAGTTCCAATAGGCGTATTCATATCTGTGACAAGAGCGACCGCCTCGAGTCCTTGATGCTTACTTGCTGCTACCAACCCTTTTGCCAACTCCGTTGCATCAGATTGATTTTTCATGAAAGCACCACTTCCAACCTTCACATCAAACACAATCCCATTTAAACTCTCAGCTAATTTTTTACTCAGAATACTTGAAATAATGAGGGGGATACTGTCTACGGTACTTGTAGCATCTCGAAGTGCATAAATACGACGGTCTGCTGGAGCTATTTCATCTGTTTGACCCACCATAAAAAACCCATGCTGCTCAAGAAGCTTTGAGGATTGCTGTAAGCTGAGACGACATGAGAAACCCGGCACCGACTCTAACTTATCTAAAGTGCCCCCAGTATGTCCTAATCCCCTTCCCGAGATCATTGGAAATTTAACCCGCCCTTTACCTAGGCATTCATCGGTGATGGTCCGCAATAACGGTACTAAAATGAGAGACGTCTTATCGCCAACCCCGCCAGTACTGTGCTTATCAATCCAATAATCCCCAGTAGACTGACGAGGAATACTTTTTCCTGATTTCCACATCAGGTGAGTCCAATCAGTCTGCTCTCTTGAGTCCATACCTCGCCAGCAAACGGCCATAAGCCAAGCTGTCATTTGATAATCGGGTACGGCTCCCGACATGAAGGACTTTAAAAACCATTCCAGTTCCTTCAGGAGAGGCTTTCGCCCTTCTTCTTTTTCTCAATTATTTCTGAAGCTCGCATAAAAAGCTCTGCCCAACTCCCGGTAAACTCTCGGGCTTTAATTGAAATCCGTCCAGAATCGTAGCTCCGATATCGGCGAAAGATTGACGATCGGGGAGATGGCGCCCGGGAGAACCGAGTAGGCTACTAACGGTACGAATTCTCGAGTGTGATCACTGCCGGTAAATGTAGGGTCACAGCCATGATCGGAGGTCAGCATCAAGCAATCTTCAGGAGTGAGCTCTTGTAGTAGCTTAGGAAGGAATTCGTCCAAAGCAACTAATGCACGAGCATAACCCACCGGGTCCCGACGATGTCCATACAACATGTCAAAATCAACTAAATTCACAAAAATGAATGCTTTTTGGCCTTTGGTCTTTTTAATAAAATCGAGAGTAGCTTTTAAACTATCTTTATTGTTACCGGTGTGATTGCCATAGGAAATTCCTCGATGGGCAAAAATATCATCAATTTTCCCTACACTGATCACATCTACTCCCCCCCGATTCAAAACATCTAAACAAGTCGTTCCCGGAGTTAAAGAGTAATCTCTTCTGTTTTCTGTTCGATAAAAACTAGCAGCATTCTCCCCAAGAAACGGTCGAGCAATCACTCGTCCGATTTGAAATGGAAGAGTTATTTTTCTGGCTATTTCACTGATCTGATAGAGACGTTCTAATCCAAAAGCTCGCTCATGCGCCGCCAACTGAAACACTGAATCAGCTGAGGTATATAAAATAGGCTTGCCTGTTTGAATGTGCTCTTCGCCCAGTTTTTTTATAATTTCTGTTCCACTCGCATGATAATTTCCCAAAACTCCCGGAAGTTTTGCAGCTTGAATAAATTCTCGCACTAGGTTTTCTGGAAATCCTTTTTCGAAAACCGGAAAAGGCACTGGAGTTACTAACCCGGCAATTTCCCAATGACCTGAAGTGGTATCTTTTCCCGCACTCTTTTCCGCTAAACGCGAAACGACACCTAAGGGATTCGACGTTGCCGGAATACCGCTAAACTTTCCAAGACACCCCAATCCCAATCTTTCCAGTTGCGGCAAGCGAAGTCTGCCCACATGGCGAGCGATATTTCCCAGAGTGTTTGCGCCTTGATCTCCGTATTTGGAGGCATCCGGAGCCTCACCCACACCAAATCCATCAGCTACTAAACAAATAAATCTTTTCATTGAGGTCTTAGTAACGTCCATTAGTAATTCGATTTTCCCTCAGAACCTTTGACAATAGCTACAGAGGCTGAAGTGCCCAACCGAGTGGCTCCAGCTTGAACCATTTTTACGGCATCATCATAAGATCGAATACCTCCAGAAGCCTTCACGCCCATTTCTTCGCCCACTACAGCACGCATGAGTTTAACATCTTCTACTGTAGCGCCAGACTTAGAAAATCCCGTTGAGGTTTTTACAAAAGCGGCACCCGCAACTTTTGCCAAGGTGCAGGCAATGACCTTCTCATCTTGGGTGAGTTCGCTCGTTTCTAAGATGACCTTTACAGGATATGGAGCTGCTGCCACTACTACTCCACGAATGTCTTCTAACACTTCCCGATACCGCTTCGATTTGAGCAAGGTTCGGTTCAAAACCATATCAATTTCCTTGGCCCCAGATTGAACCGCTAATTGAGTTTGAGCTACTTTTTCAGGAGTGGAGGCTATCCCTTCGGGAAAACAAATCACAGCAATCGGCTTAACTTTAGAACCCGCCAATAACTGGCCCACTAAGTTAAGCCAGGGAATTTCAACACAAACCGTTTGGAAGCCATTTTCAATGGCTTCCTGGCACAATTTACGAAAATCCTGCTCCTGAGCATCTTTTCGTAGCAAAGTGTGATCGATGAGTGGAGCAAGCTGTGCCCCTGAAATTGAGCCTGGGGTTGGGGATAGATGGTTCATGGGGAGAATTCAATCAATTTAGGAGGGTTGCGTCAATCA
>RFNT01000211.1 GCA_009927045.1 bacterium | reverse complement strand
ATAAAGTTCGACAGAACGATCGAAAACGGTACCGAAACCAACGCAAAAAGGTGAGAAAGACTACACCACAAAAAGCTTCTGATTTACTCCGCCTATTTTTTAAAGAAGACCCTCTTGCTCTGCGTAAGATGTTGGAGTCCCAAGCACTTCAAGCATGGCCTCGTTACGTAGGAGCAGAGGCTGCTGCTGTTTCCCAAGCTATTAGAATCAAGGAACAGGAATTACTGATTTGGGTATCGGATCCGCTTTGGCTGCATCAATTACTGCATCTGAAAAATCAAATTTTAAGCTGCTACCGGAGGGACTTTCCACAACTTCGGCTCAACAAACTTTATCTCAAACGGACGCACTTGCCTGGGAACTCTTAACCGGTGCTCCCGAAACCGCCAGCTCCCCGCTGCGTGTTTTCTAGACTTTCCACGAGCGTCCAATCCACTTGATTTACTTTTTGGAGAACACACTGAGCAATTCGATCTCCATGAGCGATTCTCACGGGCTCTTTCCCCAAGTTAATCAAAAGGACCATCACCTCACCCCGATAATCACTATCAATAGTGCCAGGCGCGTTGACTACGGTGATTCCCTGCTTAATCGCAAGTCCGCTGCGGGGTCTTACTTGAATCTCATACCCCTCGGGGATTCCAAAAGCTAACCCAGTAGGTACTGCTAGTCTTTCACCCGGGCGAATCTCCAGGGGCTCAGGCAAGCAGGCTTTTATGTCACATCCAGCACTTCCAGGAGTCATATATTTTGGAATTTCAGCCTGTGGATGCATTTTCTTAATCTGGACAGAAATCATTCGAACACCGTTAATCTCTTGAGTTTGGGTTTGTTTTTTGAAAGCACAATTAAAGATTCTTTTTCGGCAACAAATAACTCTTTAGCCGCTTGCCTCAGATCTTCCTGGGTTACAATATCGATAGACTGCAATACTTCTTCAACCGGTATTGCACGACCAAATAAAATTTCATTTCGCGCCAAAGCCTCCTGGCGGGCTTCCATCTGATCCGCTGAGAGTAAAATCATTCCTTTGAGCTGTCCTTTAATTCGATCCAACTCTTCAGTTGGCACGTCATGATCTCTTAACTTTTCAAATTCTCGACCTAAAATCTCGATAGTTTTTCCCAACGACCGACTGCTCATTCCTGCATAGATGGTAAAAATACCGGTATCAGTAAAAGGCAAAAAATCACAATCCACTGAGTATGCAATAGCTGCTTTCTCACGAATTTCTTGGAACAAGCGGCTTCCCATGCCCCCTCCAAGCACAAAGCTGAGCAGGAGATAGGCATAGCGTTTGGGGTCCCGGACTCCCACCCCTTCAAAGCCTAACAAACAATGCAATTGATCACTGGTGTTTTTCTGAAACCAATGTCGCTGATGGTATTTCACCGCTCGATGATTCAACCGGAGCTTTTGCTGGGGACGATTGAATCTGAAATAATGTTCGCACCTCTCACGCAAAGGTTCAAACTCAATACCGCCAGCAACAGAAATCACAATGTTTGAAGGTTGATAATAGTCCTCAAAAAACCGTTCAACCATATTTCGGCTCAAGTGTTGAATGGTCTTTCGCGAGCCGATGATGGGCTGCCCCAAACTTTCGCCCTTCCATACCTGCCTGAAAAGAGAATCGTAAATGGAATCTTCCGGAGAGTCTTCCACCATCGACAATTCCTGGAGTAATACTTTTCGCTCCCTCTCCAATTCCTGCTTGGGAAAAGTGGGGTTCACGACTAAATCACTCAAGACATCTAAAGCAATATCGATGTGCTCATTCAAAACTGTCGCATGAAAGCAAGTGACTTCCCGTTCTGTAAAAGCATTGAGATCTCCACCCAACCCCTCCAAAACCGTTGCTATCTGCTGTGGTGACCGCGTTTTGGTGCCTTTGAAGGCTAGATGTTCGATGAAGTGGCTTACGCCGTTTAAGTTAGGGCTTTCGCTGCTGCTCCCTACTCGAACCCAAACGCCCACTGATACAGAACGCACATAAGGGTGGCTTTCGGCAACTAACGTGACCCCCTGACTGAGGACCGCTTTACGGAATTGGGGGGTGATCATGACCGTTAATCGTCGTCTCGCCGATTGAAGCGATCATCATCGTCAAAATCACGATTTTCGCGAGGCTCACGATCGTCACGGTTTCGGTCTCGATCTCTGCCGAAGTCTCGATCTCGGTCTCTACCTCTATCGCGATCTCCAAATCGATCGTCTCTCCGAGGCATTCGGTTTCCAGGTCGTTCGCCGCGATCGCGGCCGCCCATGGATCGTCCTCCTCGATCTCCTCGAGGCGAACGGCCTTCGCCGCGAGGCCCTCTAGGGCGCTCTTCTCGATGGCTCTCATCAGAATCGGGATTTTCCCCAGCTGGCTTCTCAATCAAAGCCTTACGGCTGAGACGAATTTTTCCACTAGGCTCAACTTCAAGGCATTTCACCTTGATGACATCGCCAGCCTTAACGACATCATCTACATAACGAACTCGAAAATGTTCAAGTTCAGAGATATGACAAAGCCCTTCCGTACCCGGAATAATCTCAACAAAGGCTCCAAAATCCGCAATTTTGGTTACTTTGCCTTCGTAAATTTTTCCAGGTTCTGGCTCCTCGACGATCTGGTTAATGATGTCGATTGCTTTCTGTGCAGATTCTCCGTCAGCAGAAGCAATTTTAATGAGACCATCATCTTCAATATCAATTTTTACACCCGTGCGTTCGATAATGCTTCGAATGACTTTACCGCCCGAGCCGATCACTTCACGGACCTTATCCGGCTTCACGCGCATAGTGAAAATTCGAGGTGCATACGGCGAGAATTCCGACCGAGCTGTTTGCAACACAGCATTCATCTTCGAAAGCACATGCATGCGGCCTTCTTTAGCCTGTTCCAGAGCTTTTTCCATGATTTCTCTAGAAACGCCTCCGATCTTCAGATCCATTTGGAATGCGGTCACACCCTCTTGGGTACCACAGACTTTGAAATCCATGTCTCCCAAGTGATCTTCATCCCCAAGAATATCAGAAAGAATCGCAACTTTATCCCCTTCTTTGATTAACCCCATTGCTACACCAGCGACGGGTTTAGCCAATGGGATCCCTGCGTCCATCATAGCCAATGAGCCACTGCAAACAGTCGCCATTGAGGAAGAACCATTTGATTCTAGGACTTCAGAAACCAAACGGATGGTGTAAGGAAATTGCTCTTTACTGGGAACAAGAGGCAACAAAGCCCTTTCAGCTAAAAAGCCATGCCCAATTTCACGACGACCGGGCGGACGCAATGGCCGAGCTTCCCCAACCGAAAAAGGAGGAAAGTTGTAATGAAGCAAGAATGTTTTCTGAAACACACCGCTAATGGAATCAATTTTTTGTTCGTCATCGGCAGTTCCTAAAGTAATGGCTGCCAATACTTGCGTTTCACCTCGCGTGAAGAGCGCAGAGCCGTGTACTCGCGGCAACAAGCCTGTTTCACATGAAATGGGCCGGATATCGTTGTAAGCCCTGCCATCGATTCGTCGCTTGGTGTTCAGAGTGAGTTCACGGGCATATTCTGCTTTTACTTCTTCAAAGTAGGTTCCCACTAATTTGTTTTTGGCTTTGTCTTCGCTTTTTGTAGCTTCAGCCACTTCGAACTTACCCTTCAGAGCTACTTTCACTTCATCAATGGCTTGGTAACGCGCCAGCTTCTCGCGGATAGCAAAAGCTTTTTCAAATAAGGGCCAGCAAAAATCCCGGATACTTTTTTTCAACTCAGGATCTTTGTGGGGCTTCTCATAAGAACGCTTTTCTTTACCCACTTTCTTCCTAAGCTCTTCCTGCATTTCAAATATAATCTTCATTTCTTGCTGAGCGAATTCTAAAGCATCGACCATTTCTTTTTCCGATACTTCTCGGCTCATGCCTTCTACCATCACCACACCGGTAGGCACTCCGGCCACCAACAAGTCTAATTTGGTCTGTGGAGCCTCTGAGGAGGGAAATTCAGAACAAACTTATTTTCCAATAATCCCACCCGGCAACTCGCTACTGGGCCATTAAAGGGAATATCAGAAATATGAAGGGCGGCACTGGCTGCTATAGCAGCCACAAAGTCAGGATCGTTTACTCCGTCGACTGAGAGAACAGTAGCTACGACGTTTGTTTCAAACAGATAATCTTCTGGAAACAATGGACGAATGGGCCGATCAATGAGTCGTGCAGAAAGAGTGGCTTTTTCAGAGGGCTTAGCTTCTCGCTTAAAGAACCCGCCTGGGATTCTTCCCGCTGAATAATATTTTTCCTGAAAATCAACTGTCAGAGGAAAAAAATCAGGGGAGGCTCCGAGCTTTCTTGCCGAAACCACAGTGACGAGCACCATGGTATCTCCGTATCTAGCAACCACCGAAGCATCTGCTTGCTTCGCCAATTTTCCGGTTTGTAAAGTTAACAGACGTCCGCCGTATTCACGGCTTACTTCGACAACACTCATGGGGATGATTCCTTTACTTTCTGATATTCAGGCGTTGGATCAGCTGTTGGTAGCGAGCTGAATCAGTCTTTTTGATGTAGTCCAAAAGACGTCTTCGAGAGCTTACTAATTTGAGTAATCCTCGTCTGGAATGGTGATCTTTTTTATGCTCTTTAAAGTGCGGCGCTAAACCATTGATCCGTTCGGTCAGTAACGCGACTTGAACGTCTGGAGAACCGGTATCTCCCGAATGGGTTTTATAATTACCGATGACTGCAGTTTTTTGTTCCTTTGTGAGACTCACAGTTTCCCTCTTAATTTCTAATACATTCTATTTTGGGACGTAGGATTATCATTAATAACTCCCCTTGGCAATTGAGGAATTTCAACTTTTTGGTCCCTGCCCTTTTGGGACCCTTGTTCTGCATAAACTTGCATAAACCTACGATATCCTTGCTGTCTTGCCTCTTCTGGGGCGTTTTGAATTGCTTCAAGGCTGAGAGCCTCTTCGACTCTAAAACTTCCACTTTGAAGTCGCCGGAGAGCCGTTAAGTGCCCTACGGTCCCCAGCTTTTGAGCTATTTCCTGTCCCAGAACCCGAACATAAGTGCCTTTAGAACACCGCACTTGAAAGATTAATTGTGTTTGATTCCAGTCAACACAATTTAAAGATTCGATCCGCACGAGAACTTTCTCTCGAGGAATCGTGATATTCTGTCGGGCCAACTCGTAAAGTTTAACTCCATTTTTTTTCTTGGCGCTGAACATCGGAGGTGTCTGCTCCCAACCCCCTAAAAAACTATTCAGAGATGCTTCGACTGTTTCGATTGAAATCTCTGGCACCGGGGCCTCAAGGCGTATTTTACCTGTCCAATCTAAAGTGTCAGTTTCACTCCCCAACTTCACAGTGGCTAGATAACTTTTGTCTGAGCTCATCAGCCAGTCAGAAAACTTAGTAGCTGTCCCAATCAAGACCAGCAATAATCCAGTAGCAAAGGGATCCAAACTCCCCGCATGCCCAACCTTTTCCCCGGGATAAATCTTTTTAATCTGCCGAACAACATCGAAACTGGTGAGCCCCACCGGTTTGTCCAGTAAAAGCACTGCTCCTGGATTCATTTATTCCTCAGTAGATGAAGTCTCTGGGCTCTGACGAATTTGTTCCATCAGTCCTAAGAGTTGATTGACTTCTGATGTATGAGTATCGAGTTTGAATCGAAGCTCGGGGGTGAATTTGGAGACCATAGCCTCCCCAATTTTACGCCGAAAAAAAGAGCTTGCACTCGAGAGCCCTTTCTCTATTTCTTTCTTTTTCTGGGGCGCTAGATTCACTCCGTCTCGGGTGTCGTAATACACCCAAGCTAAATGAAGATCCTTGGAAACTTTAACGTCGGTGATGATGACTTCTTTGATTCGGGGATCGGCAACATCTCTTAGGAGCAGATGCATCAAAGTCTCCCGAATGGTCTGGGCTACTTTTTCTGTTCGAATACTACCGCTCATATCACAGGCTGGTTTCAGCGATTTCTTCTTTTACGTAGGCCTCGAATTGATCTCCAAGCTTTAAATCATTGAAGTTTTCAAGTCCGATACCGCATTCGAATCCCTGAGCGACTTCTTTGACATCCTCTTTGAATCGCTTCAATGAGGAAATTTTTCCTTCGTAAACAATTCGATTCTCTCTTAACAATCTCAAGAAACAGCCTCTCTGTACTTTTCCATCGATCACGGCGCTTCCTGCAATGGTCCCCACTTTTGGCACTGAGAAGATATCCCGAACTTCCGCCCGACCGATGACTTTTTCGCGTACTTTCTTGTCCACCAGTCCCAACAGCATTTTCTTCAGATCGTCTAGCATTTCGTAGATGATACTGTAGGTACGCACTTCAATTCCTTGACGTTCAGCAAGCTTGATTGCTTTTACATCAGGTCGAACGTTGAAACCCACCACCACAGCTTGACTGGCGGAAGCCAACATAATGTCACTTTCTGTGACACCGCCTGTTGAGGCATGTAGTAACTTGAGCTTCACTTTTTCAGAGGGGAGTTTAGTGAGCGTTTCACGCAAAGCCTCTACTGAACCCTGAACGTCCGCTTTTAAAACCACTCTCAATTCTTTATCTGTAGCAGCTTGAGCCAACATCTCTTCAAGCGTGAGTTTTGGCTTATTCTCCGCAGCGGTTTGTTTTGCTTGATCCACCTTGGCTGTGGTTACCGTTTTCGCAGTTTTTTCATCGGCCACTACATAAAAGAGCTCTCCCACATCTGGGACCGACGGTAATCCTAAAATTTCTACAGGAACACCAGGGAGTGCTTCTTCCACTCGCTGAGCTCGATCATTACTGAGAGCCCGAACTTTTCCATAGGAAGTTCCACACACTACAATCTCGCCTGCGTGTAGCTTTCCATGCTGAACTAAAACAGACACCAACGGTCCACGGTTCTTATCCAAACGGGATTCAACCACCGTACCTCGAGCAGGTACCTCATAGTTGGCTTTTAGTTCTAAAACTTCAGCTTGGAGCAGAATGGAGTCTAGAAGTGTATCCAACCCCTTTCCAGTTTTTGCAGATACTGAAACATAAAGAGTATCTCCGCCCCACTCCTCAGGAGCTAATCCATGCCCTGCCAAAGTCTGTTTAATCCGATCGGGATTAGCGTCTGGTAAATCCGATTTATTCACAGCCACCACAATGGGCACTCCTGCAGCTTTGGCGTGATCAACGGATTCCAAGGTTTGTGGCATCACGCCATCCACAGCAGACACCACCAGAACCACGATATCAGTAACTTTAGCACCTCGAGCTCTCATGGCCGTAAAAGCTTCATGGCCAGGAGTATCAATAAAAGTAACACGTCCTTTTTTGGGGACATCCACATAGTAGGCGCCCACGTGCTGAGTGATACCACCGGCTTCTCCACTCGCCACATTGGTTTTACGAATGGCATCGAGTAAGGAGGTTTTTCCATGGTCCACATGGCCCATAATAGTAACCACAGGGCCTCGCGGCTTCAGCACATCAGCCGACAGATCCAACGAAGGCACATAATCTTCTTCTTTAAAAACTCGTTGCTTGATTTCAAAACCAAATTCCTGGCCCACTAGGCAAGCAGTATCAAAATCAACAATTTGGTTCTGAGCCGCGGTTACACCCATCGTCATTAATTTTTGAATGACCCCTGCAGCTTTTTGGCCCATTTCCTTGGCGAGATCCCCAACCGTGATCCCTTTTCCCATTTCAACTACCCGCTTATGATCCGCCGGGGTAGTGATCTGGGTTTTCAAAGCTGGCCGGGTGATCGCATTCTTCTTCTTCTTGGTAGAGTGAACCAACTCACGTTTTAGAAAATCTGAGCTCTTAAATACTGTATTTTGTCTCTCCAGCAATCGGCGACGGCCAGCTTCCTTACCAGCTTCTATAGCCGTAGTAGATTCAATATCCTGAACCCGTTTCAGCCCCATGAGACTTCCCGGTTCTGCAGCGCCCGCTTCTCCTGCAGGCATTCCAGGACCTTTTTTTGGGCCCGGCTTCATACTCACTTCCCGTTTGGGGCGTTCTACTTTAGGCCCAACCTTTTCACCTAAATAAGATTCTGTGGATACTCGCTTCACAATCGAAGGGAAGAAACGCCGCTTCGGAGGTTCAGTGGCTTTGCTTGGCTCGCTCGCTTCTGCTTGAGCTGCCGAAGTTGGAGGCGCAGCCTCCACAGTCGCCGGACTTTCCGCACTCTGCTCTTCAGAAGTAGCAACCGGTTCTTGTTCAGATTGGGTAGAGCTCTGTGCTTGGGTCGACTCAACTCCTGAGGCCTCACTACTGTCTAAGGTCTCTGGTGCAGTCTCAACGGGTGTAGCAGTTTCATCCGCTTTTTTAGTTACCGCCCGTCTTCTGATAACAGTTGCACCCACTCGCTTTTCAGAAACACTAGAAGATGCTTTGGGGGTTGCATCTTTCTTAGTGGCCGCAGGTTTGTTTTTCTTAAAATAATCTCGAATGGTCTTCACTTCTTCGGTGCCTAAAAGCCCTGTGATGCCTTTGGCTTGCAGCCCCAATTTTTGGGCAGCTTCCACCACTTGTTGAGCTTCTAATCCGAGATCTTTAGCCAATTCGTAAATTTTTAATTTACCCGTCATGCGCACCCGTTTCTGATTTCAAATGTATTACTCAGTTGCTTTGCTAGTTTCTTCAGAAGCTGCTTCAGCCTGCTGAGAAACATTTTCCTCATTTTTTTCTCTCTCTTCGTGAGCTTTTACTTCGGCTTTCAAGCGCTCAAACACAGCGTCAGCCGACATCTTGTTAGGATCTTGAGAAGCTTTTTTCTCTGTTTCAAGATAATGCTTCTTCATTTCCTCTAGCTTACCTGAATCAATCAATTTTGAGCATTTGCCTTGATTTCGATTGCCTTCTCTTCTGTGAAACCAGGAACTTCTTTCAGTTGCTCCACTTCGGTGGCAATCAACTGCTCCACTTTAGTGTAGCCATAATGATACAGGCTTTGGGTCAAGGTATCGGTCATGCCTTCAATCGACATGAACATAGCTTTCATAGCATCTTGTCGTATGGCCATTTTTGTTTCAGAAAGAATATCCAGCTTCCAGCCTGTTAAGATCGAAGCCAACTTCACGTTCTGGCCTCTCTTGCCAATCGCAAGAGACAACTGATTATCTGCGACAACAATCTCCATCGCATGGGCATACTCATCAATGACTACTTTGGAAACTTCAGCTGGTGCTAAGGCATTACACACAAAGCGGGTCTCATCTGCATCCCAAGGAACAATGTCAATTTTTTCCCCTCGAAGTTCCTGCACCACATTTTGGACTCGGGCGCCTTTAACTCCCACACAGGCTCCTACAGGATCCACATCCGGATCAGTTGAGGTCACCGCAATTTTTGCTCGAATTCCAGGTTCGCGAGCTGCGCCTTTTATTTGAACAATTTCTTCTGCGACTTCCGGAACTTCATTTTTAAATAATTGGATGAGGAGTTCAGAACAGGTTCGTGACAGAACAATTTTAGGTCCACGAGGCGTTTGCTGAACATCAATCAGGAAAGCCAAGACTCGATCTCCCGGTTTAAAGCTTTCTCCCGGAATTTGTTCTCGAGTGGGCAAAATAGCGTCGGTACGTCCCACGTCGACAACCAGACAACCCCGTTCTACACGACGGCAGGTACCGCTGACTAACTCACCTTTTTTGATGTTGAATTCGTTGTAAATAATATCTCGTTCAGCATCTCTCACTTTTTGAATGATCACTTGTTTTGCAGTTTGAGCAGCAATCCGCCCAAACTCCGACGAATCTAATTTGATACCAATACTATCTCCCAGAGCAACGTCCGGATCGAGTTGCTTAGCTTCGTCAGCAAGGACTTCTGTATTTTGATCTCCGACATCCTCCACGACGGTTTTGAACTGAAACAATTCCACTTCACCCAGATCTTCATTGAAGTGGGCCTCAAGCTCAACATGAAGACCAAATTTCTTTTTGGCGGCAGTAAGCATTGCTGATTCCAATGCTTCAACTAAAACTGAGCGATCAATTCCTTTATCTTTTTGAACTTGATCCAATACTTGGGATAATTCCGACGCCATTTGATGTTACCTCCAACTAAATACGATACTGCCAAACCGTTTGAGCTTTTTTGATATGTTTCAAGCTCACTGAAATCGGCTTTCCAGAAACTTTTAATTGTACTTCTCCTGATTGAACGCCCAACAGTTCTCCTCGTGCTTGAGCGCCAACTCCAGGAATTCCTTCTGTAAAGGCTACTTTAATTTCTCTTCCCGTGGCCTTTTCAAAGTCACTTGCCAATCGCAAACGCCTGTCGAGTCCAGGGGAGGAAACTTCGAGCTCATAGCTCCCCTCAAAAACGGAAGATTGCTCGAGAATCGGGTCTAGATGCCTGGAAATCACTGCACAATCATCAATAGATACGGAGCCTTCGGGGGCACCGATTCGCTCTACAAAAATACGAAGGAGCGATTTTCCAGCCAATCGACAATCTAAATCAACGATTCTAAAACCGAGCGGAGACAGCTCTTTTTCCAACATTTCCAACAAGTTAAGCTCTGTCTCTGTTTTGTAAATCGAATCCAAATGCATTCGCTCTCATAGTAAAAAAGCGGGCTTTATCGGCCCGCTTTGAAAGTCATGAACCAAACGGAGGCAGTTCTAGCAGTTTATTGAAAATAAAACAAGAGGTCCAAACTCAAGACCCAAGAGGGGTTATTCGTAGCCTTCTCTTTGAAAATCAGAGGTTTCCTCGTCGGGGGGCAGTGCGCCTTCAGGACTGGAACCCTCTGAAACTGCGCCAGGCACCGGAGGGGGAACT
>RFNT01000247.1 GCA_009927045.1 bacterium | reverse complement strand
GGGAGTGCCGGTTTCAGGAATAATCCGTCGATAGTCCGCATATTTTCCCTCGATTAAACGCATCGAAAGAAAAAGCCCTTCTCGCTTTACGAGCAACATTTTTCCTTTAATCGAAACAAAAAAGTCATCAACGCCTTCAGAAAGTAAACGACGCAATTCGTTAAGGCCTTTTCTCGGTACAATGATCCCTTCTTGGAACATTTTCCAAGAGCTGTCTTCAAATAACGCCTCAAAGCTGTCTACTAAAGCCAATCGATGTGCATCGGTGGCTACCATTCTAAAAACCTTTTGGGCCTTTGCTTTGTCTTCTACGGCTTCGAAATAGACTCCGTTGAGGTGATACCTAGCTTCGTCCGTAGAAGCTGCGTATAGGGTCTTGTCGAGCATTTTAATGATGGTTTTACCGTTCATTCGAATAAACGGAATGGTTTCTTCGCTGTTAAAACCAGGAATTTCCGGAAAATCTTCGGCAGGTAACCCCAAAATATTAAAAACGCTTTTTTTGGCTGTGATTTCTAGTCGAGAGTTTTCTTTGGTTTGAAATGAAATGTGCGTATCGGGAAGTTCTCTTACGATATCTAATAAACTGCGTGCTTTGACAGTAATAGCCCCTTTTTCTTTCACTGTAGCTGGAAGAAGACTTTGAATACCTACTTCTAAGTCAGTTGCTGAAAGAAGAAGCGTATTGTTTTCTGCTTTGATAAGCGCATTAGAAAGAATCGGCATGGTTGTTCTTCGTTCCACCACATTTTGGACTCTCTGAAGACCTAACAACATGTCTGTTTTAGAGATGGTAAACTTCATAGGAACTTCCTACTCCCCTGTTTATAGATTCTTTAATCTTTCTATATATATATTAATTACCCGTAGTAGTAATTAGCTTTGTTAATATGTCAGCAACAATATTAAACACATGATTTTATTAAATAAAAGCCTGTGGAAAACCCTGTGGTTTCTTCCGGGATTCTTTTGGTGCTTCTGTGAATAGAGAGTTATTAACAATTTATTAACAGCGAGCTAACAAGCAACTAACACGTTTGTTAACAGAGTTATTAACAGAGGCCTTTATTTAAGAAGCCCTTCAATGGCCGTCATATGCTTCAAGATTTCCGGATCGTTTTTAAGTAACGCCGTAATTCTATTCACTCCGTGCATGACGGTTGTGTGGTCTTTTCCACCGAAATAATCGGCAATCTGTGGATAGGACATGCCGCGATGTTTTCTGAGCAAGTACCAACAAATGTGTCGGGGCATCGTGAGATTCCGAGTTCGTTTATCGGCTTTGATATCCGCCCCCTTCACTTGGAACTGTAAAGCGACAATTTTCAAAATGGCATCCGAAGTGAGTTCGTGCCGAGTCTTGGGAGCGATTTCTCGCAGAATTTGCTTAGCTAAATCTAAGGAAATGGTAACGCCTGTGAGAGCAGCATAGGCTTGAACTCTGTGAAGGGAGCCCTCCAGCTCTCGAATATTGGTAGTAACATGAGAGGCAATATAAGCAGCGACGTCATCAGGCAACTGAATGCCTTCTTTATCTGCTTTGTTCTGCAGAATAGCAATTCGAGTCTCAATTTCGGGCGGCTGTACATCAGCTACCAAGCCCCACTCAAAGCGAGTTTGCAACCGATTCTCAAGACCTTGAATGTCTTTGGGGTAGCGATCCGAAGTGATGACGATTTGTTTTCGAGACTCGTGCAAATAATTAAACGTATAGAAAAACTCTTCCTGAGTGCGCTCTTTACCCGCTAAAAAATGGACGTCATCTAACAATAGAACATCACAACCGTTCCGATATTTTTCTCGGAACTCCCGCATTTTTTCATTGCGAATAGCTTGGATCAGTTCATTCGTAAAAGCTTCACTAGTTAGGAAAAGAATTCGCAAGTTGGGCTGGGTTTGATACAGCTCGTGTCCGATTGCTCGAAGCAAATGTGTTTTGCCCAGTCCAGCGCCACCAAAAATGAAAAGAGGATTATAGCTTTGGCCCGGCTGCTTACTCACGGCTTGACAAGCAGCATGTGCGAATTGGTTGGAGCTGCCAATCACAAAGGTGTTGAAAGTATATTTAGGATCAAAGGGGTTTCTATTGGGAATGGAGATTGAGGAGTCCAAAAACCCATGATCATTCCCTAAAACGTGCAAAGCCAGACGCACCTGTTCTTTTTTGAGCTCTTTTAAAACGGACTGGATTGCGGGAACACACTTTTCTTCAAAAGCTTCCTTAATAAACTCATTTTCAAAATCGAGCTCGAGGCCACCATCTTCCAAAAGCTTGCAACTCGTTGGCGCCACTAAGGAATGATAAATGTGGGGAGCCAAGTTTTTTCTCAAGTGAGATCTAATTTCTTCCCAAACCAGATTGTCCATAAAACCAATGTAACTGTGACCGAGAATGTTTTTACAGGAACAAGGGAACTAACAAACCTGATTGCCCTTGGCAATCATGACTGAAATAAAAAATGAAGAAAAATGTTAAAACAAGAGGTGCGTTGACACGGCGAAGAATTCTCACTAGGGTGTGGGGACTTTTAGGAGCACTTAATATGAAGCGGACGTATCAACCGAGCAAAACAAAAAGGCGCCGGACACACGGTTTTCTAAAAAGAAATAGCGCTAAGAACGGCAAAGCAGTTTTGACCCGTCGTCGTCGAAAAGGAAGAAAGCGCCTCACTCCGAAGATGGCTAGAAAGTAGTGATCGTTGGCGAAATTTCCTAAGTCGGTCAGGCTGCTTAAAAAGGCGGATTTTCGTTTTAGGCCGTATCAAAAATATCTCTCCGAAAGATTTAGTTTTTTCTATAAGAAAAAAGGTTCGGGCCGGATGGGGATTTCTATCTCCAAGAAAGTGTTAAAGAGGGCTACGGACAGAAATCGGATCAAGCGGCTCTTGCGAGAATCGTATCGAGAGATGCGGGAAAAGATTCCGGAAGTTGATGTCCATGTGGTGGCTCGCGAGGGAGAGCCGCAAAGATGGGACAAGCTGAAGAAGAAAGACATCTTTCGAGAGTTGGAGAATTGGATCCATGAGATTCAAGGACATCGTGAATAGTTTTTTATGGAGCATGAGAAACTTGCTCCACACCAATAGCGGTGTTCAGCACACTTGTAGATTCGTGCCCACTTGCTCTGGTTACGCCATGCAAGCCATTGAAACCCATGGGGTTTTTTGTGGGCTTTGGCTGGCGACAAAAAGGTTGTTGAAGTGTCACCCCTGGGGTAAAGGGGGGCTCGATTTAGTGCCACCAATTCAGGAGTTTCGGAGGAGTTAATGGCTGCCAGAACGTGGGTTGCAATCACACTGTGTTTCGGGATTTGGTTTGTTTACATGAAGTGGTTTGCGCCACTTCCGCCGACTTCCGTAGAAACTCCTGCGCAAGTTCAGGGAAAACAGGGTGAGGCCCCCGCTGTTCCAGCCCCTTCTGTCGGAGGCACAGCAGTTTCTTCGGCTCCTTGGAAAGCAGACGTCAAACTTGAAAACTCCAAAATTTCTCTGAGCTTTTCGGATGCTGGCGGAAAGCCCGTTGAAGCCACAACCAAGCGCTACCGAGTAACACCCAAGAAATCTTCGGGTCCAATGCCCGTTCTTTCAGTGGATCAAAATGGAGCCGCGCTCGAGACCTTATTTACTGATTCACAACTGGTGGATCTCTCTTCGGCGCAATATGAGAGGAAGGCCCAGGATAATGGACTTATCTTCTCTGCGGCCAATAAGCACAGCGCAGTTGAAAAAAGCTATCAGTTGAAAGAAGGCACATATTTTCTCGAAGGAAATATTCGGATTGCACCCAAAGACCCCAAGAAGACCGATTGGGGCTATTTGCTGATCCCCGTAGGTGCGCGCGCTGCAGAGGCAGATACACACGATCCTTTAAAAAGTTGGGAAGTTGTTGCTTATCAAAATGAGAAACTGTCCAGAACGCCAATAGCTAAAATTGAAGCAGTAGAAAAAGTAGAGCAAGGAGATACGGCTTGGATTGCTTACGGGAACAAGTATTTTGCCATGGCCGTTTCCAACCCGGGAGGTTCTATTAATCCGGACGTGGTTTTGACCAAACAGGCCCAGTTTGTGGGGGCCTATCTGAGATATCCCCTGCGGTTAAAAGAGGGACAAAAAGAGATCTCTATTCCCGTCAGATTCTATCTGGGAGCTAAAGATTATAATGAGCTCGAAGGGGCCCGAATGTTAGGCCTCATTGATTATGGTTTTTTTGCAAAGCTGGCTTTTCCTCTATTGTGGTTGCTGCGAGCATTTTATTCAGTGATCCACAATTATGGAGTCGCGATCATTCTTTTGACTGTTTTGGTTCGGGTTCTTTTCTACCCACTCACTTTGAAAAGCCAAAAATCCATGAAAGCAATGCAGCGGCTTCAACCCCAAATTAACGCGCTGAAAGAAAAGTATAAGGATAATCCGACCAAAATGCAGACTGAGCAAATGGCACTATTCAAAACACATAAAGTAAATCCGATGGGCGGCTGCGTGCCGATGTTAGTGCAGTTACCCGTCTTTATCGCTTTATACGCCGTGTTAGGAAACTCGATTGAGCTGTTTCAAGCTCCCTTTTTCGGTTGGATACAGGATCTCTCTACGAAAGACCCCTACTATATCTATCCCGTGCTCATGGGAATATCGATGTTTGTTCAACAGAAGCTGACACCCGCGGTAGGAATGGATCCAGCGCAGCAGAAGGTCATGATGTTCATGCCGGTGCTTTTCAGCTTCATGATGATTAATTTGCCCTCGGGGCTCACGATGTACATTTTTGTCAGTACTCTGTTGGGGATCCTCCAGCAGGTCATGATGAAGGATAAAAATACTGCTTCCAGTCCGGCACCCGTGATCAGCAACCCGTAGGAGCAGAGCCAGTAGTAGGGGCTCGTGCGTGCTAAGAAAGAATTTAAATTTAGAGACCTCTATTTTTGCGCTGGCCTCTGGTGCTTTGCCAAGTGCCGTAGCCATAGAAAAGATTTCTGGTTCGGCGGCGTTTGAAATTGCAGCCCAGCTCTTTTTTCCACATCAAGGTGAAAAGGTTCGCCGCGAACGAGCTTTTCGTTTCGGAGAATTAAGAGATCTATCGGGTCAAAAGATAGACGATTGTCTCATGTTGAGTTTTGTGGGGCCCCATTCGCATAGTGGGGAGGATAGCATCGAGTTTCATTGCCACGGTTCAGAATCTATTGTTCGAAAACTGGAAGACGTCCTTTTGAGTTTGGGTGCGGTTCCCGCCGGACGCGGAGAGTTTGTTTATCGTGCCTATCTGAATGGAAAGGTTACGGCATCGGAAATGGACAGTTTGGGCGATGTCTATTTGGCGCGAGAGACAGCAGATCTTGAAAAAATTTACTCTAGAAAAGATGGCTCTCTCCAAAAAAAGGTAGCGGAGCTTCGAGAAAATCTCATCAGGACGCAGGCCATTTTGGATACGGCCGTGGATTTTTCGGAGGAATATTCAACTGTGGTGAGTCAGGCTAAGCCACCGCTTATCCAGACTATCCATGAGTGCTCAGAGATTATCCAGCGATATTCAGTCTTTAGAGGGGGGGCTTTAGTGCCGCGTTTGGTGATCGCTGGTAGGCCCAACGCTGGAAAGAGCTCGTTGTTCAATGCTCTTTTGGGTAGATATCGGGCCATTGTTCATGAAGAGGCCGGGACCACGCGGGATGTGATTGAAGAAGATATTGAAGTGGTGGGAAGGCGCTGGAAATTGGTGGATACTGCCGGATTTCGACAGAGCGAGGAAATCCGGGAGAAAGAAGGCATAGAGCTAGGAGAGAACTTTCTCTCCTCTGCCAGCTTTTGGATTCTGGTTGTGGATGGCAGCCTGGGACTTTCACCGAAAGAGGAAGAGCTGATTAGAAAATACGGCGACAAGCCCCACTTGATTGTTTGGAACAAGCAGGACTTAAAAGAGTGGCACGTTCCAGGTCAGCAGACGGCCAAGGGAAGTTTAATAGCGAGCCTGTCGGCAAAAACCGGCGAGGGCATTATGGGGTTGTGGAACCTTCTCGAAGGAGAACTCGCTCGCCGTGACGCGTCGGGACCGCTGCCGACTTCTGTACAAAGCCGCAGGCTGGAAGGCGCTTTAGGATCAATGAAGCATCTTCTGGCAAAGCTTGAAGCCAATGAGCTCCCCGAGTATCTAGCTGAACTGAATCGGGAAGCCTCTGCTTCGCTTGATTCGGTGGTCGGTCAAATTGGCGTCGAAGATGTTTTAGATCGGGTTTTTGGCGAGTTTTGCATAGGTAAATAAAAAAATGTTTCACGTGAAACAATTTGAGGTCGTTGTAGTGGGTGGTGGGCACGCGGGCTGCGAAGCTGCGCTCGCAGCTAGTCGAATGGGAAGAAAAACCCTCCTGATCACGATGGACCCCGCAAAGAGTGGCGAGATGTCGTGTAACCCCTCTATTGGCGGCGTTGGCAAAGGCCAATTGGTTAAAGAGATCGATGCTCTGGGCGGCGAGATGGGAATCAACGCCGATACCACCGGGATTCAATTTAAGAGGCTCAATACGAGAAAGGGAAGTGCGGTACAGTCCACGCGATGCCAATCTGACAAAAAGGCCTACGCCCAACGAATGCAAAATGTATTGGCCCACGAACCGAACCTGGAGACGCTTTTGGGAGAGGTGAAGGAGCTGTACTCCGAGAATGCCCAAGTAACCGGGTTGCGGGTGGAGGCACAGGGAGAAAGCCTTGAGATTAAGACCCAAAACATAGTGATTACTGCTGGTACCTTTATGAGGGGGCTTATTCACTGCGGGTTCGAACAAGGAAGGGGGTCGTTATGGGGAAAGAGCTAGCCAAGGGCTTTCGGCCTCTTTGGCTCAGCTGGGATTTAAGATCAGCCGCTTGAAAACGGGCACACCTGCAAGGCTCATTTCAGAATCCATCGATTGGTCGCAGATGGAGGAACAAAGAGGGGACGACCCTCCCTATACCTTTAGCTTTTGGAATACTGGGATCCATTTGCCCCAGGTGTCCTGTTATCTGGTACACACCAACCAAAAAACGCACGAGGTGATATTAAAGAACCTCGATAAATCACCGCTCTATAGTGGCAACATTAAAGGAGTGGGTCCTCGGTACTGTCCTTCAATTGAAGATAAGGTGGTTAAGTTTCCTGAAAAGCCGAGGCATCAGCTCTTTTTTGAGCCCGAAGCGCTCGATTCCAACTGGATTTATCCCAACGGGATCTCTACAAGCCTACCAGCGGAGGTTCAGGACGCCTTTATTAGAACAATACCTGGCTGCAGCCGTGTTGAGTTTGCTCGTTTTGGCTATGCGGTCGAATATGATTGTATTGATCCCCGCCAGCTAAAAGCATCTTTGGAATCTAAAATCCTTTCGGGGCTTTTCTTGGCCGGACAAATCAATGGAACCTCGGGCTATGAAGAAGCCGCCGCTCAAGGTCTTTTGGCCGGAATCAATGCTGCTCGAAGAGCCTGGAACCAGCCCCCCTTGATACTGAATCGGGCGGAATCCTATATTGGGGTGATGGTGGACGATCTCACAAGCCTGGGAGTGACCGAACCTTACCGAATGTTTACTTCGCGAGCCGAATATCGTCTTTCTCTTAGAGAGGATAATGCAGATTTGAGACTGAGTAGTTATGGATACGAAATTGGATTGCTCTCCCAGGAGAGGCACCTAAAAATGCTTGAACGAAAGGCCCAAATTGAAAAGCTGCAAGGAGCCTTCAAACAAATCTTCATAAAGCCGAGTGAAGACCTGGGCAGGGCTCTCGAAAGTTTGGGTACAGCTCCTTTAACCAGCGCCCAAAGCCTTGCGAATTTATTGAAACGCCCGGAAGTTGGGGTCCAACAGGTGATGGAATGGGGCAAGTCCCACTTGCCGGCGGATTGCCAGGCTCCTCTGAGTCCATCTACGCAGGAGACTCTTGAAATTGAAGTGAAGTACGAGGGATATATTTCAATTCAGCGGGAAGAAATTCAAAGACTTTCAAAAATGAAGGACTCCAGAATTCCCGGCGCCTTTAATTACGCAAGCGTAGTGGGTTTATCGATTGAGCTGAAAGAAAAGCTTGCGCAGCACAGGCCAGGCACCTTGGCAGAAGCCGCGAAGATTCCTGGGGTAACCCCGGCCGCACTCACTGCGCTATTGTTTCATCTCAAAAAGAAAGGCCCCCAAAGCCATGCTCAGCTTGATGGATCACTTTAAAACCTTTGCGGCGCAAATTCCCTCGGTCTCCGATCGGGAGATTGGGCTCTACGAAAATTTTTTTCAAATCCTTCTGGACTGGAACCAGAGAATGGCTCTGGTCTCCAAAAAGTCGATAGAGCTCTCTTTTGCCAATCACTTTGTGGACAGTCTTTTTATTTCTGATTTTGGTCGAATGTTTCTTGATGGAGATACCGTCTTTGATTTGGGAAGCGGCGCTGGTTTTCCCGGGTTGGTTTTTGCCATTCGGAATCCGGAGGTTCGAGTTGTGCTTTATGAAAAGCTTTTAAAGAAACAAACTTTTTTGAACGCCGTGGTCAATCAACTCCAACTTAAGAACGTGTCCGTTCAAGGCGCTATGCCTGAAAGACAACACAAGGGACTGGTTTTAGCCAGAGCTGTTATGCCCCCGGCCGAGCTTTTTCCCTTTTTGCATCCGCGAATGAGTGAGGGTGCTGTTTTGGTTGTAAACATTGGGGGCCAAACTGAAAAGCCGGAAGCGCCAAAAGGGTTTCAGTTGCTCAAGGAAAAGACCTATCCACTTCCACTCGATTGTGGCTCTAGAAGAGCGCTTGCATACAAAATTGTTTCACGTGAAACAAAAAAATAAAAAAAGAGCATTTTCGAGGCTCGAAATAACAAGCCTGGTGCGCCTCTTCGACTAACTCGTTGTGGCGAAAGAATTTTTTGGCGCGGATCTATTATTTTGTTATAAATCTCAGCAACTATTAAACCTAGGGATCCCAGACGGCTTATGACAAAAATCATTGCGATTTCGAATCAAAAAGGCGGCGTTGGAAAAACCACTACAGCAGTTAATTTAGCGGCATCCGTAGCTGCTGCGGAGCGAAAAGTTCTCCTTATCGACTTGGATCCTCAGGGCAACGCTTCTAGTGGTTTGGGTCTCGATAGAGGAATCTATACAGACAAAAATATTTATCATGTTTTGATCGACGATCTTCCAATGCGCGAAGCCATTTATCCCACGGACTTGGAGTATCTGAAAGTTTGTCCAGCAGACAACAATTTGAGCGGTGCTGAGATAGAACTGGTTCAAGCAATTGCTCGGGAGATGAGATTAAAAAATTCACTCGAGGAGCTGAACAAAAGTCCGGCAGGTGGATTCGACTATGTGTTTATAGATTGCCCACCTTCTTTAGGTCTTTTAACTCTCAATGCTTTAACAGCTGCAACGCACTATTTGATCCCGCTTCAATGCGAATACTATGCTATGGAAGGGCTGGGACAATTTTTAAATACGGCAGAGTTGATTCGAAAAGGGCTGAATAGAAACCTGGCCCAATTGGGTATCGTGCTCACGATGTTTGATTCAAGAAACAACCTGAGTCGCCAAGTCAGAGAAGAAGTCAAAAACCATTTCCAGGGCGGGGTTTTTAATACGGTGATTCCCAGAAACGTAAAGCTTTCTGAAAGCCCCAGCCATGGCAAACCAGTCATTTTATACGATATCAGCTCAAGCGGATCTCAAAGCTATTTGAATTTGGCTCGAGAAGTCATTGAACGAGCTGAGGGAATCAAAATGGATCCCAGTCCTGAAAAAGAAGAAATTGAAGCTTTACCTGAAATGCCCATAGCAATTGAAATTGAGAAAGGAACGGAAAATGGCCTCATTGGAAACTGAAATTAAGAAAAAATCTCCGCTAGGAAGAGGTCTTGCATCCCTAATTCCTGACGCTAAGGCAGAAACAGGTTTGCCAGGATCTCAAAATAAAAAAGATTATTTTCTTTGCGACATTGAAAAAATAGTTCCCAACACGTTTCAACCCAGAAAGATTTTCCAGAAGGAAGCGCTCGAAGAGTTGACCGAATCCATCAAGATCCACGGAATCATTCAGCCACTGACTTGCCGATGGAAGGATGGGCGATTGGAACTGATTGCGGGCGAGCGAAGATGGCGCGCGGCGCAAAAAGCGGGTCTGAAACAAGTTCCTATTGTGATTCGGGATGTTCCTGAAGACCAGACTTCTCTGGAAATGGCGATCATTGAAAACATCCAACGAGAAGATCTCAACTGCATTGAAGAGGCAATTGCCTATCAACAGCTGATGGATGAGTTCCAACTTTCTCAGGAGCAAATTGCAGAGCGTGTGGGTAAAGGCCGGACAACTATTGCTAACACGCTGCGCCTTCTGAAGTTGCCAGCAGTGATCCGTGAAGACATCGCTAGTGGTGCTCTCACCATGGGTCATGCTCGGGCTCTGCTTTCCTTGGAATCCGCCGACGAACAGCTAGCGATTCGAGATCAAATCATCAAGAAAAAGCTATCAGTTCGCGACACGGAGCGTCAGGTTGCCCAGGCGGTAAAAAGCAAGGGTCAGCCAACAGCCAAGACCCCCGCAGAACCCGATATTCACCTCAAAAGTCTTGAGGATGATTTGCGCAGAATTTTCGGAACACCGATTCGAATCATTGGGAATATGAACCACGGATTTATCCAAATGACTTACGCAAATCGCGAAGATCTGATGCGATTAGCGGACAAGTTGAAGTTGGCAGATAAGACTTAAAAAACTCGCTGGCGGCCCCGAGTTCACAAATAGGGCCACCTCCATCAAATAAGGCTCTGGCATCTAGTTGACACCCCCCTGCCCCGCTGCTAACTAAGCAGAGCAAATTTGTAAATTATATTAATAAGAAGGTCGTTCGGTGATCGATTTAAATCCCGATCTTAATTTGTTTCCCGCGCAACTGGGCATAGAGCTCGGAATCTTCTTTGCCAGCTATGCCGTTTTGAACAAAGTTTTATACAAGCCCTATTTGGAACTAGTTCACGCCCGCAATGCTAAATCCACGGAACTCAAAGCACAAAGTGCAACTCAAAAAGAGCAAGCGATAAAATTTCAGACAGACTACGAAGAGTTCATGAAAACTCAGCGCAAAGAAGTGGCCCAATGGTTGGACGAAGAAAAAAAGAAAGTGGCAGAAGAAGAGCGAAAAACTATCGAGGCGGCTCGGGCACAAGTTGCAGAGAGCATGGCGAAAACCAAAAAAGCGACGGATGAGCAAATTGATATTGCGAGAAAAGAACTGCTCCCATTGGTGGGCGAATACTCCAGCAAAATTGTCGCAAAACTCACCGGAAAGAAAGTCAGCATTTCCTCTGCTGGCACCAGCACAAAAAAAGAAATGGAGGAAAGGCTGTAGTTATGGACTCGGGCGCTCTTCCACAAATCATCAATTTTACTACCATGGTTGCTTTTCTTGGGTTCTTTGGAAAAAAGCCGCTGAGCGTTTTCCTCAATGCTCGCTCTGAAGAAATTAAGAAACAAATAGACGAAGCAGAGAAAGAATCCAAAGAAGTTTCTGGCGTTTTCGAACAAGCCAAGAATAACTTTTCACATAAAGCAGAACACGCCAAAAAACTCCGACAAGACGCCGAGGCTTTTTTACAAAGATATAAAGAGAAAACAATGGCGGCAGCACAAGCAGAAAGCGCTCGAATTGTAAAGGACGGCCAGCTGTTTGAGGCTGGCGAAATGAATAAGCGCAAGGAATTGCTCCAAAGAGAAATTGGAGAGAAGAGTGTTGCGTTGGCAGAAAAATACTTGTCCGATCAGCTTGAGGGCAAAGACAAAGAAAAGCTGATTGCGGAATACATTCAATTGGTGGGTCATGGCAAACCTTGATCGAGTCGCTCTGAGATATGCGAAAGCAGCCTTTGATTTTTTGGCGGATGCCAAAAAGGCCGCCGGGGTGGCCAGTGAGATTGCTGCATTTTCAGAGGCCATTGAAAAAAACTCGGAACTTCGAGGCGCTCTCGAGAACGAAGCTTTTTCAGTGGATGATCGGTGCGCCGTTGTGAAAGACATTGCAGAAAAAATGGGACTTTCTCAGGATGCCACCCGCATTCTCGGCGTTCTGGCAGAAAATCGCCGGGTCACTCGGGCAGGTTCTGTAGCCGTTCGGCTGAATCAGCTCGCACTAGCTGCAGCAGATGTTGCTGCGTTAGATGTAGAAAGCTCTGAAGAGCTTCCAGCCGCAGACCGAAAAAAAATTGAAGAACAGTTTTCAAAGCTTTTAGGAAAAAAAGTGGAAGCCCACTACAGCATCCAATCTCAGTTGTTGGGTGGACTTCGAGTGACAGCTGCCGGGAGGACCTATGATGGTACACTTTCTGGCTGGCTGGAGAAAATGGAAGAAAAGATTATGGGAGGTCACCTCTAATGCAGCAAATAAGAGCCGACGAAATCAGTCAAATCATCCGAAAGCGAATTGAAGAGTTTGATCGCGAAGTGAAAGTGGCCGAGACGGGCACTGTTCTGAACGTGGGCGATGGGGTTGCCAAAATTTATGGACTTCAAGGCGCCATGGCCGGTGAAATGGTTGAGTTCCCCGGAAACGTGATGGGGCTAGTGCTCAACTTGGAAGAAGATGGTGTGGGCGTTGCCGTTTTCGGTGAAGTAACTGGCATTAAGGAAGGCGACACGGTGAAGCGCACGGGTCGAATTTTACAGGTGCCTGTTGGAATGGCGATGGTCGGACGCGTGGTGAATGCTTTGGGAATGCCCGTAGATGGCAAAGGCGCTATCGATGCAAAAGAAAATCGGAACGTGGAAGTGAAAGCTCCTGGGATTGTGAAAAGACAATCTGTGAAAGAGCCCCTTCAAACGGGCATCAAAGCAATCGATGCCATGATTCCGGTCGGGCGTGGCCAACGGGAATTGATCATCGGCGATCGACAAACGGGTAAAACTGCGGTTGCAGTGGATACGATCATCAATCAGAAAGGCCAAAACGTATTTTGTATTTATGTGGCTATTGGACAAAAAGCATCCACCGTTGCTCAAGTAGTGGAAAAGCTCCGCTCAGCAGGTGCTATGGATTACACCATGGTTGTTGCAGCAACTGCCGCCGAAAAGGCTCCGTTGCAATACATTGCTGCTTATGCGGGCGTAACTATGGGTGAGTGGTTCCGAGATAACGGTAAACACGCCCTGATTGTTTATGATGATTTAACAAAACAAGCTCAAGCGTATCGCGAGCTGTCCCTTTTGCTTCGCCGTCCACCTGGACGTGAAGCTTATCCCGGAGACGTGTTTTATTTGCATAGCCGCCTCTTAGAGCGTGCGGCTAAGCTCAGTGACGAAGAAGGCGGCGGAAGCTTAACGGCGCTACCGATTATTGAAACACAAGCGGGCGACGTTTCGGCGTATATTCCTACTAACGTGATTTCGATCACCGACGGGCAAATTTTCTTGGATACCGATTTGTTTTACTCCGGCGTGCGACCTGCCATCAACGTGGGCATTTCAGTTTCTCGCGTGGGCGGAAACGCACAGATCAAGGCAATGAAACAAGTGGCCGGGAGCTTGCGATTATCCATGGCCCAATATCGAGCCATGGCAGCGTTTGCTCAGTTTGGTTCTGACTTAGATAAAGCGACTCAGGATCAGCTCACTCGAGGAGAGCGCATGGTGGCCATTTTGAAACAAGGCCAATACCAACCGCTACCTGTTGAAAAGCAAGTGATGATCATTTGGGCGGCGAACGCAGGTTTTATCGATAAAATTCCAACTGACCGAGTGCCTGACTACGAAAAAGGTGCTTATGAATTCATGGAACAAAAATATCCACAAGTCTTTGAAGTGTTAAAAACGAAAAAGGCTGTGGATGATGAGTTGAAAAAAATATTGGAAAAAGCATTCACAGAATACACAAACCAATTTGCGTGAAGTGAGGCATGGCAGATTTAAAGGCAATTAAAAAGCGGATCGGCTCGGTACAAAACAC
>RFNT01000208.1 GCA_009927045.1 bacterium | reverse complement strand
CGTCAGCCTATTTCCTCTTACTTTGGCGAACTCACTTTTGGTCTAGCCCAAATGCGAGAGAAACTTCCAAAAGAGGATTACCAACATCTGCTGAAAACTCTGGATCAAGGAAAGAAACTTAGCAAAGACGTGGCTGATTCAATTGCCTCCGTCATCAAAGAATGGGCGGTTCAAAAAGGAGCCACTCACTTTTGCCACTGGTTTCAGCCGATGACTGGTCTCACAGCTGAGAAACATGATGCTTTCATTTCGATTCAACATGCACATCACTCCGAAGTCCGAGTGATTGAACGCTTTACAGGAACTCAGCTCATTCAAGGAGAACCGGACGCATCTAGTTTCCCAAGCGGAGGCATGCGTTCTACCTTCGAAGCTCGTGGCTATACAGCTTGGGACCCCTCCTCCCCCATTTTCATTGTTGAAGGAGTGAGAGGCCATACTCTGTGCATTCCCACCGTGTTCTTTGGGTACCATGGTGAAGCGCTCGATAATAAAACCCCACTTTTGCGTTCAGTTCAGGCGCTGTCTCAAGCCGCCTGTGATTTTTTGAAATTAATCGGCGATGTAGATGTCAAATCCGTTTCAGCAACAGTCGGTGCCGAACAGGAATACTTTCTGATTGAGCGCGACCTCGCTCGTGAGCGTCCAGATTTAATTCTTACGGGACGAACACTGCTTGGCGCTCCTTCTAGCCGAGGGCAGCAACTAGAAGATCACTATTTTGGTTCTATTCCAGAGAGAGTACAGCACTTCATGGAGGATCTCGAATTCGAAGCCTACCGGCTCGGTATCCCCGTAAAAACGCGTCACAATGAAGTAGCCCCCAGTCAATTTGAGCTCGCTCCTATTTTTGAAACAGCCAACATAGCGGCGGACCACAATACCCTCTTGATGGAAACCATGAAACGGATTGCGAATAGACACGACATGGTTTGCCTCACACATGAAAAACCATTCGCAGGGATCAACGGTAGCGGCAAACATTGCAACTGGAGCATTTCCAACGATAAAGGTGAAAATCTCCTTGAGCCCGGAACAACTCCCCACCAAAACCTTCGTTTCCTTGCAATGATTGCAGTGGTCCTCAATGCCGTCCATCGCCGGGCTGCCTCGTTGAGAGCCTGCATCGCATCTGCTGGAAATGATCATCGCTTAGGGGCCAATGAAGCTCCGCCCGCTATCATTTCTGTTTTCCTGGGGATCTTCTTGAAAAAATCATCACTAATATTCCAAGGGAAAAGCTAGCCAAGCAACGGAGGCACAAATCATCGATTTAGGTGTTGCCTACATTCCAGATATCTCAAAGGATTACACGGATAGAAATCGAACAAGCCCCTTTGCCTTCACTGGCAACAAATTTGAATTTCGAGCTGTGGGGGCTTCCGCTAACATTTCAGTTCCGATGACTATTTTAAACTCTGCGGTTGCTGAGAGTTTCCAACAAGCCACTGAAAAGCTCAAATCTCTACTCCAGAGCAAATCAGCGTCTCGAGACGGGGCAGTGATGGAGCTCATCCGTCAATACGCAATTGATAGCGAGCCCATCCGGTTTGAAGGTAACAATTACTCAGAAAGCTGGAGAGTAGAGGCTGAGAAAAGAGGGTTGCCTGTTTTGCCCAGAACTGCAGAAGCAGTTACTGTCTTAAACGACCCCAAAGCCACCGACTTTTTGGTGAAAACAAAAGTTCTCTCAGAAGCTGAAATACAAGCTCGCTTTCATGTAGCAGTTGAACGCTACAACAAAACGATTTCGATTGAGTTAGTCACCCTTCTCGATCTTGCAAAAAGCTTTGTACTTCCTGCACTTGAAAGCCAACTCAAGGAAACGTTGTCGCTGGGAGAACTGCTGGCACACCCAAAAGCTAAAGCAGGGTGGGAATTAAGAACCCAGGAACTCAATTCAGTGTACGCAGACCTTTTGGCTGCTTTGACTGAGCTGGATCATCTTGTGACTCAGCTCCCTCAACACACGGATGAAAAGAAACTCCTCACCTTCTTAGCAGACGTAGGAATACCGAAAGCAGCCCAACTGAGGCTCCATTGTGATCGAGCAGAAATGATCATTGCTGATAAGTTCTGGACGCTGCCTAAGTATCGTGAACTGCTTTTCTCACATGCTTCAGGATAACTTTCCGAAAAGCGAAAGAAGCAATCACGGCAAAGCAGCTCCAAAGCAAAAGGGTGAGCGCCAAATCAATACAACCTCGAGCCACTTCTAATCCATTTGCAGAGGTAATCCAGGGGATGAAAGTGTTCTTGCTCAATTCCCAGGCACCCGCTGCAGTTGTGAGGAGCACAAAACACATCGGCAAAAACGTAACCCACTGATATTTCGGGGAGCCCCAAGAGCGGATCACGAGAGTGGAGGCCAATAAGGCAATCACCGCAAGGAGTTGATTCGCAATGCCAAACATCGGCCAAATGGTGCCGATGTTCCCCGTGTAAATGAAGTAGCCCCACGCCGCTACGGTGAGAAATGAAGTGAGTACGGAACCCGGAAGCCAATCAGCTCGAGCAAATCTTCGATCTATCTTGCCGAGAAACTCCTGCATCACAAAACGAGCAATTCGAGTCCCTGTATCGATTGTCGTCAAAATAAAAAGGGCCTCGAACATTATGCAGAAGTGATACCAATAAGCTAAAAAACCAGATAGCCCTGGAATCCGGGAAAATATTTTGGCCATCCCAATGGCCAAAGACACTGCGCCGCCCGTTCTTCCTTGTACTTTTTCCTGAACTTCTTGTTCCAAGACAGGCAGCTCCTCTAGGTGATAGCCCATCAGCTGCAGTTCCTTTTGTTGCTCAGCACTTACATTGATTGCAAAATAATCTCCTGGGTGCAGACTGGAGACTGCGATCAATGCAACAATGCCCACTAGGCCTTCAATCAGCATAGCCCCATAGCCAATCATTCGGCAGTGGGATTCTTGCCCGACCATCTTGGGGGTAGTGCCAGAAGCTACCAAAGCATGAAACCCTGAAACCGCACCACACATAATCGTGATGAACACGAAAGGAAATACTTTACCCGAGATGATGGGGCCCCCTCCATGAATGAATTCTGTCAGCGGAGGCAATCGCAATTGGGGATTTACTAAAATCACTCCAATCACCAAAAATGCAATGGTGCCGATTTTTAAAAAAGAAGATAAATAATCTCTCGGGCACAGGAGCAGCCATACCGGCAGTACAGAAGCTGCAAAACCATAAAGCATAATAGCCAAAGTTAACTGGTTCTTATTGAGGGAAAAAACAGAAGCCCACTGAGAATGAGCAATTTCACCGCCTGCGACCACTGCAATCAAAAGTGCAACGACTCCAAAACAAGTCGCTTCACCTAACTTTCCAGGACGTAAAACATAAGCATAAAGGCCCATAAAAAAAGCTATTGGAATCGTCATAGCAATCGTAAAAGTTCCCCATGCACTTTCACTGAGGGCGTTGACCACTACTAGTCCTAAACCCGCAAGAGCGATTATCAGCACGAATAAAACTGCAATCCCTGCTGCAAATCCGGCAACCGGCCCCAGTTCTTTTTGAATGATTTCCGCTAGCGACTTTCCCTGATGGCGCACTGAAGCCACGAGCACCACAAAATCTTGGACAGCTCCCGCTAAAACAACTCCCACCAACAACCACAGTAAGCCCGGCAAATATCCAAATTGAGCTGCTAACACAGGACCGATGAGAGGACCTGCGCCGGATATCGCAGCGAAGTGATGTCCAAAGAGCACCCAGCGATGCGTTGGATGATAATTTTGACCATCCCTAAATTCGTGAGCGGGAGTTTTCCTTAAATCATCTAATACACATACTTTGGCAGCTAAAAATGCACTGTAGGTGCGATAGGCGATGGCCAGAACACACAACACAGTAATCATGAGAGGTAATGCATGCATAGGCCCACTAGCTTAGATCATTCCCTCGACATTGTTAACGAAAGGAATACGGTTGCGCCTCGCGTTGTTTGCATGGCATCCCGTATGCACTCCATAAAAGCGTCACCCTAAATTTTTCTATGCCCCTTGCGGCATTTAGCCGAAAAGAGAGCGAGGAAATATGCCGGGTAAAAAACAACTTTTCGGATGGGCTATTGCGGGATTAGGAGTCGGCTGGTGGCTCTTGGTTTCATCGGACCCTCCTCGAAACGTGCGCTCTCAGCCAGTTGAAACATCCGCACCATCAACTGAATCAAAAGCTGAGAGTTTTGTGGTTTCTCCCCCGACTTCTGAAGCCATTCTCCCGGATTCTAACTCTCCCTCCCAAACCATCGATATCACGCGTTCAGAGAACCCCAAACCCTCAACACCAGATCTGCCCTACCCGACAGCAGAGGAGCGGCGTACAGAGGGGCGCCGTGAAGATACTTTCTCACCCCAACCGCTTTCTGAAACCCCTCAAGGAATTTCGTCCTCCCTCTCGATTCCACCTGACTCGTCTCTTCCTTCAGCTCGCGGTTACTCGACGCCCTCACTCCAATCAGTGCTCTCTCAATCCTTGCGCCGTTCGGCAATGGATCCTCATAACGGAAACGGTCCAGCGGGACTTGAAAGCCAAAAGCTCGATAAAATCACTGTTCAAAAGGGGCAATCCCCCGACGCAGTGGTTCTGGATCCAATGGTTATGAATTCTATTTCCCAAGAAAAAACACCCCCAAGGGTTCAAGTTCAAGAACGGTTAAACAATAGTAGCCCCAGTTCCTCTTCTCAGGCGCTCTCTCCCACAGAACGCCTGATGCCTGCTTCGCCCCCAAAAGCTACACAAAATGATCGAAGCGTTTCCAGCAGTAGCGTCGACGAGGCTTCTGAAGATCCTCCCCCGTTTCCTCCTGCCGGATCTCCGCAACCAGGCGGAACTGGCGGAGGGGATCGTCTGCCCTTGGCAAAGCCCTACTGCTTTCTTTTACCTAAAGACAGTCCAGCATTGGAATGTGCTATGGCTTCCGTAAAACGGATTGTTGACGTTTATGCTCAAGCTGACGTGCATGTCATTCCCGTTTTTCGTTGGTGGGGAAATGATTATTCAGATGATCCGGGGACTTTAGAGCAACAAGCCACCGCTGCTTGTAACTTAGAAAAAGCATTTCCCTGGCTGGAGGGAGGCAATAAAGTAGCTTCCATCCAAGCGTTTGTGAGACACCCTATCCCAAGTTACCAATGTGGAAAAGATCCAGTGAAGGATCCGGTATCGGGTTGCTCCAATTTGTGCCCTTCGGGGAGCCCCAGTTTCTCGACGGTTTCTGAACAGCAATGTTCTGCCGATGTGGCTCTTCACGAATCTGGACATAGCAATTGCTGTGCAGCTCAATGCAAGAATCAGGGAGATTGTCAGCCGAAACCTGAAATTGATGGGGGATGTGGTCTGTGTGTGATGGGTGGAGCTTCTGCAGCTTCTTTAAAAAACTTCCAACGCTTTCTGGCCAGTCAAACCCCTGCGGGTTCATCGGGATGTATGCTCACTTCAGCCTCTTTAGCTTCTATTCGGGCTGGGGCGTCCAAGAATCCAGGCTATGTTTACAATCCCAACACTACTTACAAGCCGCGTGGAAAAAAATTAGATTCCATTTACGGTCGCAGA
>RFNT01000253.1 GCA_009927045.1 bacterium | reverse complement strand
TGGATGTTTCCGCTTGTTCCGATGTCAATAAAATCACGAGTTGTGTGGCTGGAAAAAAGACAATCGTAGGAACTGCGTGCACACCCTCTGGACAGCGGGGATCTAGTGATTACACAGTTGATAATTCTCAGCTCGGATCATTGGAAATCATGTCACAGGCCGATTTGGAGCAGAGTGGCTTTTTGGGGGTGGGTGCTTTGGGGCTCATCAGTGCTTCGGAGGCTAGTAGCCACTTTACAAATGCGAGCGGGGTTTTGAATTCCCAGGCCGTAGCCTCAGTTCCAATCCAATTCATCAAGTACCGGACGGATGCGATTTATCCCTTGTTGGTAAGTGGGCTAGAAGTACGAGTTGGAAACACTTTAGCTTTGGTGCCCTTGGAGGCCCCTGTTCCTGCAACATGTTACATCAGTGCAGTGGATCAAGTGAGTGGAGGACAAAGTGTTGGCTTCACCATGCATGGAACAGGTGTGATCAGCAGTGCGGAATTGAATGGAGGTTCAATCAGCTTGCCCCTTCAGAGCAGTGATCCCGGGACCCGAGTGCTATCAACTCTTTCATTGGTGGCACCTTCAAGCCCTGGCCAGCTAACTAACTTAGTTCAGGAAGCCAATTCCGATTACGCCAATGGCCAATGGACCA
This sequence comes from bacterium, assembly GCA_009927045.1. GTDB lineage: Bacteria > Bdellovibrionota > FAC87 > UBA2466 > UBA2466 > RFNO01. Next base: position 785 of record RFNT01000253.1, on the reverse strand, counting down.
TCAGCGGTCGGGTTGTGGGACCAAAAAATGACGGGAATTTTACGTGTTCGAAAGTGGTCCAGGTGAGAGTTTATAATCCCAAGGCGCCCGAATGTGGGTTAGCTATCAGCCCGGACACTCAGGAGCCTGATGAACCTGTATCAGTAACAGTGACTGCTAAGAACTCAGTAACCTCTGCGGTATTAAATGGGTCGATACCAATAACTTTTTCACCTGCACCGAGCGCTTCAACAACAGGAACTTTCTCAACAACCCGAATAAAAAATGGGAGTGGTGAAGAAACTTTTTCTGCTGTGTTGACGGGGCCGGGTGGAACAACCACTTGTACTAAACAACTCTTTCCCAAAGTGCCCCTTCCTCCCATCTGCCAACTTGCTGCTAATCCTACACAAATACAAAGTGGACAGAGCACCACTTTGACTTTGACAACTCAAAACCGAGTTGATTCCGCAACCATTGCTGGCCAAACAGTACTGCTCTCGGCCCGTTGGAATGGAACCGGAACAATGACATACAGTAAGACCACTCCTAATTCAGAGCAAATTCAGGCCGTGGTTAGCTCGCGAGGGATGAGTTCTACTTGCTCGGTAAACCTGGCATGTGCGCCCAGCCCGGCGCCCAGGTGTTCGTTAGTAGTTGCGCCTCAAAAGGTGAAGCCGGGTGAAAGAGCAACAGTAACTTTGTCCTGTCAAGATCCAGTAGCTTCCGCCTCTATTGCAGGGTCCCCTGTCTCTTTAAGCGGTGGAACGGCGTCCATCAGTTACACGAAAAATGGTTTGAACCCA
>RFNT01000192.1 GCA_009927045.1 bacterium | reverse complement strand
AAACTCCTCTTGCGCGTCGTTTGCCCAAATGGGGATTCAAAAGTCCGAATCGTCAGGTGTTTGAAGTGGTCAATGTGGGCATTCTAGACAGTCACTTTGAAGCTGGCGCAACGGTGGACTTACAAAAGCTTGCCGAAAAAGGCTTGGTCCGTAAGAATAACAGTGCTTTGAAAGTTTTGGGTGAAGGGAATTTAACGAAAAAGCTAGTTGTGAAAGCGCATAAATTCTCTAAATCCGCTGTGCAGAAAATCAACTCTGCAGGGGGCCAAGCAGAGGAAATCAAAACTGCTGAAGCTACTCCGCAGGATAAAAAGGCCTAATACACAACAAGGAGACGCATCCGGTGGCAGCAGTCGAAGGTCTCACTAAAATACCCGAACTCCGTCGTCGCATTTTTTACACACTGGCTTTGTTGTCAGTGTATCGTTTGGGATGTCACATTCCCGTACCAGGAATCAACACGGACACCCTTTCTCGTTTTTTCCAAAGCAATCAAAATACTCTTTTTGGCATGCTCAACATGTTTTCTGGAAGGGCTTTAGAAAACGCTTCCATCTTTGCTCTGGGAATCATGCCCTACATCAGTGCCTCGATCATTTTTCAATTATTGACCGTGGTTTGGCCCTACTTAAGCCAACTTTCTAAAGAAGGCGAGTTAGGAAGGCGCAAAATCAATCAGTACACTCGTTATGCCACGGTGGTCCTGGCCCTTTTTCAAGGGTTTGGAATGGCTAGCGCGCTCATGAGTGCAGAGAGCGAGAGCTACGTGCTCCTACCCGGTCTTCAATTCAAGTTTGTTGCAGTCATCACACTTGCCGCAGGAACTTCCTTTATCATGTGGCTGGGTGAGCAAATCACGGAACGGGGGATTGGTAACGGAGCTTCCCTCATCATTTTCTCCGGTATTGCAGCGGGGATTCCCGTTGGGGCCCAACAAACCTGGCAGATGGTAAAAGATGGTCAGCTCTCTCCCCTGCTCCTGGTTATTATTTTAGCTCTCATGGTGGGCGTAATTGGCGTGATCATTTTCCTGGAACAGGGACAACGACGTATTCCCATCCAGTACGCAAAACGACAAGTGGGCCGTCGGTTATATGGCGGACAGTCCACCCATTTGCCTCTGAAAATTAATACGAGCGGCGTGATCCCTCCGATTTTTGCCTCTTCATTGCTCATGGCCCCTCTCACAGTAATTACTTTTCTTCCTCCCAACGCTTTTTCTGACCAACTCAGAGATGCTTTGGGCCGTGGAGGCATTCTGTATTACTGCTTATTTGTGGGTTTGATTGTATTTTTCTGCTTCTTCTACACGGCAGTAGTTTTCAATCCGACGGAAGTGGCAGAGAATCTCAAGAAGAATGGTGGGTATGTTCCGGGAATTCGTCCGGGAGCAAACACCAGCGAATACATCGATAAAGTGCTCACTCGTATTACTTACGGAGGGGCTCTTTACATTGCTCTTGTCTGTTTGCTTCCTGATTTTCTCATCACGAAATTTAAAGTTTCTTTCTTCTTCGGGGGCACCACCCTTCTGATCTTGGTCGGGGTTGCTTTGGATACCGTGGCCCAAATTCAAACCTTCTTATTAACCCGCGATTATGAAGGCTTCATGAAAAACGCGAAGCTCCGCGGACGTCGAGGTTAGTGTGCAGCTGACGGTCTTTTTAGGAGCTCCGGGCTCCGGAAAAGGTACTCAAGCTAAAAAGCTCACGCAACACGATCACTTCATACATTTATCTACTGGAGACATCCTCAGATCCGCGATTAAAGAGGGAACCCCCTTAGGGGTGGAAGCTAAAAAATTTATGGATCATGGTGAGTTGGTTCCCGACACCACCATGATTGGGCTCATTCAGGAAACTCTAAAAAACCTAGCGCCTCATCAACATGTCATTTTAGATGGTTTTCCACGAACCGTAGCCCAAGCCGAAGCTTTGGAAGCACAGTCGACCACAAAAATCCGTTCTGCAGTTCTCTTTGAAATTGCTGACGATCTACTTGTTGAGCGATTAACGGGAAGAAGAGTTTGCAAACAGTGTGGCCAGCCCTATCACGTTCGTCACATGCGTCCTCAACACGAAGGGAAATGTGATGCGTGTGGCAGCGAAGTGGTTCAGCGTTCGGATGATACAGAAAGTGTCGTGAAGCGCCGCTTAGAAGTTTTCCATTCCCAAAATAAAGGTTTGGTAGATTTCTATTCCAAGAAGGGCAACCTAAAAAGAGTGAATGCCAATCAGGCCCCGGAAAAAATTCAGAATTTATTGATGGAGTTGCTCGCTTAATGGTTCAAGTGAAATCACCTCGAGAGCTTGCTCAAATGCGAAAGTCGGGAGAACTCGTCGCACGTGTTCTGATCGATCTGATTAAATTTGCAAAACCTGGAGTCACTTTACTTGAACTGAATCAACTTGCAGAAGAGCTCACGCTTTCTTTCGGAGCAAAGCCTGCATTTAAAGGCTACTTGGGATTCGCACACACCTTGTGCACTTCCGTCAATGATCAGGTCGTCCATGGCGTTCCGTCGAAAAGAAAATTAGTGGATGGAGATATTATCGGACTAGATTTTGGTTTGGTGTTTGAAGGTTTTTACGGGGATAGCGCAGTGACTTTCGGGGTGGGTACAGTTTCTGAAAGAGCCAAGAAGCTCATGCAAGTGACAAAAGATTCTTTGTATGCAGCTATTGATGCCGCACGACCTGGAAACACGTTGAAAGATATTGCGCGTGCGATTGAACAAACCATTAAACCGCACGGATATGGGATTGTCAGAGAATTTGTGGGACATGGAATCGGAACTAAACTTCACGAGGAACCCCAAGTGGCCAATTACGAAGCGGGGGCTTCTAATTTACAATTGCGACCAGGAATGACTTTAGCCATTGAACCGATGATCAATGAAGGAACGCATCGAGTGAAAGTACTTGCTGATAAGTGGACAGTGACTACTGAAGATGGTGGGTTGTCCGCGCACTATGAACACACGATCGCTATCACAGAGAATGAGCCAGAAATTTTAACAGCGTGGAATTCTGTTTTACACGAGATAGAGAAATCTCTTGATTCTGAAACCATAAAAAGAGGAGCCTATGGCCAAAGAGGATCTAATCCAAGTTGAAGGGACTGTGATTGAGCCCCTTCCCAATGCGATGTTCAACGTTCAATTGTCCACTGGACAAAAAGTGTTGGCTCACATTTCCGGAAAAATGAGAATGAATTACATTCGGATTCTTCCGGGAGACAAAGTAACTGTGGAACTTTCCCCTTACGATTTGACCCGAGGTCGAATCACGTACAGGGCTAAATAGGGGTTAGAGTATTGAAACTCTTGGCTTTTTGACTTGTTGAGTCACTGCTAGTTGCTTCGTGTCAGAAGCCTCTCCTCGCCCCTCAAAAATGGGGCTGTTTTCAATCAAGAAAAACGCTAAATCAATGAATTGACAAGTTAATGGGGATTAGCCTAAATAGGGGCTTCATTTAAAGAGGGTACTGTGAAAGTAAGGTCTTCGGTAAAGAAAATTTGTAATAAATGTCGCGTATTTAGGCGAGGTGGAGTGGTTCGAGTTTCTTGCTCGGATCCCCGCCATAAACAGAGGCAAGGATAATGGCTCGTATAGCAGGTGTTGATCTTCCACGGAATAAACGCATTGAGATTGGTCTGACTTATATTTACGGAGTGGGACGCAGTCTCTCCAACTCCATTTTGAGAGCAGTCAATATTGATCCGAATACAAAAACAGATGCACTGTCTGATGAAGACGTGAATCGTATTCGTGAACACATGGAAAAAAATCATCCCGTCGAAGGGGAACTTCGTCGTATTGTCAGCTCCAACATCAAACGTCTGTTGGATCTGCAAACCTATAGAGGTTTACGTCACAGAAAAAATCTTCCAGTGAGAGGACAAAGAACCCACACGAATTCACGCACTCGAAAAGGTCCTCGAAAAACTGTGGCAGTGAGAAAACAATTGAAGGTTCAAAAATAATTTTTTTTAGGAGTAACGATCAGTGACAACGCAAGCTGAGCCAGTTGAAGGCAAAAAAGAAGAAGCGGTAGCAAAAGAACCGAAAAAGAAAAAAAGCTCCCGGAAAGATATTCCCGTGGGAAATGCTTTTATTCAGTGTTCTTTCAACAATACGATTGTAACAATCACTGATCCGACTGGAAACGTCTTGTGCTGGTCCTCTGCGGGTAGAAAAGGTTTCAAAGGCGCTCGAAAGAGCACTCCTTTTGCAGCCCAAATTGCAGCGGAAGACGCAGCAAAACAAGCTTTGGATCACGGAGTGCGTTCTCTCTCTGTGTATGTGAATGGTCCAGGAGCTGGCCGAGAAACCGCTCTGCGTGGATTACAGGCGGCAGGGTTACGGATTACTTATATCCGCGACACTACCCCCATTCCTCACAATGGGTGCAGGCCCCCAAAGAAAAGAAGAGTTTAATTTTTTTAGGAGTCGAAATTGGCTAGGTGTACTACTTCAGTTTGTAAATTGTGTCGTCGCGAAAACATGAAGCTCTTTTTAAAGGGCGATCGTTGTTTTGGTGACAAATGTGCTTTTGAAAGACGTGCATACCCACCTGGACAGCACGGGCAAAGACGTACGAAGCTTTCCGACTTTGGATTGCAGCTGCGAGAAAAACAAAAGGTAAAACACATCTACGGAATGCTGGAACGTCAATTCCGTATGTATTTTGATAAAGCCAATCGCACCAAAGGAGCAACAGGACACAACTTGTTGCAACGTTTGGAACGTCGAATGGATAACGTCGTTTACCGATTAGGATTTGGAGACAGTCGCAAAGAAGCCCGTCAGTTAGTATTACATTCTCACTTCCTGTTGAACGGAAAAGTGGTGAATGTCCCGAACACCGTTCTGAAAGTGAATGACGTGATCACTGTTCGCCCCAAAAGCCAACAAGCAACCCCGATTCTGAGAGCATTAGAAAACGTGAAAAAACGTGAAGTGCCAGATTGGTTGGAACTGAACGCTGGCGAGTTTACTGGTCGTGTGAAGTATTTACCTGAAAGAGGTCAAGTCACGCTTCCCATCGAAGAAAACCTCGTGGTCGAACTTTACTCAAGATAATTTTTAAGGAGTAGTAACAATGGAACTGAATCTTGCCCCGAAAAATTGGCGCAGTTTAATTAAACCTCGTGGATTAGAAGTAGAAAGAGAGAGCCTCTCTGAAAACTACGGGCGTTTTTCCGCAAAACCTCTGGAAAGAGGCTTTGGCGTCACGATTGGAAACAGCCTGCGACGCATTTTACTCTCCTCGCTCCAAGGAGTAGCGGTCACCACCGTACGTATTGATGGTGTCATGCATGAGTTCTCTTCGCTTCCAGATGTTCAAGAAGACGTTACTGACATCATTCTCAATCTAAAAGAAGTTCGCTTCAAAATGTATTCTGAAGGACCCAAAACGGTCACTATCGAGAAAAAAGGCCCCGGAGTGGTCACAGCAGCTGATATTCAAGTGGATGATACTGTTGAAGTGCTGAATCCTACCCAGCCCATTGCCACTTTAGGAAAAGAAGGCAAGTTTAAAGCAGAGCTTCGCTTGGAATTCGGAAAAGGCTATGTAGCTGCAGAAAGTGTTCGACGAGAAGATCTGGCCGCAGGAGTCATTCCTCTCGATGCATTCTTTTCTCCCGTAAGAAAAGTGAACTATACAGTTTCTCATGCTCGGGTCGGACAGCGCACCGACTATGACAATCTGGACATGGAAGTTCACACTGACGGATCCGTTCGTCCGGAAGATGCCGTAGCTTTCGCATCCAAAATCTTGAAAGATCAGCTCTCCATTTTCATCAACTTTGATGAATCTCTGGAACCTGAAATCACTGAGCCCGTTGTTGAAAAAGAGAAAAACAACGAAAACCTGTATCGCACAGTGGATGAGTTGGAACTATCAGTTCGCTCAGCTAACTGCTTGCAGAACGCTGGAATCAAGTACATCGGTGAATTGGTTCAAAAAACAGAAGCAGAAATGCTCAAGACAAAAAACTTTGGTCGTAAGTCATTGAATGAGATCAAAGAAATCCTCACCGAAATGGGGTTAGGTTTTGGAGTTAAGGTTGAGGGTTTTGACCCAGAGACCTATTTTGCTAACAAAAAGAAAAAGGACGGAGCGGAAAACCTGAACTAAGACTCTAGGTTCCCTTCGAAAGCAGTATGAGACACGCAAAAGCAGGCGATAAATTAGGGGTTTTACCAAGTCACAGAGTGGCTTTGCTCCGCAATCTCACTTTAGCCCTGATTGAGCACGGACAGATCAAAACGACTACTCGTAGAGCAAAGGCCATGCGCTGGTATGCCGAGCATGTTGTAACCCTTGCAAAACGAGGGGATCTCGCTTCTCGTCGCCAAATCGTAAAGTTGTTGGGAAGCACGGAAACGAACAAACCTGGACACAACCGAATCCGTCTTGCTTTGGACAAAGTCTATTCTGACTTAGCACCTCGTTTTAAAGATCGCCAAGGGGGCTACACTCAAATCTTCCGTTTGGCAGATCCCAGAGTGGGGATTGCGCTCCCATGTGCTTGATCCAGTATTTACCAGGACCCGAGTCCGCTAAGGGAAAAAAGGCAGCTCCCAAAGAAGATAAGAAAAAAGTTGAAGATAAAAAACCTGTGAAGAAACAGGCAAAAGCAGATGCTGAGGATAAGCCCACTAAAAAGGCTGCAGCTCCCAAAGCTGATAAAGTCGAAAAAGCCGATAAAAAAGTGAGTAAGAAAAAGGATAGGTAACAGTGAGTTGGAAAGACTCACTGACGCCTTCTCGATTGGGAGCCCTTTTGGTAGGAGCGCTCCTAGTGGTACTCTATTTCCTAGAGCCAGTCGTAAAAAGCTCTCGCTTTGTTTTTAAGGCCCCTACTTCAGAACCTTCTCAATATCCGGTGTTCACTACGGAGGATTCCTTTGCCGTCGTAAGT
>RFNT01000013.1 GCA_009927045.1 bacterium | reverse complement strand
ATTCACAGCAGCGACTCGGAAGATATAGGCTGTTCCGTTCGTAAGCCCTGTTACAGTGGCACTCGTTGTGGTGGAGGTCCCATCGCTAAATGTTGACCAGGAGGTTCCACTGTTGGAGGAAAACTGAATCACATAATCCGTAATTGCACCGCCCCCATTGCTCGAGGGAACTCTCCAAGTGAGAGGCACTGCGGTGTTCCCAACATTACCAACCACAGTAGTAGGGGCACCCGGAGTAGTGCTGGGGATCACGCTAGCACTGTTACTGCTGTAACTTCCGGTGCCAGCACTATTCACAGCAGCGACTCGGAAGATATAGGCTGTTCCGTTCACGAGCCCTGTTACAGTTGCACTCGTTGCGGTCGAAGTCCCGTCGCCAAATGTTGACCAGGAGGTTCCACTATTCGAGGAAAATTGAATCACATAATCCGTAATCGCACTGCCCCCGTTGCTCGAAGGTGCCACCCACGTCAGTGACACTTGAGTATTTCCAATAGTACCCGCAACGCTCGTCGGGGCACCCGGAGTGGAGGCTGTGGGGGTCACACTCCCACTATTGGTACTGTAACTTCCGGTGCCAGCACTATTCACTGCAGCGACTCGGAAAACATAAGCTGTTCCGTTCACGAGCCCTGTTACAGCTGCACTCGTCGCGGTGGAGGTCCCGTCGCTAAATGTTGACCAGGAAGTTCCACTGTTGGAGGAAAACTGAATCACATAATCCGTAATCGCACTCCCCCCATTGCTCGAGGGAGCCGCCCACGTCAGTGATACTTGTGCATTACCGGCGACTCCTGCAACACTGGTGGGAGCACCGGCGACTGCTAAGGGTGTCAAGGAAGCGCTATTAATGCTGTAACTCCCAGTCCCGATTCCATTCACTGCCGCTACTCGGAAAACATAGCCTGTTCCATTCGTGAGTCCAGTCAAAGTGGCACTCGTCGCAGTGGAGGTGCCGTCATCGAATGTCACCCAGTTTTGGGCAGAACCTGTCTGAATCACAAACTCGCCCACGCCCAACCAACTGCTACTACTTTGAATTCGCCAGTACCTTGCAGTGACGTCCGGAAGATAGTCTCTATAAGCTCCCTCAGTGACTCCAGAAATAGTCACGTAAGTGGTCCAGTTGGTTCCATCAGAGCTATATTGCAAAGTTTTCCCGTTCAGATAACTGGGACCCCATCCACAGTGCTGAGGCAAGGGAGACAAACGAATTCGGGCAACTGTCATTGCACTTCCCAAATCAGCACGGACAAACTCATTAGAACTTGAACTCGTACCCGAACCATTCCCTAGGTTTCCATCATATAAACTCGACGCAGTGTTGGAGGAACACGAGTCAGCATAGTTCGAACTTTGCGAGAGCGTGTAAGACTGAGTGGTGTAACCTTCGGCGGCATATTGAACCACATAATCAGTGATACTGCTTCCCCCATCACTGGCAGGAGCAGCCCAAGACAGAGCAACCTGCGCGTTGCCAATTGTGCCAGTGACATTCGTGGGAGCGCCGGGACTACTCCCTCCAGAAGTTGTCGCACTTGCTGTCACTCCTGCCGTCAGCGTTCCCGCGCCATTGGTAGCGCAAACTCGAAAGCTATATTGCGTGCTGCTTGAGAGGCCAGTTACTGAACGAGAGTTGGCAGCCCCTTGAGTAGCAGCTGGAATTACTGTGCCTAAGCTACAAGTTGAAGGGGCTGTAGCTCCCGTTTGATACGCAATTTGATAATTCACAGTCCCTGTGCCACCAGAACTCCAGCTTAAATT
>RFNT01000099.1 GCA_009927045.1 bacterium | reverse complement strand
TGCTTCCGCTCCGCCACCACTATAATTGATAATTTGAGCACCCATTTTATTGGCATAGTGGAATGCCTTTACAGTGTTCTGGAGATTATTGAATCCTGCTCCACTACTATCATAGTATTTAAGAGCCATAATGCGGACTCTGGGGCACACTCCAGAAAGTCCAAGCCCATTAGCTGCTGTGGCACCAATAATTCCAGCAATGTGCGAACCGTGTCCATGAGTATCAAAAGGCAAAGCCACATCATTTACAAAATCCCAACCCACGACATCATCGGCAAATCCATTATTATCATCATCGATTTCATTACAGCTTTTATCTCTACAAGTCGTGAGACTTGCCATTTGAGGAGGTGGATTCCAAGCTCCTACCTCACCGGAATTCACCCACAAATTATCTTTCAGTTCGGCATGCGTGTAATCAATGCCGGTATCAACTACGGCAACCACTACGTTTTTTGAGCAGCTTGAAATCCCACTCTTCAAGGGCTGAATGAGCGGTGTAAACACTTCAAAAAGTCCAATGCTCGAAAGTCCCCAATCCTGACTGATCAGAGGATCTAACTGAGATACTGTGCTTGGCACTGTTGCCTTCGAATTCAGCAAGTGGCTGGGTAATGGGGGATAATTGAGACTTTTTACTTTTCTTTGATTTATACTTGGATCTTTTGACCAAGCTGAAATCGAGATGAGTGCGAGTAACGCTAAAACTGCTTTTTTCTGCATGAACCGCTGCCCCTTGATCCCTGAAGCACTTGAACCGTTTACTGAGAGCGAGTGCCCATCGGTCTAGCCGATAGCACTTGCTTGCTGGAGGATAAGGAGCAAAGGGGGTGCCAGCCCCTCAGACTATTTCTTGGGTAAATCAGACCCCATACCAAAAAGAATACGGGCAACCCCTGTTAGACATTTGGGAGGTGAACGACAAAGTTTGTCACTGGTGTTAGCGCGCTGTAAACGGCGGGGGGGGAAGACTCAAAGCGAAGAGATCAGAACTGACTCTGCCTTCATTTTTTTGACCTTTATAGTAAATCAAATTGCGCAAAACGAGCTTTACGTAATTTCGTGTTTCATTCACTGGAATAAATTCCACAAAGACATCTAAGGGATACTGTCCAGAACGCACCCACCAAGAGCTCACTCGATTGATTCCAGCATTGTAAGCAGCAGCTACGAGTGCTGGATGGGGAGCAATTTGATTCAACTGATGGAGGTGATAAGTGGCTAGACCAATGTTTTCCAAGCCTCTCAATAAGTAGCCTTTGCTGGATGGCACCGGAGTCTTCCATTGCTGCATGAGAAATTTGCTCAAAGCCGGCATCAACTGCATGAGCCCCCGTGCCCCAGCCACCGATACAGCACCTGGATTAAAGGCACTTTCCTGTCGCATGATCGAGTACACAAAATCGGGATCTACCCCCCAATTCTTTGCCACAGCTTCTACAAACGGTTGGAAGGGCTGATGATATAGCCGCATGAATTCTGAAACCAGTGCAGATTCGGTAATCCCTTGCCCTGGGGCTTCTGTTTCTTCTCCCTGCAACAAACCGTTCACGATTTTCATTGCTTCTAAGTGATTACCCGCCGCTTGGAACAGCTGAGATACATAGAGCAATCCGGCCAGTTGTTCCTCCGGCTGTTTGAGCAGTTCCTTTTTTGCACGCAATAGGAGGTTTGAAGCGTCTCTTCTTAATCCCAACTGGATTCGTTGCTCCGCTTGCTGCACCCATTCGTGAACCTGAGCGGGCATCACTAAAGTCGTTTTGGATCGCGGTTGTATGGCTGGTAACTGAAAGGGTTTTTTGGAATGCAAAGCCGCTAAGTAATGATAGTACCCAGGGACTGGGAACTTCTCGAGCTCCCTTAGGTATTTGGCCTGTTCGTCACTCTGGGGCTCTGACATTCGAAACAACCAGTACGCTCTTCGAAGTTTGGCAGAAACGGAGGAATCGGTCTCACAAGCCTCTAGAAGAGTTTGTTTGGCCAATGCAGGAGTTTTTTCAACAAATTGATAAATCGCGAATACTTCAGCCGTTTGCGAGAGCTCCGGACTGCAAGCCATGTTGGCTTTGAGCAAATCAAAGGCTTTTTGACAGGTTTCAAACCTTCTCAAATCGAAAGCAACTCGAAAATATAAGTTGAGGATACGGTTGCGCTCTGAAGGTTCTGCTTCTTGTGAATACAACTCAGAGCGAATAATTTCTTCAACTAAGACAAGTGCTTTTTCGTTATCATCTTGGTTCCAGGCTTGGTAGGCCGCTTGAACCTGCTTTTTGAGGGGTGTGTAAATGAGTAAAGTCTTCTTATCTAAATTTTTTTCAGTTTCCGGGGGAACAGTCGCTTCACGAGTCACTTGAAGTTGTAACGGTTCAATTTCAGCGTTTAAGGTTTGCATCCGATCCCGAACCCACGACGCTCGATCGGATTTGGGTGAAAGATGATTCAGCTCCACTTGATACAAATCGATCAGTCGTTTTTTTCCAAGCGGCGGCAGCTGGGAGCTAGCTTCCAATTTCTCGATTTCTAGGAGCTGAGCCGAAGACAGGGCTTCCTCAGGTTGAGAAAAAAAAGTAGGTTCGAAAGAAGTGCGCTGATGTTGACTGGAACAACTGACTAGGAGAAAAATAAAAAAGCCGGAAAAGTATTTCAGCATCGGAGTTGTTATTTTATCATGCAAGCGGCAAAGTTTTTAATCCTAACAGGCAGCGTCTTAGTGCTTTTGGGGCTTTTGGTCGCAGGGGCTTCTTTCTTAGGTGTTTCAGATAAGCTGGGCAAACTCCCCGGGGATATTCGAATTGAGGGGAAAAGTTTTTCCTTCTATTTTCCGATAGTCAGTTCATTGGTGCTCAGCTTGGTTTTGAGCTTAATCCTTTACTTGGCAAACAAATGGAAACCATGAAAAACACTCACTTTTTTAACGTTGTAGTACTAGTTGCTTTCATCTTCCTGGGGGCGTGCACGAAGAAAAAACCAAACCCTCGGTTGGAATCAATTCAACACAGGGCTTCTGAGATGATTCAAAAAAGAACCGACCTAGAAAAGGCGATTCAAAGGGCGAAAGATGAAGATCCGGCCCGAGCCTCCTTTTTGGAGAATGATTTAGAACTCCTGAAAAGCCGTCTCCTGCGACTGAAAGAGGAAGCCAAAAGCCTCAA